>CAKSBI010000006.1 GCA_934437985.1 uncultured Lachnospiraceae bacterium
TGATATAAAGGTTGCTGATAAAAACACGTTTTATGTAAGTTATATACCTGGCAGTGCATATGAAGTGTGTGGTGATTGTACAAAAAGAATATTTGTCAGGTATAAAAAAAGTAACAGATAAGATTAACAATATCGCAATTCCGGAAAAGGGAGTCCGGTGGATAGCATGCTGAAGACTGTATTATTTCAAATGGGGTATTAAAGTTGTAAAGATTGATTGGAATATAGATAACAGGGAGGAGAGGCACAATGAATAATAAATGGATAGTAACAGTAAAAAATATATGTATTATTATAATAGCAGGAATAATATTCGCAGGCGGAATGTCGAATTATGCAGAGGCAAAAAAAGCTGATATAAAGAGAACAAAAATTAACATTCCCATGAGTTATCATGCATTCTATATGCAAACAGATAACGACAACAATATTGTATTATATAATTATGAGGATGATGGATATAACGCTCAAACAGATGAAAATTATTTTCATATATATACATATAAGTACGATAAAAATTTGTCTCCTGCAGATACTGCTGAACCATTGGAATGTCATGATAATGAAATTAATAACGTTGTTAATTTAGATAGCGGCAGAGTATTGGTATGCAGTAGAAATGATAAAGAATCTGTTTATAAATTTACAGTATATGAAAACGGTAAACCAGTGTCTGTTGTGTCGGAAAAGATTAAGAATAAAAATTATAAAGTGGGAGATATAAGAGTTAAAGGCGACAAAATGTATTATGTATGCGGATATGTAAATAAAAAGAATGCTAATTTGTTTTTAAAATGTATCAACATAAATAATGGCAAACAGGTCAAGAAAGTAAAATTAAATGAAATAAAGGATTGTTATATTGTTCAGATGCATAAGCAAAGAATATATGCAATTGATGAAAACTATACAACAATTACAGCATATTCCTTTGGCGGAAAGAAGGTGGCAGCATATAAGCTGCCAAAATTAAAAAAAATTATAAGTATCGGAGATAATGGTTATACCAGGCGTGAATTAGTCAGATTTAAAGATAATTACATATATTATTCTAATGGAAAGGATGGAATATATCGTTGCAATATAAAAGGAAATAAAAGGAAATTTTCAAAGCTCTTTGATCTTAAAAAGGATGTATTATTTAACAGCAGGAGTAAATTAATGTATGATTATTGTGTGAAGGATAAAAACACATTCTATGTCAGATTTATGGAAGAAGAACCGGTTATATGTGCAGATGATGGGAATCCATCATTGTTAGTTAAGTATAAGGTTAATTGATTGTAAAATTATACAAATGACAATTGGTGTAAATAGTGTCTGCTGATTAAAAGAAAATCAGCTTAAAACCATTGATTTTACTGCATTTTCTGCTCGAAAATGGTATAATAAAGTGCACGGTTTTAATTGATCTCAAATCTTTTTTCGTGCAGTTTTAATAGAAAAATACCATCAGGAGGAGAAGGTGATGGGCAGGATACAAAGAAGGAACAGTCCTCTGAAAACAAAGGAACCCTGATGCTCGATGCCACCTGCGCTCCATCTAATATCCGATATCCACAGGATTTTTCCCTGTTGAATGAAGCAAGAGAAAAACTGGAAACGATCATCATTCGTTTTTGCAAAACATATGGATTTTCCAGACCCCGCATGTACCGCAGAGTGGCAAGAAAAAATTATCTTACACTTGCAAAAGCCAAAAAGCGCAGCACTAAGAAAATCAGAGTAACGATCCGTAAACAGTTAGCATTCATCAGACGGGATATCGGATGGCTATGCATATTGCCACCGATGTATATGCACATAGTGCATTTGCAAATGGGAACCTGTTAATGCATTTTAATAACCAGGCAGATAATCCAAATGTAGCTATAAGCAGGTGGAGTGCGGCATATGACGGCTATTGATATCGCAAAACATGTTAAAGATAATACATGTGGGGATTTAAAAGATTTTACTAGGCAACATAGTTGTTTTGATGGATAATTTTATTTGGGTCATATACGTTATTTTGCTGATGAAATTGGTTTGTCTTCATATAGTAGCACAGTTCAAAATAATCTAAATAAGGTTTGGTCTGGTCAGTATTTTGACAGGGAATATACAGACCGTCAAATTAGTGGTTTGGATCCATATTAATTTCTACGCAGATAGTCCAGCGGTGTGATGTCAAGAGATAAATAATAAAAAATAATATATTTTTGTAAATATCTCATGAAGAAAAACACATACCTGTTGAACAATATTTATTTGGTAACTTATTAACTGAGATACATGTATTTGTGTATCTAAAAGAATTATACGAGGAAGTGAGAATTTATGAAAAGAAATATATTGAACAGGAATAATATAATTGCCGTACTAATGTTGTTGGCTTTTATGTCAGGCTGGCAGAATACTGTAGCAGGTGCTAAGGCAAAAGACTGTATTATTTCAAATGGGATATTAAAATCGTATAGTGGTGATAGCAAGGTATACAGGATACCCAAAAAGGTAAAAAAGATTGCATCCGGGGCATTTGAAAAAGCGGCTAATTTGGAAAAGGTGATTATTGGCAGCAATGTTAAACACATTAATAGTTTTTTTGCGTATGGTAATAAGTCCATAAAGTCAATTGAAGTTTCAAGGGATAATAGAAAATATTCGTCCCACAGCGGACTGTTATACAATAAGTCGGGAAAGAAAATGATCGCATGTGCACCGGCAAGAAAGAATGTTGTGATATATGACAAGTGTGAGAAACCGGGCCTGATAGAAGGCAGTAATATAGAGACAATCACACTTGGGAAAAAAACCAATGACTGGTATGTAAATAGTCTTGACAGACCTTTTATTGGAGTGGTGCCAAACCTGAAAAAAATAACGGTAAAAAAAGGGAATAAGCGATATTTTACAAGAGACGGCGTATTGTTCATGAGAAGCGGTGACGGAAGTAATAATGGCATCTGCCTTGTGAAGTATCCTTCATCAGTACAGGCTGATCGGTATATTATCCCGGATGATGTATCATCAATAATGGCGTATGCATTTTCATATTCAACAATAGGCAATCTTGTAATCCAGGAGAATGTGACAAGCCTGGACCGCCCGATATATCATGCCAATATTGAAAATATTACATTAAAGGGAATGTGTGCCCCGGAAACAGAAAGATATATACAATCTGATGCATACAACCCATGGAGCTTTTGGAGGGGGCTTGAGCCTGACGATGTAACCGCTGGTAATTTAAAAAGATATATATTCGAAAATGACAATGCGGTAATCCCATCGCCAAATACAGACAATGTACCTTCGCCAGCGATAGGCTGGACACCGGACTGGCATCCCGGGCATGTTGTTATATGTTCTAGGGCCAACTCAACTGCGCACAGGTACGCAATTGAAAATGGATTGGTTTGGGAAGAGCTGTCATAACCTTTAGATGCCTATTTTAGTGGGATATACAACTAATGAAAAAAATTATTAAAAAATCACTTTGGGGAGTTCTGGGTCTTGTAATGATGGGTGGTTTATTCTTAGCCGGAGAAAATAGGTCTAAAGCAGAATCGGCGCCGGCTCCTTCGCCGGCACTGATTGTCAGAAGTGGAGATTATGGCTATGAGGTAACAAGCGAGACTGCTAAGACGGCTGCGTTAAGAAAAGTGTATTCCTATACCTCGGAAGTTGTTATACCTTCAACAATAGATGGTTACAGCATCGTACAGATAGGAACATATAACACCCCATATATTATTTCAGATAATAGTGTCTGGCTTGACTATGACAATGCAGCGGTTTTTGCAGAAAAAGGCAATATAGTTAAAAAGCTTACCATTCCGGAAGGTGTTACGACAATATGCGAATACGCATTTAATGAAATGAACAGCCTCAGCAAACTTGTACTGCCTAAAACCCTTAAGGGCATTGAAGGATATAATTTCATGAATTCGGCATATTTAAAGAAAATAAAAATATCCGGCAGCATGAGTGTGGGCGACAGGGTGTTTGATAACGTGGCTTTTGATGAGATAATACTTAATGGAAGTCTGTTCACGGGCGAAGAAGAAGCTATGTATGGCTCAGCAAAGACTGTTAGGGTTAATTCTGATAAGGCACACGTAAGTCTGGGAAGTATGAAAGCAGGCGAGGTAATAATTGGAAATAAAGTTAAAGAAATAAGACTGGCGAATATTAGGTGCAATAATATTGTACTTAAGAATCCCGGGTCGAAAGTTAATATTGAACCTGATTTAATTGAAACCAAGAAATTAACAACTGTAATCACAAAAAATATTAAATGTAAAAAAGATTCTAAGAAATATATCTACAGTTGGAAACCGCTTAAATAGATTAAATAAATTATACGCTTGCGGCAGGTGAAAAATATGTTGCATTTTGGAATTCAGGTATAAGAAAATCAAACGGAGCTTATTGGGATATTAGTTGTGAAGAAGGTGTGTTATGGACAAAAGAGTAGTAACAATTATATGCTTATTGGTATTAGTGTCAGGTGTAATAATTGCGGTTGCAGCACTTTTTAATCAGGATTCTAAGTTGATTGATGGTAAGTTAAGTAATGTCAAAGAGATTAGTGTATTTAACAATGCGTCAGAGAAGACATTTAATGATCCGGAAGATTTTGAAAGAATTATAGACTATTTGAATTCCATTGATGTAACCCCAAAAGAACCTGATGACGTTGACGGATTTGCCTGTCTGATTGATATAACATACATAGATGGAACGACAACGTCAATTGTATTACGTGGGAATGCAATCGTGGTGGATGGCAAATATTATTCTATATCTGAAGAAGCCTGTGATGGTTTTAAAGCTTTGTATGGCAAATGAGATTTTATAAATATGAAAATTTCCTGTTGACTCTACAACAGTTGTAGAGTTTATGATATGCTTATATCAGACAAGGGAGAAATATCATTATGGAAAAAAATCTTACGACTGGCAGTGTATTTAAAAATGTAATTCTGTTTTCACTGCCGTATTTGCTTTCCTATTTTCTGCAGACACTCTACGGAATGGCTGATTTGTATATTATTGGACAGTATGACGGTGTAGCAAGTACTACAGCGGTGTCTGTCGGTTCACAGATTATGCATATGATCACTGTTATGATTGTAGGTCTTGCCATGGGTACAACAGTAAGCATTGCACAGGCAGTCGGGGCAGATAACAAAAAACAGGCATCTAAGGCTATTGGTAATACGATAGTTTTGTTTATGGGGGTCGCTGTTGTGGGAATGGCATTGCTGCTTATGTTGGTGCATCCTATTGTATCGGCAATGTCTACCCCTGCGGAGGCGGTGAACGGAACTGTCACATATCTGACAATCTGTTTTATTGGTATCCCATTTATTACAGCATATAATATCATCAGCTCTATTTTCAGAGGTATGGGAGACAGCAGGAGCCCGATGTATTTTATAGCTGTAGCATGTGTTGCCAATATTGCACTTGATTACCTTTTTGTGGGAATTTTTAGGCTTGGGCCTGCGGGAGCAGCACTTGGAACAACCATTTCCCAGGCAATCAGTGTACTGGTATCATTGGCTGTTATCATAAAAAGAAAAAGCGTCGTTCTTATCAAGACAGATTTCAAACCTCATCGGCCGGTTATGGGGAAAATACTATCTATCGGTATTCCAATCGCTGTGCAGGACGGTCTTATTCAGGTTGCTTTTATTGTGATAACGATTATTGCAAACCAGAGAGGATTAAACGACGCTGCCGCTGTAGGCATTGTAGAGAAAGTTATGAGCTTTCTGTTTTTAGTTCCGTCGTCAATGCTATCTGCTGTTTCAGCTCTTGGCGCACAGAATATCGGGGCTAATAAAACAAAAAGGGCAATTGCAACTTTACGGTATGCAGTGTTCATAGCAGTGGGATTCGGAGTACTGGCATCTGTTATAATTCAATTTACTGCCGGATCGGTCATATCCTTATTTACAGATGGAAATACGTCGGACGGAGCGGATGTGATACGGCTTGGCAGCCAGTATCTGAGAGGTTATATTTTTGACTGCATATTTGCAGGTGTTCATTTTAGCTTCAGCGGTTACTTTTGTGCCTGCGGGAAGTCCGGACTGTCATTTTTACACAATATCCTGTCAATTGCACTGGTTCGTATACCGGGAGTTTATCTGACATCAAGAATATTTAAAACAACATTGTTTCCGATGGGGCTGGCGACAGCAGCCGGCTCGCTGTTATCTGTGTTAATATGTGTGATTGCATTTTATGTGATATGCCATAAAGAAATGGCAGGAAAAGGCAAATGGCCAGGCCGGTGTATCACTGATCCGGTGGGCATTCCCAATAACTGAACTTATAGCCTGCCTGATGGGATATGTATTCTTAAGGAAAATCACCCAATAGAGGATATAGAGGGAAGATATAATAAAACCTGTGGAATGTATTGTCATCGTTCCACAGGTTTGTCATTATTATAAGTTATAACTAACTAACTGCTCAGTCGTTAGCATATGGATTGATTGTCTGGATCGTACCATCTTCATTGTAAGTGATCTCTGTGTATTTAACGCATCTCATGCTGCTGACACCTCTTGACCATGATGAGTCATGGTAGAAGAGATACCATTTACCATTGATCTCAACAATTGAATGATGGGTTGTCCATCCGATAACCGGCTCAAGAATCTTGCCACGGAATGTAAATGGACCTTCAGGACTGTCGCTTGTTGCGTATACAATTGTACATGTTGTACCTGTTGAGTATGAAAGGTAGTATGTACCGTTGTACTTGTGCATCCATGGACCTTCAAAATAACGTCTGTCTTCGTCCCCGGCCTTAAGCGGCTCACCATTCTCATCAAGAATTACAATCTCCTTGGCAGGCTCTTTGAACTGGAGCATATCATCTGTAAGCTTTGCAACTCTTGGACCAAGTGCGTTCTGCTTTCCTGAAGGTACGTCAGGATTCTCAACATACTCGCCGGTCTGCCACTTCTCAAGCTGGCCTCCCCAGAGACCACCGAAGTAGATATATCCCTGTCCATCATCATCGACGAGTACAGCCGGGTCAATACTGAAGCTTCCCTTTATGTAATCCGGTTCAGGAATGAACTTTCCTGCCGGCGAATCGCTTGTTGCAACACCGAGTCTGAAGATTCCGTCCTTATCGCGTGCCGGGAAATACAGATAGTACTTACCGTTCTTGTATGCACAATCAGGCGCCCACATCTGTTTTGAAACCCATGGAACGTCATCCTGATGAAGGACTTCGCCACAGTCAACACATTCTGAATCAAGGTCATCCATGCAGAGGATGTGATAATCCTCCATGGTGTACTGGTCTCCGTTGTCATTGTCTTCGCAGTCATGCTCAAGGTCATGTGATGGGTAAATATATACCTTGCCGTCAAATACATGAGCAGAAGGGTCTGCTGTGTAAATATGGGTTACTAATGGTGTATTCTGTTTGATAGTAATCAAATCCTTTCGTATAAATATTTTAGTTCACATATAAAAATATTATAAACGCAACACATATCAATGTCAATTGAAGAAAATAATATAAACCCGGGTCTTAGTGGTTGTATGTACTAACCTGATATTGTATAATTAATAATTAACAGTTTATACAAAGGTGTGACATTTTTTGATGATAGATGTTAAGGGATAAGGGAAGGAAATCTATGGGCAGATTATATAACAGACTAAGAAGAGGAATAATTGCCGGTTCGCTTCTGGCAGTTATGGTAAGCAGTGTCTGTGTAATGCCGCAGACACTGCAGGCGAAAACGAAAGTAACGACCAAAAAGCTGACAATGACAGTTGGTGGGAAAAAGAGGCTGCATTCTCCGCGTACAGCCGGAAGGACAGTGTATAAGTCGTCTGACAGGAAGACTGCCACGGTCAGCCGGAAGGGTGTTGTGACTGCAAAAAAGAAAGGAAAATGCGTTATAACAGCAAGGTTAAGTAAACGAAGGTATAAGTTTATATTGACCATTAAAAAGAAAAGGCTGCCACATGCTGATGATGCTGTTAACACAGGTGAGCCATCAGCACCGTCATATACATTACAGCCCCAGCCGGGGGATCAGGAACCGGCTGCAACGCCGTCAGAGATTAATGAGAAAACACTGGCTGATAATATTGATGTTAAGGGCAGTATGCTTTCAAGTGGTAAGAGGTTATATATTGTAACTAACAACAATCCGGTACAGATTAATTCTGTAAGATTGAATGTGATGTATTACAATAGTGAAGGGATACCGGTAAAGTCGGGAGAGGTTTCATTAAAATATCTCGACCCCTCAGAAAAAAGATATATTGTTGCCGCAACGAATGTCGAGGGTGCGGATTATCTGAAGACGACTGTAGGTATTAAGTGTTCTTGTTCACAAAATGCCGTTAAAAGCAAGGTTCCTGTCTCGGTATCGGCAAAGGCTGATCCGGAAGATAAGACTATTTTAGCAACGATAGCCAATTCGGGAACAGGCGGATGTTCATTCCGGTGCGTGTGCCTGTTTAAGGATTCAGAAGGAAAGGTTCTGGATGCCAGGGAGATAAAGACGGTTCTGAAAGAAGGGGAGACAAGAAGTGAAACCATAATGGCCCCGTATAAGATTACATCCTATGAACCAATTGAGTATTCGGAATATGAGCTTATATATTATGCCGTCGGCAATTAATATTAAAATATATATGAGAAATGAAGAGTATTAGGAGGAGATTATTATGAAAAGAAAAATGATAGCTGTGTTAATGTCTTTGTGTGTTGCAGCAGGACTTGTGTATTCCTCACCTGTGGGTGCTGCAATTAGTGAAACTATAAGTTCTGATGGGACAGTAAACGGTTCCGGGGATATACCGTCAGCAGCCGGAATGGCAACTACCCCTGTTACGGATCAGGGGATTACGGCAACGCAGAATCCTGATGCGTCAGCAGGCTCTGATACGTCAACAAAGCCAACACCGGATGCATCAAAAGCAACGACTGCCCCTGCATCTGACCAGGGAATTAACGTAAATAACACACCGGCACCTACGCAGATTCCGATTCTGTATCCGGATGCTTCACCAACTCCGGCTCCGTCAGCAACACCGGTACCTGTTCCGGCTGCGGGGACTGCTGCCAGGGCAGTTGGTAAAAAGCTTTCATATTCGGTAACTGTTAATTCAAAAGGAACAGCGGCCGTAACGGTCAGCAGGGTTCGTAATAAGAATATTAAGTCTGTTGTGATTCCGACAACTGTTACTATTGCAGGTAAGGAGTACAAAGTTACAAAGATTGCCCCGAAAGCATTTTACGGATGCACTAAGCTACGACAGGTAACCATAGGTACCAATATTAAGACGATCGGTAAGAATTCTTTCGGTAATTGCAGGAAGCTTAAGAAGGTTGTTATCACATCAGCCAAAGTAACCGCAGTTGGAAAGAATGCATTTGCAAAGACGGCATCTAATATGAAAGTGTATATTCCTAAGAAGAATTATAAAGCATATAAGAATAAACTGGTGGGAGCAGGTATTGGAAAGAATGTGACATATAAAAAGATTCTGGTATTAGATATGTAACCTAGCATAACGATTTTTAATTAACTGGACTTTATTACTTGTCTATTTTCGCGATTGTACTATCCTAAAAGCCTCAGCGTAGCCCGCTACGCCTGCGTTTTTAGGATAGCACACTCACAAAAATATTCAGCGTAAAAAGTCCGGTTATTAAGAAATCGTTATACTGGACACTGGTGAAGGGAAGTAATAATGATGGATGAGAAAAAAAGATTTTTCAGACCGGGACTGCATGCGGCGCTGATAGTTTTTGTGGTAGTAATTGCCGCAATGCTTACTGTATTTGCATATGCACAGTATTATCTTGGAATGTGGGGACTTCTGATAACTGAATTGGGAGTTTTTCTGATTGCACTTGCAGGAATGTGGGTATTTAATGTTGATTTTAAGGTTGCTGTTCCTGTAAGACGGCCGGGACTCAGGCAGATAACAGGAACACTTCTGGTGTGGGCCGGGACATACCTGGTTGTATTAGTGCTCACGCTTCTGATGTTCTGTTTTTTCCCGGATGGAATTAGTGTGAGTGAGAGCCTTGCAGATTTTTTTAACAGCTGGCCGGTTGTTCCAACAATATTAATGATAGGTGTTATGCCGGCAATATGTGAAGAGATGCTTCACAGGGGATTTCTTATGAACTGTGTATGGAATACAGTAAGAAACCGTGTAGGAACATGTGTTATAGTTGGCGTATTATTTGGAATTAACCATATGGATCCATACCGCTTCCTGCCAACAGCAATTCTTGGCGGTGTTATGGCATATGTGCTGATTGAGACTAACAACTTTTTGTATAATATGCTGTTCCATTTTGCCAATAATACAATTATTGAAGTACTTAGCCTTGCACTTGGAGGCAGCGGCTCGTCTGATATTTCAGCAGATAAGATGGCAGATATCGTGCCTTTGGGATTTGCGACATATCTGATCATAGGATGTGCTGCCCCGCTGTTAATTCTTGTAGGTGTTATGCTGCTGCAGGGACTTGACAGAGTGAAGGGCTGGGGAAAGACTAAGATAATCGTATCCATTGTTGTAGCAGCCGGTATAGGATTAGCCATGCTTGTTATAGGTATGCTTATAATGATTGTATATATGCTTAATGGAAGCTTTGATAATATGCAGCTGCAGATGGGGCAGTCACTGCTGTTTATGTTTGGATAAAAGTATCATACAGGGAACGTATGTTCTTGATGCGTGCGGAGGTTTTTGTATGTCAGATATCAGGTTATATATGGCACCTATGGAAGGACTTACGGTACATACATTTAGAAATATATGGAATAAGTTTTATGGTGGTGCAGATAAGCTGTTTACACCATTTATTGCAGCTGAAGGCAGCCGTAAGATGAAGAGCAGGGAGGTCAGGGATATCCTTCCTGAGAATAATGGGGGACTTTTTGTTGTCCCACAGATAATATCCAATAATGCGGATAATTTTATAAGATTTGCAAGGCTTATCCATGAATACGGTTATGATGAAGTTAACCTTAACCTTGGATGTCCGTCCGGTACGGTTGTGGCTAAGCATAAGGGTTCAGGCTTTCTTGGGGAGCCGGGGCTTCTTGATGAATTCCTTGACAGGGTATATGCGGCACTTCCTGATATGAGGGTGTCTGTAAAGACAAGGATAGGTCTTAATGACCCGGAAGAGATATATGGGCTTATGGATATATTTAACAGGTATCCGATATCAGAGCTTATAGTTCATCCAAGGATACGCACGGATTATTACAGGCATGACCCGAGAATGGAATATTTTGATCATGTGTACAGGAACAGCAGGAGTCCGGTGTGCTATAATGGTAATATTTATACAAAAAATGATTATGACAGGCTTGTGGAAATGTATCCGGATATTACGGCAATTATGCTTGGCAGGGGGCTTATCCGTAATCCTGCATTGATCGGAATGCTCCGTGGAACCGTGGATAAGACGGATCCTGTTACTCTTAAGGAGTATCATGACAGCATTTATTATGAATACAGGAACACAATTGACACCGAAAGGGTTGTTGTCTATAAGATGAAAGAGATATGGTGTTATATGCTTGATCTTTTTGAGGATGACGGGACTTATAGAAGGCTTCTTAACAGAGCCGGTAATCTTGCAGATTACAGTGTATTTGCCGGAAGAATATTCAGGGAATGCAGTCTGAAGGAATTTTAATGCCGGAGGGTGATCATGGATGGTATTGAAAGAATGATATATGCGGCTATATGCAGCCATAATGGAATTAAAGCAAAAGATATCGGCAGGCTTACCGGGCAGCCAAAGAGTGTGATTAATCATTATCTGTACAGGTCATCATATATAGGTGAGCTTTGCTATATTGATAAGGACTACAAATGGCATGGACTTATAAGGCAGGCAAGACCCCATGAGGGGCTGGGCATGTTTTCGGGATATTATTCGACCGTAAAGATATTCATGGAGCTTTCCGGGGAGGAATGGTTTGAACAGCTTAAAGAAGGCTGTGGTGATATTGGGCGTAATCTTAACAACGAAAGAGGGTTATTCCATTCATTTTTTGACTGCCATGATACAATGGTGTCATTATTTGATGATTTAAGGGGCAATGTTAATTATGATGACTGGGAGATAGTGTTTGAACTCCGTATAAAAAAATCAGGACGTATAAGAATATATGCAGATGTGCTTGTTATTACGGAATGCTATGTGTTCTCACTTGAGTTTAAGATGAAGGATGTACTTGAGGATGATGATGTCAGCCAGGCAGCAAAATATAATGAGTATCTTGAAGTGTTGTTTGGAGCCGGCTATGAGATAATATCAGGTCTGGTGCTTACAAAAGCAACAGACCTGTATGAATACGTTTCTTTTGGAAAGGGCTCGGCTGAGCTTCCGGTGTGCTCAGGGGATATGCTTTTTAACATATTTAATGAGTATCTTGGCTTTTTTGACCGGGATGTGGAATGAAGAATAAAGCAATTCCGAGTATCAGTATGAATATTGATATGAACTGCGAGGTTGATAAAATGCCTATTGTACCACGGTGGTCATTTCTGAACATCTCAATAACTGAACGACCGATACTGTACATGATGAGGTATAACGCACCGCATCTTCCGTCCGGGCGTTCTTTTTTTGCATATAAGAACAGCAGACCTGCCATTATAAAGCATCCGGCACTTGAAAACAGCTGGGTTGGATATAATGGTACTCCATTCGGTGCATAATCTGAATGTGAAAAAGTAACACCGATAAATGAGTCTGTCTCACGGCCGTAGCAGCAGCCGGCAAGGAAGCAGCCTATTCTCCCGAATCCCTGTGCAATTGCAACACTCGGAAGTACAAGGTCAAAGTACTTCCAGAAGGATATCTTACGCAGCTTTGTATACAGACTGGCAACCAGGGTGCCGCCGATAATCCCGCCATATACTACAAATCCATCAGAACCCAGGGTTCCTATAGGATTATTGATAAAGCTTTTCCATTCAACGATACAATAGAGTATTTTTGCTGATGCCATTCCGGCTATAACACATATAAAAGTAAGGTTATACACCTCATCCGGTGACAGGCCCTTATATTTTGCATGATGTACACCGGCAGCGAGGGCGCATAAGATACCAATTGCAATCATAAGGCCATAACCGTGGACCGTAAGCGGCCCTATCGTTAATATATCGTTATACATATCTGTATTCCTCCGTTGGTTATTACTGTATGGATCAAAGTCGGGGGCTTTTGACCCCGACATCATTATATAAGATTACAAAAAAAAAGACAATAGTACAGTTTATGGTGCATAATGAAATGGATTTGCTGTGCATAATAACATTGAGGTGATTATTGTATGGAAAATATATCAAAAAAATACGATGTTATTATAGCAGGTGGTGGTGTTGCAGGTCTTACAGCAGCGATATATACGGCAAGGGCAGGCAGGTCGGTCATTGTTCTTGAGGCCGGGTATCATGGTGGACAGATAGTAAATGCCGGTTCGGTAGAAAACTATCCCGGCATAAGGAGAATACCGGGCTTTGAGCTTGCACAGAATGTATATGAACAGGCAGTGGCCCTTGGGGCTGAATGTGTGCATGAACGTGTGATACAGGTTGTAAAACAAAACAGTGGAGAATTTGAAGTAATAACGGATGGTGATAAGAGGCGTACTGCGGGGGCAGTAATTATAGCGACCGGTACTGCAGCAAAGACTTTGGACATTCCGGGCGAAGAAAAGTTTAAGGGAAAGGGCGTGTCATACTGCGGAACATGTGACGGCGGCTTTTATAAGGGCAGGACGGTTGCAGTGGCAGGTGGAGGTAATTCGGCACTTGGTGAGGCACTTCATTTATCAGAAATATGTGACAGGGTATACCTGATACACAGACGGGACAGCTTCAGGGCGGAGGCGCACCTGATTAGTCTCGCTGAGAAAAAGGATAATATTGAATGCATTATGAATAGCAGTATAGAGGCTGTTAATGGCAGTGATGTGGTTGAAGCAATAGAGGTTTCTGATAATGGCAAACCGGATGGCAGGAACAGGATGATAGACGTCTCGTGTCTGTTTGTTTCAATCGGCTATGAACCTAAGAATAAAGTTTTTGCCGGACTTATAGAGCTTGACCGGGATGGGTATGTGGCTGTCGGTGAAAATTGCCATACATCATGTGAAGGTGTATATGCTGCGGGGGACTGCCGTGTAAAAAAGGTCAGGCAGCTTGTTACCGCTGTGGCGGATGGGGCAGTATCGGCAATAGAGGCATGTGAATATGTGAGACAATTACATGCATAGAAAAGCATGAAATTGAAGTCAGAGGTTGCGCGATGGTATATATATGTTGTATTATATAAATGCTGGTAAAATTGGATTATATACCAAAATATTGTTAAGTTATTAACAATATTATAACAAGATGAAAGGAGTCGCGGTTATGGCGGAATTTTTGGGGGAACTTGGCGGCGTGCTGATGATTGCCCTGATAGTAATATTATTCTTCAGGTTTTTGATGGATATAGGTGTTGATAAGAGTGGGGTATGCAGGAAGAGGATAACAGGTTTTGCACTTCCTGCCCTTATGCTTGCATTATTGCAATTAATGTTTGGGGCATTGTATTGTAACTTTGTGGGTGGTTCGGGAACGGTATTTGATGTTAATGCTATCTGGACGATGAGCCCTGTATCTGATACACATGAGCTTGTAACTTCATATTCATTTTCGTATGTATCACAAAAAGGAGCCATGCCGTTATATTATATTCTTTCAGGAGTGTTTGCAGGCGTATTGTATGAAATGTATGACCAATGCGCCCTGTACATAAGCATGTTGTCAGGAATTGTTACATATGCAGCGCTGGGGCTGATCATTGCAAGAGATAATTCCGGGGATGATGGGGATAAGAGAACCAGGCAGTTATATACATTGCTTATCTGTCTGCCCGGAAGTGTATTTTTGTTCCTGCCGTCATCATTTGCGGCAGGTATGGCACTGTTTAGTGTGTTCCTTCTGGTATGGAATGGGGGCAGATGTGGAAAAGCCGGCAAGGTGGCGTCGCTGGCCATAGCGCTGCTGTGCCTTGCTACACATTTGGTGGGAATATGTGCAGCAGCGGTATATATTGCCGGATGTCTGCCAGGGGCTGATGATAAGTGGTCAGGCATAAGGGATATTGCCGTGACTGCCCTTGCACAGCTGATGTATATTATTATATGTGGAGTTAATGGCTGGGGGTCGGTTCCGGAATATATCATTATATATGGTGTTGTATTCATTCTTGGAATTAACAGGCTGAAGCTTAATATTAACCATGCTGTGATGACATTTGTCTGTCTGCTTATGGCACTTATAAGCGGTTTCTGGCTTGTTGGAATGATGGCAGGAGTAATGTAAGGGGGGATATGGCGTAATGGAGAATAAGATATCAGTATTTAAGAATAAGAAGGTAATGTTGTATGCCGGGCTGTTCATTTCAGCCATAGTAATCCACTGGCTTATTATGGGACTTACATTTTTCCTGCTTAAGAATGTTAATGGAGTGGAAGGCGGACTGTTTGCGTATTTTTATGAAAAGTACATAGGGTGTGGTGATACACCGCATTATATTAATATCGCAGCACATGGATATTACGGGACCGGTGAGTATGCCAACCAGATAGTTTTTTATCCGCTGTATCCACTGCTTATGAAGATAGCTGCATTTGTGGTGCGTGATTATTTTGTGGCAGGTGTACTGGTCTCAAATGTGTGTCTTGGTGTATCGGCGTGTTTTCTGTACAGGCTTACCGCCCATGAGCTTGGACGGGAAGAGGCTGTGGACAGTGTTGCAATATATATGGTATATCCGTTTGGTGTGTTTCTCGTATCTGTATTTACGGAAAGCCTGTTTATAATGCTTGTTCTTATGTGTCTTACATATCTTAAGGAGAAAAAGTGGCTTATTGCCGGCATAGTTGGAATGCTTGCAGCACTCTCAAGGTCACAAGGTATAGCGCTGTTCGTTCCGGCAGTATATGAGGCAATTGTCTATATGGTGGAGCAAAAGAAGTTTAAGGTGAAGTGCCTTCCTGTATGCCTGGTGCCTGCAGGAACATTTATATACCTTTTAATTAATAAGATTGTCCAGGGGGACTGGTTTGCTTTTGTTGCACACGAAGAGGCTGAACCATGGTATAATACGTCACACTGGATTTCGGATAATCTTACCCAGCATTATAATATGGCTATGGAGCAGGGTTCCCTTTCATATATCATCTACTGGGTACAGCTGTTTTTGTATTTCTTTGCAGTAGTGGCATTGCTGTATGGATTATACAGGGGGATAAGTGCTTCTGTTATTGCGTTCGGTGGTGCCTATATATTCCTCTCATATCTTCATGGATGGCTGATAAGCGGGCCGAGATATATGATGGGATGTGTGACACTGTATATTGTATATGCATCGATTAAGAACCGGTATATAAAGGGTGCTGTAATGGTTATATGTGCGATACTTACTATATTTTATACGCTTGCCTCCTGGCAGGGTCATGCGATTATGTAGATGGGGAGGTTAGTCTGATGACAGCTGGTAAACAAAAGGAAAGGTTAAAAGGACTGCTTATATTTATGCTGGCATTATTAGCTGTATATGCGCTGCTGACACTGGCAATGGCAGTTATGTTTGAATACTATATGGTATCAACAAGTGGTGGAAGTATTATATTCTCATTGTCCATGAGCTGGCAGATCATGCTGTTTGCGGCAGAATTAATAACGATTATTGTGCAGATTATTTTTCTTGTGCGCACAATGAAGAATAAGAAGACAGGTAATTACAGGGTGATACTGTATGCCGGCATTGCTGCGGCAGCAATGGCATCAGCCGCGTATATAATGCTGGTAGTATTTCAGGGATTTACAGTTAATCCTGCAGCAGTATTTCTGGTGTATGCATTACTGATCACTGCAGTCAGGGCCGTTCTGCTCCCGACCGCTATAAAGAGGTATATTTATTCTTGATTTTGAAGTGAGATAATATTATAATATATTATAGCTGTATACATATGATATTGTGTAGCAGATATATTAAATGAGGAGGGTTTATATTATGAAAAGAACACGTAAACTGAGTGCTGCCCTTGCACTTATGCTTACAGTTGCAGTAGTTGCTCCATCTGTGAATAACGGAGTCGATGCAGCTAAGGCACCTAAGCTTAGTAAGACTAAGCTTACATTAACAGTTGGATCATCTAAGACTATCAGCGTCAAGAATTATTCCAAGAAGGTAACATGGAAGACAAGCAAGGCTTCAGTAGCTAAGATCAAGGCAGCTAAGAAGTCATGTAAGATAACAGCCAGGAAGAAAGGTAAGGCTAATGTAACGGCTGTTATCAAGATCGGAAAGAAAAAGAAGAAACTTATATGTAAGGTAACTGTTAAGGCTAAGAAGCCTGCAGTGAACCCTGCAGCTACAGATAATAATGCAGCAGTAACACCTAATGTATCGGTACCGACCAATGCACCTGCACCGACTAATGTACCTGCAGATACACCGGATCCGAATGCAACTGCATCACCGACACCGACATTTGATTATGATGGTAATGCCGCTGAATGGAAGGATGGTATCCCTGCAATTAAGGATACATTTAAGGATTACTTTATTTCAGGTATCAGTACTGATAAGGGAAGCCTGATGAATGGTGAGAGTGCTTCACTTGTAAGATATCATTTCGGCAGTGTAACAATGGGTAATGAGAACAAGATGGAGAGTACGGTAAGTGTTGACCCTACAGATGAATACCCTGAAGGACTTTCTAAGGCTAATGTAGATAACTATTATAAGACTAAGGGTGAAGGAAAGATTATACTTAACTATGAGACGCTTGAGGATGTACTCAGCTACTGTAAGGCCAATAACCTTAAGCTCCGTTATCATGCATTTGTATGGCATGCACAGGTCCGCCCTTATTTCTTCATTCAGGATTATAACTGGTCAGATTATACTCTTGAAGACTACGAAACTAACGGATGGGATAAGGAGAACTACCATAAGTTAGCTGACAAGGAAACCATGAAGAAGAGGCTTAATGATTATATCAGCCAGGTTATTGAATATATTTACGCACATGGATATGGTGATGTTGTATATGCATATGATGTAATTAATGAGGCGACTAATGGACAGAATGGTCCTGTAAGATATTATGTTAATGAGAATGCTGATTCTGTAGATGGAATCTTGTCAACTACATCATCAGGATCTTCATCACTCAGCTTCAAGACTAACAATGGTGTACGTACAGGTGGCGGTGGTTCTGTTCTTACGAGTGACAGTTCGGTAGAGGATGTTGAGAAGATGTTTGCATATGAAGGAAGGGGAACCAAGCAGGATGACAGTTACTGGTATTCAACACTTGGACCGGATTATCTGTATCTTTCATTCCTTTATACACATGATGCAATCAAGGCAAACTTTGAAAAATATAAGGAACAGTATGGTTATACAGTAGATCCGTCGCTTATTTACAATGATTACAATGGTAATGTAAGTGATCATATTGCACTTGCCAAGTACATTAACAGGGCATGTAATCTTACTAATGGTACACAGAACGAAAAGTATTGTGATGGTATCGGACTTCAGTCACATAACGTTGGCGAATCTTCACAGGAATCACAGATCAGGACTGTAGCAGATGCAGGCTTTGAAGTACAGATTACTGAGCTTGATAACAACATGGATGGTGATTCGCTGGCTTCAAGAATGGGCGGTCTCTATAAGCTTTATAAGAAGTATTCCAAGAATGGTGAGTACGGAAAAGCACAGGGCTCTGACTATATTGGTGTAACATCAGTTACCCAGTGGGGAATCCGTGATGGTGATGGAAGCTGGGGAAGTGGTAATATTAAGTACATTTTCACAGAGGATCCGTTACCGGATGATGTATGGGATGAAGAGAAGCAGGAATGGGTAAAGCAGGAAGCACCTACTCACAGGATTCATCCGAAAAAGGCTCTCTACACGATACTTCAGGCTGGTGGAGTTGATGTAGACAAGTTCCTTGAAAAGTTCAATTGATATCAGATTATACAATAGTAATATTGGCAGTAACAGATTGAAGGTTATGGCTGTCGTATAGGTGGTAAAATGCTTATACGACAGTCTTTTTATTTATTATCTCTCTTGACATACAGTATCTTTTAGAATACTATAATTTAGTATCTTAATGTAATTTTGTGAGTAAAGAGGCGAGGAATAATATGAGTAAAGAACTGGAAAAGAATTATAATCCTTCAGATATTGAGGATAGATTATATCAGAAATGGTTAGATAAAAAGTATTTTCATGCCGAAGTAGACAGAAGTAAGAAACCTTTTACAATTGTGATGCCGCCACCTAATATTACAGGTCAGCTCCACATGGGACATGCACTTGACAATACACTTCAGGATATACTTATAAGATTTAAGAGAATGCAGGGCTTTAATGCACTCTGGGTACCGGGAACAGACCATGCATCTATTGCAACGGAAGCTAAGATTGTTGAAGCTATGAGAAAAGAGGGTATCTCGAAGGATGATATCGGAAGAGACGGCTTTCTTGAGCGTGCATGGAAGTGGAAGGAACAGTACGGTGGACGCATTGTTTCGCAGCTTAAGAAGATGGGTTCGTCGTGTGACTGGGACAGAGAACGTTTTACAATGGACAAGGGTTGTAATGAAGCCGTTAAGGAAGTATTTGTTAAGTTATATGACAAAGGACTTATATATAGAGGAGAGAGGATAATTAACTGGTGTCCTCATTGTCTTACTTCTATCTCAGATGCCGAGGTTGAGCATGAAGACCAGGCAGGACATTTCTGGCATCTTCGCTATCAACTTGCAGATGGAAGCGGATATATTGAGCTTGCAACAACAAGGCCGGAGACACTTCTTGGTGATACTGCCATAGCTGTTAACCCTAAGGATGACAGATATGCAGGATATGTTGGTAAGAATGTGATTCTTCCTATAGTCCACAGGGAGATACCGGTTGTTGCGGATGATTATGTAGATATGGAATTTGGTACAGGTGTAGTTAAGATTACACCTGCACATGACCCTAATGATTTTGAGGTTGGTCTCAGGCATAACCTTCCTGTTATTAATGTAATGACAGATGATGCTAAGATCGTTGACGAATATGAAGCATACGCAGGTATGGACAGATATGATGCACGGAAAGCAATTGTTGCTGATCTTGAAAAAGAGGGTGCACTTGTTAAGGTTGAAGATCATGACCATAATGTGGGTGTATGCTACCGTTGCGGAACAACAGTAGAGCCACGTGTATCAAAGCAGTGGTTTGTTAAGATGAAGCCGCTCGCAGGTCCTGCAATTGAGGCTGTTAAGAAGGATGAGACACAGTTTGTTCCTGAATATTTTGAGAAAACATATTTTCACTGGCTTGAGAATATACGTGACTGGTGTATATCAAGACAGCTTTGGTGGGGACACCAGATTCCTGCATTTTATTGTGATAAATGCGGAAAGATGATCGTTACTAAGGATAATGAGGCTGTCTGTCCTGGCTGTGGGGAGAAGATGCGCCAGGATCCTGATACACTTGATACATGGTTTTCATCAGCATTATGGCCATTCTCTACTCTTGGCTGGCCGGATGATACAGAGGAGATGGATTATTTCTATCCTACAAGTACACTTGTAACCGGATATGATATAATTCCATTCTGGGTAATGCGTATGATGTTCTCAGGACTTGAGCAGACAGGTAAGGTTCCATTTGATACTGTGCTTATTCATGGGCTTGTCCGTGATTCGCTTGGACGTAAGATGAGTAAGTCGCTTGGTAATGGAATAGACCCACTTGAGGTTATTGATAAGTATGGGGCTGACGCACTTAGATTTACGCTTATTACTGGTAATGCGCCGGGTAATGATATGCGCTTCTACTATGAAAGAGTAGAGGCAAGCCGTAACTTTGCCAACAAGGTATGGAATGCATCAAGATTCATTATGATGAATCTTCCGGATGGTGGCATTGATCTTAAGAGTAAGCCTGAACTAACTGATGCAGATAAGTGGATCATATCAAAGATGAATGATACCGTGAAGGATGTAACTGAGAATCTTAACAAGTATGAGCTTGGAATAGCAGCGGATAAGATATACAACTT
This sequence comes from uncultured Lachnospiraceae bacterium, assembly GCA_934437985.1. Lineage (GTDB taxonomy): Bacteria > Bacillota > Clostridia > Lachnospirales > Lachnospiraceae > V9D3004. Next base: position 21,165 of record CAKSBI010000006.1, read on the forward strand.
CATCTGGGAAGAGTTCTGCGACTGGTATATTGAGATGGTTAAGCCACGTCTGTATAATAAAGAGGATGCAACAAGGGATGCAGCACTCTGGACACTTAAGAAAGTGCTTATAGATGCGCTTAAGTTGTTGCACCCATATATGCCGTTTGTTACAGAAGAGATATACTGTACGCTTGTAGATGATGAAGAAGCTTCAATTATGATCAGCGACTGGCCTGTATATTCAGAGGATTCGCATTATGCGGCAGAAGAAGATGCTGTAGAGAGAATTAAGGAAGCTGTTAAGGGAATACGTAATATACGTGCAGAGATGAATGTTCCACCTAGCAGGAAGGCAGCAGTGTATGTTGTATCTGATAAGGCTGATGTCAGGAGTATATTTGAGACAAGCAGGGTATTCTTTGCAACTCTCGGATATGCAAGTGAGGTTTATGTACAGGCAGATAAGTCAGGGATAGATGATGATGCAGTTTCGATACTTGTACATGAGGCATCAATATTCATTCCATTTGCTGAGCTTGTTGATATTGAAAAAGAGATTGAGAGACTTAATAAAGAGAAGACTAAGCTTGAGGCAGAGCTTGCAAGATCTGAAAAGATGCTTGGTAATGAAAAGTTTGTATCAAAGGCACCACAGGCAAAGATCGATGAAGAGAGAGCCAAGCAGGCAAGGTACAAGGATATGATGGAGCAGGTTGAAGCAAGACTTGCCCAGCTTGCAAAATGATATCTGTCGAATCGTGCGATGAATGTGTGTTGATTTTTGGGTATATATAAGTCTATTATATATGTAAAGTTTGTAATAGGAGGAACCAATGATTAATTTTGATGAAGAACTGGACAAGTTTCAACCCAGTATGGAAGTCGATCAGGTAGAGGATGCGATATATAGCAACAAGCTTGAGGATGTTACTGATCTGGTTAAGGATCTGCTTAAAGAGATGTTACCGGGCTGAGTGACGTCTTGAAATTGACTGGAGGAAAAGAAACATGAATTGTCCAAGATGCGGTATGCCTGTCACTATGCAGATGAACAGATGCAGTCAGTGTGGACAGCCGGTGCATGTATATTTGAAAATAATAAGGATTTCCAATTCATTGTACAATATTGGTTTGGAAAGAGCCAGGGTAAGGGATCTGTCGGGTGCTGTGGATGCGCTTAATAAGAGCCTGAAATGTAATAAGAATAATATTAATGCCCGTAATCTCCTGGGACTTGTGTATTATGAGATGGGTGAGACTGTCATGGCACTTACTGAGTGGATACTCAGCAAGAATATATGTCCTGAGGATAATGAAGCTAATAATTATATTGACAGTATTCAGTCTAATCCGGCGCGGCTTGACAGTGTCAACCAGACGATCAAGAAGTATAATGCCGCACTTGTAGCTGCAAAGCAGGGAAGTGATGATATGGCTATTATACAACTTAAGAAGGTTGTAAGCCTTAACCCGCATTTTATCAGGGCGCAGCAGCTGTTAGCACTGCTGTATATGAATGTTGATGACAGGGCATCAGCATTAAAGTGTCTTAATGCGATCAAGTCAATAGATATTAATAATACAACGACTATAAGATATCTGAAAGAGCTGGGTGTGGATCAGACAGTTCCGGTAAAGGAGCATACATCCAGAAAGGTATTTACCGGGGATGCTAACGTCGAGGTTAAGCCGGTAGGTACATACAAGGATGAAAAACCAAGGGCATTTCCTTTCATTAATGTAATGATAGGTGTGATAATAGGACTTTTTGTTGGTATTGTGCTTATCGCCCCGACTATCAGTAATAATAAGTCGGAAGACCAGTCTGCCGAGGTTACGGACTATGGTGAGAAGCTCGCAGCAAAAGAGAGCGAGATAAGCAGCCTTAAGTATCAGAACGAGAATCTCACATCCCAGGTTGATGAGCTTGAAAAGCAGCTTAAGGAAGCAAGTGAGGATGATTCGCTCTCAACAGCAGAGACATATGATGTGCTTCTTGATGCATATAAAAAGTATGTTGAAGGAGATAAGGCAGGTGCACTTGCTGCAGTAAACGGTCTTGATATGTCAGGGCTGGACAGCAGTATTGCCACGGAGGTAGTCGGCGTAATCCAGTCCGAGGATGCCAAAGTAGCATCGACCCAGATATTTGAAAAAGGCAGGTCTGCATATAATTCAGGCAAGTATGATGAAGCTAAGGAGTATCTTAAGAATGCTTTGAAGCTTGATCCTGACAATAGCGATGCTGTTTATTTTATGGGAAGATTATATCATAAGCAGGGCAACAAAGAGAAAGCAGTAGAATACTATAAGACGGTTGTTAATAAGTTCCCGGATTCGTCAAGATGTGCAGAGGCGAAGAACAGGCTTAAAGAGCTGGGAGTTTCTATGGACAGCGAATAATATACAGAACAGACTGATAAAACAGACGGTATGCCGCCGATGTAACGTGGTATGCCGTCTGTTTTTTTGATAATTAAAATTGTATTTGCTGGTAAAAAAATATCGGAGGGATAAAAATGGAAATAATTGACAGAAATCTTGTTATACATGTAAATAATGAAGTGGATCATCTTGTTGCTGAACAGATCCGTGAGGAATTTGAAAAGGTATGTTCAAAGCAAAACATAAAAAATGTTATTTTTGACATGTCGAAAGTAGAATTTATGGACAGCTCGGGAATAGGGATGATTATTGGAAGATATATGAAAGTGAAATATATTGGTGGCAGGGTTGCGGTTGCCGGGGTTTCAGAAGGAATAGACAGGATCCTGCGGATGTCGGGTGTATATAAGATCATTTCAAAATACGATTCGGTAAGCGAGGCACTTACATGGGGCTGACATAGACAGGCTAATGCAATTTGAATCAGTAGAGGGGAGAATGTGAATACAGTGCAGAAAGTAACTATAGAACTGGAGAGTGACCCGAAGAATGAAGCGTTTGCAAGGGTTGCTGTGGCTGCATATGCGGCCAGGCTTAATCCGACAATTGAAGAGATATCTGACATTAAGACAGCAGTGTCGGAGGCTGTTACCAACGCAATAATACACGGATATAATGGCGGGACAGGCAGGATAATGCTTGTATGCGGTATTGATGGAAATGAATTATTGGTTGAGGTGACAGACAAAGGAGTGGGGATACAGGATATAGAAAAAGCGATGGAACCTATGTATACATCAAGACCTGAACTTGAAAGGTCCGGCATGGGTTTTGCATTCATGCAGACATTTATGGATAAGGTAACAGTCGATTCCACACCCGGACAAGGTACAACAGTCAAAATGATTAAAAGAATAGCTAAAGAGGATATTATGGAAACTGATATGGACATTGCAGTTGGATACAATTGAACTGATTAAATGTGCGCATGAAGGGGATGTGGCCGCAAGAGAGAGGGTCGTTGTTGACAATATGGCATTGGTGTGGAGTATTGTCAGAAGATTCTCGGGAAGGGGATACGAGCCGGATGATCTGTTCCAGATAGGCAGCATTGGACTTATGAAGGCGATTGACAGATTTGATACAGCATATGATGTCAAATTCTCAACATATGCAGTTCCGATGATAATAGGCGAGATAAAAAGATTCATCCGTGACGATGGAATTGTGAAGATAAGCCGGAGTATCAAAGAAAACAACTGGAAAATAAACAAAGCCAGGGAGCAGCTTATGCAGCTTAACCATAAGGAACCGACAATTGAGGAGATTGCTGCTGATACAGGGCTGACGGTTGATGATGTGGTACTGGCAACTGAGGCAGCGCAGGAGGTTGATTCAATATACAGCACTGTATATTCAGGCAATGGTGAAGATATATATATGGTGGACAGGCTTGGGAGTAAGGATGACGAGAGTGAACAGCAGAAGATAATTAACCATATTCTTGTAAGACAATTACTTGAAGAACTGCCACCTGATGAACGTAACCTCATAGAACTGCGTTATTACCAGGACAAAACCCAGACGGAAGTTGCAAAGAGCATGGGAATAAGTCAGGTACAGGTATCAAGAATTGAAAAGAGGGTTTTATTAAAAATGAAAAAAAGGGCTGCGTGTGAGTAAAACAACACATATAAAAATGCAGATTACAAAAAAATAATGTTAATGAATATATTGGCGCAAATGAATAAAAAAGTAAGAATAAACGCATAATACATTTAAAACAATTAATGTCAGGAGATGGTATTATGCGAAAAGGGTTGACGGTATTTATGGTAATTGCGTGTGTTGTGGCAGCAGCCGTTATGTATATGTACTGGAACCGTGAAACTGAGGTTGTAACTCATGGAGTGCTTGTAAATAATGATATGGATAAGGCAGCCCGGGGAACGGTGTGTGGAACATGTGCGTGTGGTAATCCGGACAGGGTGAGTGCTGCATGAGAAATGAATTATATATTAAGATAGCACAGCACACGAAGGTTAATAAAAAGAAGGTTAACCTGTCTGATATAGCAAGTATGCACTGTCAGAACCATGATATTGTTAAGGAGCTTGAGAATACACTTATCCTGACAATAGAGGGTACTGAAAATGGGATGTATGCAATGACAGTGCTTAAGGTTATTGAACTGATTCACAGAAAGAAGCCGGAGCTTCTTGTAGTAAATGAGGGTGAAAAAGATTTTGTGATAGAATACATGCCGATGTCAGAAGATAACCAGGGAAAGGGCGCAAAAGCTAAAAATATAAAAATGGAATATATTAAGGCGGTATTTGTTGCGTTTGTTTCATTTTTCGGTGCCGCATTTACGATAATGACATTCAATCTGGATGTAAGTGTAGGAGACTTATTTGATGATATATATAAATGGGTGACTGGGACAGACAAAAGCGGTGCACCCTCTATTCTGGAATTCTCATATTGTGTCGGACTTCCGATTGGAATTGTAGTGTTCTTTAATCATTTTTCAAGAAAAAAGCTGACTGTAGACCCGACACCTATTCATGTAGAGATGCGTAATTATGAAAAACAGATAAATGATGCCCTTATTGAAGATGCTTCAAGGGAGGGAAAGACAATTGATGTTTCTTAAAAATGTATTGCTTGCACTTATAGGACTTACGGCAGGCGCCATGGCAGCTGCCGGAACATTTGCATTTATTGTAATGATAGGTATTATTACAAGACTTGCACAACGTACCGGGACAGCTAAGTATACAACAGTGTTTGAGAATGCAATTATAATTGGCGGGGTTGTTGGGAATATATGGAATATATATAAAGTTCAGGTTCCGCTTGGGTATGTACTGCTTTTACTGTTTGGATTATTTGCCGGAATATTTGTAGGCTGTCTTGCAATGGCACTTGCAGAGGTTGTCAAGGTGTTCCCGATACTAGTGAGGAGGATTAAGCTTGTGGAAGGGCTGCAGATTGTTGTTGCGGGTGTTGCAGCCGGGAAGTTTGCAGGCTCGCTGATACAGTTCCTTTTCTTCAGGTGAGTACGGTGAAATGCGGTGTATGTAATATAGGCATGCAGATTAGATTTTTTAGTGATAATTATGGAAGGAAGTGCGCATTATGAATGAAAAAAAGGTGATTCGGAATGATATAAGCGAGGAAGATGAAAAAAACCTGCGTGCGGCAATGGACACCTCGCTGCCGGAAAAGACAAGATTTGATGCATATAATACTTATGTTGACAGCGTGACACCTACACACAGCACGCTGAAAAATGTAAGCAGGGCATTTGTGCTTGGCGGGATTATATGCACATACGGCCAGGCTGTTACGACACTGGCACAGAAGCTGTGCGGGCTTGATAAGGAAAAGGCAGGAATAGTGTGCAGTATTGTCCTTATACTGACGAGCGTCATCCTTACAGGGCTTGGCTTATATAAGAAGCTTGCAAAGTGGGGCGGTGCAGGTGCGCTTGTACCGATAACGGGATTTGCCAACAGCATTTCATCACCGGCAGTTGAATTCAAGGTAGAAGGACAGGTGTATGGAATTGGATGTAAAATATTTACGATTGCAGGACCGGTGATCCTGTATGGACTATGTACGAGCTTTGTGCTTGGATTATTTTATTGGGCATTTTAAGATGTATATTGCGATTTGATATATCAGGTGCTATAATCACTCGTGGATTAAAATGAATAGAATATACGAGGTGATTATTGTGGAGACGTATGAAATTTTTAAAAGCCTGGCGATTATTCTTGTATCAGCCAAGGTGTGTGGATTACTTGCGGCTAAGTTAAAGGCACCACAGGTTGTTGGGGAGATTATTGCCGGATTGCTGATCGGACCGAGTGTGCTTGGTCTTGTCAAACAGGGTGAGCTTATCTCGGGAATGGCAGAAATCGGTGTTGTGCTGCTTATGTTTTTTGCGGGACTTGAGACAAGCCTTAAGGACCTTGCCAGAACCGGGCTTAAGGCACTGCTTATTGCATGTGCCGGTGTAGCAGTTCCTCTTTTTGGCGGGTATATCTTATATTCATGCTATTACGGATTTGCACCGGGCGGTTCAGAGGCATTTTATTCAGCTGTATTCATTGGTGTGATAATGACTGCAACCTCCGTCAGTATAACCGTAGCTTCACTGCAGGAGCTTGGATATCTGAAGACAGAGACCGGTACTACGATAATGAGTGCGGCCATAATTGATGATGTTATAGGAATCATTGTACTTACATTTGTTATCGGAATGAAAGACCCTTCGTCTAATCCGGGCTCGGTTATTATCAGTACAGTATTATTCTTTGCTGTATCAATTGTTGCCGGTGTTATAATATATAAGGTATTCAAGCTGCTTGATAAGCGGTATCCTCATACCAGGCGAATACCTATACTTGGATTTGTGCTTGCCTTTGCGCTTGCATACGTGGCGGAGAAGTACTTTGGGATAGCAGACATAACAGGAGCTTATGTTGCGGGCATTATATTATGTAACATTAAGGATTCTGAATATATTGCAAGAAAGGTTGATGTCAGCAATTATATGCTGTTTGCACCGGTGTTCTTCTGCAGTATCGGTCTTAAGACATCTATTGGTGACATGGATATGTCACTGCTGCTGTTTTGCGTATTGTTTGTTATTGTTGCGCTCGTGGCTAAGATTATCGGATGCGGATTTATGGCTAAGGTACTCGGGTTTTCGTGGCCGGATTCCCTTAAGGTGGGAGTTGGCATGATGACACGTGGGGAAGTGGCACTTATAGTTGCACAGAAGGGATTGTCTGTCGGAATGGTAGAGTCGAAATATTTTACGGCAGTCATCCTGCTTATTATAGCATCCTCTGTCCTGACCCCTATAGTTCTTAAGTTTTTGTATTCTAAAAAAGCATAGTTTGACTATTTGAAAGTGAGATGCTGAATTGAGTGACAACTCTGTGTGACAATTCTACAGCTGTACCAAAACGTGGATTCGGAATATATGTTTGGTACAGCAGTTTTTTTGTCTGACGTTTTGGGTTATTAACGTTTTTGAACGTAAAATAGGGTTGAAAACAAAGTTATTCACAGAGTTATTAACGTTATCCACTATTTTTGGAGACATTTGTAGTTTATATTAACATTTATGGATTTTTGGTGTAAAAATCATATTAAAAAAAATTGCAAAAAAGCTTGACATTGGAATTGTACATACAATAGCAGAAAATATAGCGAAAAATGTGCTGATGTAAAGCAGAAGCATAAATAAAGTGTAATTATTCCTTGTAAATTTGATTAAATATGATATAATTTAATCAGAATATCTGAAGGGTGTTCAATTTGTTTAAAGGGGTTGATAACTATGAAGTTTATTATCAGTGGAAAGAATATCGATGTTACAGAAGGACTTAAGGCAGCAGTCAATGAGAAGATTGGCAAACTTGAAAAGTATTTTACAGAGGATACAGAGATTTTCGTTACATTAAGCACAGAAAAGGAGAGACAGAAGATAGAGGTAACCATCCCTATGAAAGGCAATATCGTACGTGCAGAGCAGGAGAGTAATGATATGTATGTATCGATAGACCTTGTTGAAGAGATTATTGAGCGTCAGCTTAGAAAATATAAAACAAAGCTTCTTGTTAAACAGCAGGCAGCTGTTAATCTTAATAAGGAATTTATTGATGAAGACGTTGATGATGATGAAGAGATTAAGATTATCAGAACCAAGAGATTTGCAGTTAAGCCGATGGATGCGGAAGAAGCATGCGTCCAGATGGAGCTTCTTGGACATAACTTCTTTGTATTCCGTAATGCTGAGACAGATGAGGTTAACGTAGTATACAAGAGAAAGAGCAATACATACGGACTGATCGAACCTGAATTTTAGTGCATTGTCAGGAAGCGATACAGGTGCTGTTACACTGTAGGGATATGGTGTGGCGGCACCTTTTTAGGTTATTTTCAGGTTAGAAGATTGTATTTCCTAAAGCTTTCCTAAAGGTTCGCACACGCGCCTTGACATGTGGAGTGCTGTAATGATACAATAACTTGGGTTGTTTTCTTAATTAAAGATATTTGGGAGAATAGTATATTATGTTAAAAAAATTATTTAAAAGTCACAGTGAACGGGAAGTAAAGAGAATTATACCTATTGTAGATAAGATAGAGAGCCTTGAACCTGAATTTGAAGCACTTACGGATGCGGAGCTTCGGGGAAAGACTATTGAATTTAAAAAGAGACTGGCAGATGGGGAGACACTGGATGACATACTGCCTGAGGCATATGCTACTGTAAGGGAGGCAGGTAAGCGTGTACTTAACATGAGACATTTCCGTGTACAGCTGATCGGTGGAGTTATTCTTCATCAGGGTCGTATTACAGAGATGCGTACAGGTGAAGGTAAGACACTTGTGTCGACACTACCAGCATATCTTAATGCCCTTGAGGGAAAAGGTGTCCATGTCGTTACGGTTAATGACTATCTTGCAAAGCGTGATGCTGAGTGGATGGGACAGATACATGAATTCCTCGGACTTACTGTTGGTGTCATCCTGAATGACATGGATAGTGATGAGAGGCGTGCCGCATACAATTGTGATATAACGTATGCTACCAATAATGAGCTTGGCTTTGATTATCTGAGAGATAACATGGTCATATATAAGGAAAAGCTGGTACAGAGAGATCTTCATTATGCAATAATCGATGAGGTTGACTCTGTTCTTATTGATGAGGCAAGAACTCCGCTTATTATATCAGGACAGAGCGGCAAGTCAACGAGATTGTATGAGGCCTGTGATATTCTTGCAAGACAGCTCACCAGGGGTACGGCAAAAGAGATGACCAAGATGGATTACATGATGGGTGAGGATGACGAAGAGACAGGTGATTTTGTTGTTAATGAAAAAGAGAAGGTAGTTACCCTTACGGCAGATGGTGTTCACAGGGTTGAAAAGTTCTTTGGGCTTGAGAATCTTGCTGATCCTGAGAATCTTGAGATACAGCACAATATGGATCTTGCACTCAGGGCACATAATCTTATGTTCAGGGATAAGGACTATGTTGTCCAGGATGATAAGGTAGTTATCGTAGATGAATTTACAGGACGTATCATGCCGGGAAGAAGATTTTCTGATGGTCTTCACCAGGCAATTGAAGCAAAAGAGCATGTTAAGGTTAAGAGAGAAAGTAAAACCCTTGCAACAATTACTTTCCAGAACTTTTTCAATAAGTATAAGAAGAAGTCAGGTATGACAGGTACAGCACTTACAGAGGAAAAGGAATTCCGTGATATATATGGAATGGATGTTGTTGAAGTTCCTACTAATCTTCCGATAGCGCGTGTTGACCATAATGATGCAGTATATAAAACAAGGGCAGGTAAGCTTCATGCAGTTTGTGATGACATAGAAGAATCGCATAAGGCCGGACAGCCTGTGCTTGTAGGTACAATTACAATAGAGGCTTCAGAAGAGCTGAGCGCCCTGCTTAAGAAAAGGGGAATCCCACATAAAGTTCTCAATGCCAAGTTCCATGAGCTTGAAGCAGAAATAGTTGCAGATGCAGGACAGATGGGGGCAGTTACAATTGCAACCAATATGGCAGGACGTGGTACTGATATTAAGCTTGGTGAAGGCGTTAAGGAGCTTGGAGGACTTAAGATTATAGGTACTGAACGTCATGAATCAAGACGTATTGACAACCAGCTCCGTGGACGTGCAGGACGTCAGGGAGATCCGGGTGAGTCACGCTTCTTCATATCTCTTGAGGATGACCTTATGAGACTGTTCGGTTCAGAACGTATGATGACTATATTTAACTCGCTTGGAATTGAGGATAATGAGCAGATCCAGCATAAGTCACTTAGTAATGCCATTGAACGTGCGCAGAAGAAGATAGAGAGTAATAACTTCGGAATTCGTAAGAATCTTCTTGAGTATGACCAGGTTAATAATGATCAGAGGGAGATTATATATAAGGAACGCCGTAAGGTTCTTGATGGAGAAAGCATGCGTGACACTATCTACAGTATGATTACCGAGATTGTTGAGAATACTGTTAACAGTGTTATCGGCGATGACCAGGAGGTTGAGAACTGGGATATCAGGGAACTTAATGATATGCTTGTGCCTGTTATTCCTGTAGAGCCTGTAGAGATTGATACTAATGAGCTGGAGGGGCTTGGGAAGAAGGGGCTTATCCAGAAGCTTAAGGAAGAGGCAACGCAGCTTTATGAATCAAAGGAAGCTGAATTCCCGGAGGCTGAACAGCTTCGTGAGATTGAGAGGGTAATTCTTCTTAAGGTAATAGACAGAAAATGGATGGATCATATTGATGATATGGACCAGTTAAGACAGGGTATAGGCCTTCAGTCACTTGGACAGAAGGATCCGCTGCTTGAGTATAAGTTCCAGGGCTTCGATATGTTTGAGGCTATGACTGATGCGATCAGAGTTGATACAGTCAGGGCACTTATGCATGTTAAGATTGAGCAGAAGGTTGAACGTGAAGAGGTTGCCAAGGTTACAGGAACCAATAAGGATGAGACCGCTAAAAAAGGACCGGTCAAGAGAGCGGGCAGGAAGATTCAGCCTAATGATCCATGTCCATGTGGTTCGGGACGCAAATATAAGCAGTGCTGTGGAAGAAAGGCGTAAGCTGTATGTTAAGGCAAATGATGTCAATAAGGCAGGAATTAAGCTGACAGTCCTGTAGTATGCAGATATTGTGCGGGACTGTGGGAGTACACAGCACAGAAACAATCTGCCGGCAGCATAGCCTGGGGCTTTTGCCCCGATATTTTATATATAGAATGGAAGTGATATTGATGGTAGAACTTGATAACATGAAGGTTAAGATTAACAGTTACGAGAGTCCATTATTAGAAGTGGGGGATTCACTTTGACCTCGCTAATAAAAAGCTGAGGATAGAAGAGCTCCAGAGAATAATGGAGGAACCGGGGTTCTGGGATAATGCTTCCAAAGCCCAGGAGAACATGAAAGAGCTTAAGGCACTTGAATCTGTGGTAGACGGATATGACAGCCTTAAGAACAGATTTGATGATATACAGACTCTTATAGAGATGGGGTATGAGGATGAAGATGATTCGCTTATTCCGGAGATAGAAGAGGAGCTGGATACATTTATACATGATTATGATGAGCTGCGTATATCTACGCTTCTTTCAGGTGAGTATGATGCTGATAATGCGATTCTTACACTTCATGCAGGCGCAGGTGGAACAGAAAGCTGTGACTGGGCTGGCATGCTTGCACGTATGTACCAGAGATGGGCAGATAAGAAGGGGTATTCGGTTGAGATACTTGACTCACTTGACGGAGATGAGGCAGGAATCAAGTCGATAACAATGCAGATTAACGGAACTAATGCATATGGATATCTCAAGTCGGAAAAAGGGGTACACCGGCTTGTAAGGATATCTCCATTTAATGCGGCAGGTAAGAGGCAGACTTCATTCGTATCCTGTGATGTAATGCCCGATATAGAGGAAGATATTGATATTGAGATAGCAGATGATGATATCAGGATAGATACATTCCGTTCAAGTGGTGCCGGTGGACAGCACATTAATAAAACTTCATCAGCAATCCGTATTACACATTATCCTACGGGAATTGTTGTACAATGTCAGAACGAACGTTCACAGCACATGAACAAGGATAAGGCTATGCAGATGCTGAAAGCGAAGCTGTTACTGCTTAAGCAGCAGGAAAATCAGGCACTTCAGGATGATATCAGAGGTGATATCACTGAGATTGGCTGGGGTAACCAGATAAGGTCATATGTTATGCAGCCATATACTATGGTCAAGGATCACCGTACCAATGAAGAGACAGGTAATGTTGGGGCTGTGCTTGATGGAGACATAGATTTATTTATTAATGGATATTTAAAATGGATCAACACTAAGTAATGGATAAGACAATGTTATGGGGAGGTATGTTTATGGAATTAGTTATATTCAGAGTTAATGGTCAGCCATATGGTATGAAGATAGATTACCTTGAAGGAATCGAAGCCATTGAAAATGTAACCCCGGTAGCAAATGCACCGGCTAATATTATTGGAATAGCTAATATCAGGGGTGAAGTGGTTCCGGTGTTAGACCTGGCTGCAAGATTTGGAACCAGGTGTATAGCTGAGAGACCGCAGTACCTTCTCATACGGATTAATGGTGAACCGATGTGCTTCAGGGTTGATTCTGTAGATGGAATGAAGGTTTATGCTTCCGAAGAGCTTATGGCGGTACCAAAGATTGTTATTGGTGCAAAGACAAAGTATATCAGCAGTGCGATTAAGACTGATATGGATGAACTCGGCCTTGTTATTATGCCGGAAAAGATAGTATCAGGTGATGAACAGCAGACAATCGCAGAATTTGTATCGGGAATGCAGTAAGAGGATAATTAAATGGAGGTAAAGATATAATGAGTAAAGTGGCAGTAATGGGATATGGAACAGTAGGTTCAGGTGTGGTTGAAGTAATAAGCACTAATCAGGCATCCATAGCTAAGAGGGCTGGAGAGGATGTTACGGTTAAGTATGTGCTTGATCTCAGGGATTTTCCCGGCTCACCGGTAGAGGATATTCTTGTTAAGGATGTTAATGTGATCATTAATGACCCTGAGATTGATGTAGTGGTAGAGACAATGGGAGGACTTCATCCTGCATATGAATTCGTTAAGTCTTCACTTGAAGCCGGTAAGAGCGTATGTACATCAAACAAAGAGCTTGTTGCAAAGTTTGGGGCAGAGCTTCTTAAGCTTGCGAGGGAGAATAATGTCAACTTCTTGTTTGAGGCCAGTGTAGGTGGTGGCATTCCTATTATCCGTCCACTTAAGTCTTCGCTTACGGCAGATGAGATTGAAGAGATTACAGGAATACTTAATGGAACAACTAATTATATCCTTACCAAGATGAGGGACAATGGCTCTGATTTTGACGAGGTTCTTAAAGAGGCACAGGAGCTCGGATATGCAGAGCGTAATCCGGAAGCAGATGTTGAAGGATATGATGCATGCCGTAAGATTGCAATACTTACCTCTCTTGCTTATGGCAGACAGGTTGATTTTGAGGATATATATACAGAGGGAATTACAAAGATTACGGCAGAGGATTTCAGATATGCCGATAAGATAAATGCTACGATCAAAATTGTTGGAACAAGTAAGCTTGTTAATGGTAAAGTAAGTGCCATGGTTGCACCTGTAATGATTAAAAGTAATAATCCGTTATATGGTGTTGATGATGTGTTCAATGGGATATTTGTACGCGGTAATATGCTCGGTGATGTTATGTTTTACGGAAAGGGCGCAGGTAAGCTGCCTACTGCAAGCGCAGTTGTATCTGATGTTGTTGAAGCTGTCAAGCAAAAGGGAACGAACATCATGACTATATGGAGCGCAGATAAGCAGGAGATTCTTCCTTTTGATGAAGCTGAGCACAGATTCTTTGTACGTGTTAAGGAAGCTGATGGAATTGTAGAGCATATTGAGTCAGTATTTGATGAAGACATTACACCAATTGATGTTGGAATTTCAGGGGAATCAGCATTTATAACAGGAGTGCTGAAGGAGAGTGACTTCAAGGCAAAGAAGGCGCAGATTCCTGAGGTTATTACAAGTATCAGGGTAATGTTCTGATTAACTGCACTGAATTTGAACGATGTATTGAAAGGAAGTAATTATAATGAAATATGTAGTTGTACTTGGGGATGGAATGGCAGATGAAAAGATTGAGGCTCTCGGTGGAAAGACCCCTTTAGAGTACGCTGACACCCCTACTCTTGATAAGCTTTCCGCAATGTCAGAGATCGGAATGGTTGCTACGATTCCGGAGGGAATGAAGCCTGGCAGTGATACAGCTAATCTTGCTGTACTTGGATATAATCCTAAAAAGTATTACACCGGAAGGTCACCGCTTGAGGCACTTAGTATCGGAGTTGATATGGAGGATACAGATATTGCTATAAGATGCAATATTGTAACAGTATCTGATGATGACAAGCCATACGAAGAGAAGACGATCATTGACCATAGTTCAGGGGAGATAACAACAGAAGAAGCCGCTAAGCTTATTGAGGCTGTTAAGGCTGAGCTTGAGGATGATGTATACCAGTATTATGTTGGAACAAGCTACAGACATCTTACGATATGGAAGGGCGGAAAGGTAGTTGAATTGGTACCGCCGCATGATATACTTGGAAAGGTTATTGGAGATTACCTTCCGGAGGATAAGAAGCTTAGGGAGTTTATGAAGCGTTCTTATGATATACTTAATAATCATCCGGTTAACCTTGACAGGGCAGAACGTGGGCTTAATAAGGCTAATTCTATATGGTTCTGGGGAGCAGGAACAAAGCCTGCACTGGATTCATTTGAAGGAAAGTACCATAAAAAGGGTGCCATGATTTCAGCGGTAGACCTGCTTAAGGGAATTGCTGTTGGAACAGGAATGGTTAATATATCAGTTCCCGGTGCTGATGGTACACTTAATACCAATTATGAAGGCAAGGCCGACGCTGCAGTAAAGACTTTGCTTGAAGATGGCAATGATTTCGTGTATATTCATATGGAGGCACCGGATGAGATGGGTCATCAGGGAAGCCTGCAGAACAAAATAACGGCTATTGAATATCTTGATAGCAGGGTACTTAAAACCGTATATGAGAAGTTAAGCAGATCCGGTGAAGATTTCAGGATTCTTGTCATGCCGGATCATCCGACACCTGTAAGAGTCCGTACCCATACATCTGATCCTATACCATATATGCTGTATGACAGTACTAATGAGGGAGCTTATTCTCATACTTATTGTGAAAAGGATGCAGCTGCAAGCGGCAAAATGTTTGCAGAAGGCTATAAATTAATGGATTACTTTCTCAGGTAATCCGCAGAATGAATCATTATAGGAGGAAGTTATGCTTGTAGTTAAGAAGTTCGGTGGAACATCTGTAGCCGACAAAGACAGAATATACAACGTTGCAAGACGTTGTGTGGAAGAGTACAAAAAAGGCAATCAGGTAGTAGTAGTATTGTCAGCAATGGGAAAACAGACAGATGTATTAATTCAGATGGCTAAGGAGATATCTCCAAACCCTTCTAAGAGAGAGATGGATATGCTTTTCACAACAGGTGAGCAGACATCAGTTGCACTTGCTGCCATGGCGATTAATGAGCTTGGGGTACCGGCAGTGTCGCTTAATGCGTTCCAGGTTGCAATGCATACCTCATCAGTTTATGGTAATGCAAGACTTAAGAGAATTGATACAGAAAGAATCAAGTACGAGCTTTCTAATAATAAGATAGTTCTTGTAACAGGATTTCAGGGTATTAATCAGTATAATGATTACACTACTCTTGGACGTGGTGGTTCAGATACGACAGCAGTTGCGCTTGCTGCTGCACTTCATGCTGATGCATGTGAGATATATACAGATGTAGACGGTGTATATACAGCTGACCCGAGATATGTAAAGAATGCACGTAAAATGGATGAGATAACGTATGATGAGATGCTTGAGCTTGCCAGTTTTGGGGCTGGGGTTCTTCATAACAGGTCCGTTGAGATGGCTAAAAAATATGGCGTACAGCTTGTAGTACGTTCAAGTTTAAATGATCATGAAGGCACAATTGTCAGGGAGGATGTTAAGATGGAAAAGATGCTTGTAAGCGGAGTTGCTTGCGATAAAAATGTTACACAGATTGCTTTGTTGGGACTTAAGGATAAGCCGGGAGTTGCTTTTAAGTTGTTCCATCATTTGGCAAATCATAACGTTAATGTAGATATGATTCTCCAGTCAGTCGGAAGAGATGGTACAAAGGATATCAGTTTTACTGTAACTGAGGATATGACAGATACAGCTATTGAGACAATTGAAAGACATCAGGGTAAGAGTCTTGAGTATGCTTCGCTTAATGTAACAAGGGATGTTGCAAAAGTATCTATTGTAGGAGCCGGTATGATGAGTAATGCCGGTGTCGCAGCTAAGATGTTTGAGGCAATATATGATGCCAATATCAATATTATGCAGATATCTACATCAGAGATAAGGGTTACTGTACTTATTGATGAGAAGTACTCAGAGCGTGCGCTTGTATCAGTACATGATGCTTTCGGGCTTGCTGAATAACACGTAATTGTATAACAGGAGAGACTATTATGATATCTAATTCTGTGATTACGGCAATGGTTATAACTGTAGTTATTTCTGCACTGGCGATGATCGTACCATTTGGAATTATATTTTTCACATCAAGAAAAAAAGAGACCGGGGCCTGGTCATCACTGGGTCTCGGAGTTCTTGGCCAGTTCTGGTCACAGTATCTGTTATTAATTCCTGTAGTAGCACTACTTACAATATTTGGATGGTTTAAAAATCTTTCAACAGATAACTCATATTATTTGCTGTATGTAATCATAACATCAATAATTCTGGTTATACTCGCTGCATTAGGAATGGTATGGGGTGTGTGGCTCATGAACAGACATACACCGTCATTGTACAGGGCAATGTGTACCGGAATCGGATTTGCGGGAGTAAAGGTATTCAGTCTTATTGTTTCATATGTAAGTTATATAGGGTACTGCAAAGAGATTAATTCTACAGGGATTGAGGTATTCAAAAGCAATATGCTGAGTAACAGCAATACCCTTGACGCTGAAAGTGTAGATAATCTTATCAGACAGCTTACAGATGCTAATGTTATTAATCTTATTATGGAAGGTATTAATATAGTATTTATGGTTGCTGTGGAGGTTGCACTGGCAGCTCTTATATATGAGGGTCTGATAAGGAAGAAGCTTCTAAAGGCGGCAGTAATTGCAACAGGAATTAATTTTGTGTATGTGTTTGCGGGAACAGTGATCGGAGCATTGTCGACGGACAAGCTTGGCAATATAATAAGTAAGAATACAGGCAGTATAATATACGATGTGTTCATGCTTATATGGGGACTTGTTTCTATATGGTTTGTATATGGTGCTGTATGCAGGTATAAGATAGTGCTTAAGGAAGGTCCGTATGCACATTATGCATATTTTGAGAAAAAGGATAACGAGGCGTAGTGCAGTGATGTACTGCGCTTTTTGTTTACAGGAAGGTATGTGTCGTATACAGGACAGGTATACAGGTTCTTATATGGAGGGGGATATGTATGAAGTTTAATAATGGGTGCTGGCTTAAGAAAAAAGGGATTGAGAGCTTTTCACCGGAAGATGTATGGGAGAGAAGTCTTGTGCAGGATAATACAGTGCTTAGATTATATGCGCCGGCACATAAACTATATAACAGGGGCTGTACACTGGGTGGAGTAACATTTACAATTAATGTAAGGGTACCGGTTGAAGGAGTATATCTGATCAGTCTTACACATTTTGAAGGAGATAATGATATAAGCCCTTCATGTATTGAGAAGGATATATATGATAATTGTAAAAAGCTTAATACATCAGATGACCTGATGATAATTTATAGTGGCAATACAAGGCTGGAGATTACTGATGATGTAAAGTTTACATTTTACCGGGGTGACCGGTATCTTACCTGTATTAATCCGTCTGATATAATATATGTGCGTGAAGATGGACATGGGGATGCCTATATAGGCACTGATGATGTTAATTATATTGGTGCTGCAACTAACATAGCGGTTGATGAACATATATATGGGCTTGGAGAACGGTTTGGCCCATTGGTTAAAAATGGACAGTCAGTTGCAATGTGGAATGAGGATGGAGGTACTTCTACAGAGCTGTCGTATAAGAACGTTCCATTTTATATGTCTGACAGAGGATATGGTGTATTTGTTAATAACACCGGACGGGTTGAGTATGAGGTTGGGAGCGAGCTTGTGAGAAAATGTGGATTCTCGGTCAGGGGTGAGCAGATAGAGTTTGCCGTGATATGTGCGGGCAGCAGCGGAGATAACAGATTAAAAGAGGTTTTAAGCAGTTATACAGAACTGACAGGCAGAGTACCTGTATTGCCGAAATGGTCATTTGGTTTGTGGCTCTCTACATCATTTACAACAGATTATAACGAGGAAACAGTTATTAAGTTCATAGATGGTATGATAGAGAGAAAGATACCGCTTAGCGTATTTCATTTTGACTGCTTCTGGATGAGAGGAATGTCATGGTGTAATTTTATGTGGGACAGGGATGCTTTTCCGGATCCGGAGGGTATGCTTTCGCGTATCAGGTCAAAAGGAATAAAAGTATGCGTATGGATTAATCCGTACATTGCACAGAACTCTGAATTATTCCATGAGGGCCTTGAAAATGGTTACTTTATTAAAAAAAACAATGGCAAAATATGGCAATGGGATATGTGGCAGCCTGGTATGGCAATAGTTGATTTTACTAACCCGGCTGCAAAGGAGTGGTATCAGTCACATCTTGAGAGACTGCTTGATATGGGAGTTGATTGTTTCAAGACAGACTTTGGTGAGCGAATCCCATATCAGGGCGTTACATATTATGATGGTTCATCCCCGGAGCATATGCATAATTATTATGCATATATGTATAACCAGACTGTATATGAGGTTATATTACGTAAAAGGGGCGAAGGTGAAGCTGTATTATTTGCAAGGAGCGCCTGTGCGGGCGGTCAGAAGTTCCCTGTCCACTGGGGAGGAGACTGTACTTCTGATTATGAATCAATGGCAGAGAGCCTCAGGGGAGGTCTGTCACTTATGATGTCCGGTTTTTCATTCTGGAGCCATGATATAGGAGGATTTGAAGACCGGTCATCGGAGGATGTATACAAAAGATGGGTTGCATTCGGTCTGCTATCGTCACATTCGAGAATGCATGGCAGCTCTTCATACAGGGTTCCGTGGAATTATGGGGATGAGGCTGTTGAGACTGCAAGGGAATTTGCCTGTCTGAAGAACAGGCTTATGCCATATATATATTCAGCCGCATGTGAGGCACATGAGACAGGTGTACCGGTTGTAAGGACCATGATACTGGAATTCCCGGATGATCCTAATACAGCATATCTTGATAAGCAGTATATGCTTGGGGATTCAATCCTTGTCGCTCCGGTATTTAATGATGAATGTAAGGTTATCCTGTATCTTCCGGAAGGAAAATGGACTTATTATTACACCAATGAAGTGTATGAGGGTGGAAGATACATTGTTATGGAGAATATCAGCTATAATGAGATACCATTATTTGTAAGAGAAGGTGCAGCAATTCCTATTGGTGAATGTGACAGTACACCGGAATATGATTATACAGAAAATATCCGGCTCCACCTGTATCAGCCTTGTGATAATTATTCAAAGGACGTTGTAATACATAATGGAACCGGACACACAAAAAGATTACATGCAGCTTATAAGGTCGGAGCTTCCGTCGCAGCGGATGATGGAATCAATATTGTGGTTCATCGATAATGTAACATTATCTTCAAGGCGTATATCGGATACGCTATGGCCTAATTTGATACTGTAATTACCCTTTACGGCTCTGAAGCCGTGAGCTGATTCATCGTAATAAGCGAATGAAGAAGGTCCGGCCTGGAGCCTTACTTTTACAGCTTCACCTGCTTTAACATGAACCTTTTTGAAGCCCTTAAGCTCAAGTGGCGGGCGGTCAGTCATATTATTCCCATCAGCAATGAACATCATTACAACCTCTGAGCCATCCATATCACCGGTATTGGTTATAGTGCATTCAACTATAAAATTATCATATTCAACAGAGCACACGTCACCTTCACAGTGTGTCACTGGTTCTTTGGTTATTATCAGGTTGGAATAGCTAAAGTCAGTATATGAAAGTCCGTGACCGAATTCAAATACAGGCTTAATATTGTTCTTCATAAAATGCCTGTAGCCAACATATATGCCCTCTGAATATCTGCAGCTTCTTGAACCGTTATCATCAGTAGTTCCGGGATATTCACCAACAGAGTGTGAAGGATAATCATTAATATCTGCTGCAAATGTTACAGGAAGCCTTCCGGAGGGATTACATAGCCCGAAGATTACTTCTCCAAGTGCAGTGCCTCCGTGCATGCCGTTCATGCTGCTCCATAATATGCATTTTGCCCTGTGTGCAAAGCCTGCCATGTTAACTGCGGAGCCGGACTGTATATATATTATGGTATCAGGGTTAACATCAAGCAGGGCATTTATTACTGTATCCTGATTATATGGAAGCTCATATGAAGTCCTGTCAAAGCCTTCCGTATCGTATGCCCTGTTAAGGCCTCCTATATAGATAACCTCATCGCATTCGCGTGCAAGAGAGACCGCTTCGTCCAAAAGCCTTTTAGCTTCATAAGTAAGCTTGTCTGTATCTGTATCCGGGCCGGTACTATCAGGAATGCTGTCAAGGCTTGATGCCTGCCAGTTAACTTCACCATTGGTGTTATCGGCATTGTCAACAAGATATCCCGGGCAGCAGCTGAGTGTAACGTTAGCTCCCGATACCATGTTAATTCCAAGGTATGGTGTGATCTCAAAGAGGGCATTAACCTCAGAGCTTCCTCCTCCGTGGGCTATCCGTCTTGTTGCGGCATCACCTATAACAGCTATGCGTTTAGGCTTATCACGGCCAAGTGGCAGTATATTGCCATCGTTTTTAAGAAGTACGATACTTTCTCTTGCGGTATTAAGCAGTGCTTCATGGTGTGAGGGGGTATTATAGCAGCCTGTTTTCCGGTCAGGCTCTCCGATTTTTAAGGTATTTTCAAGCTTAAGGATTCGTTTTATACGTTCGTCAATTACTGTCATTGGAACATTTCCTGCCTCAACTTCAGCCTCCAGCCTGTCTGCATAAAAGTAATCATCAAAATCAGTACTTACACCCATTTCAATATCTACACCATTTAATGCTGAAGCGGTTGTACTGTGTACAGCACCCCAGTCAGATATTATAACGCCTTCATAATTCCATTCATCACGAAGGATATCCGTCATTAGAAGCTTGCTTTCACTTGCAAAGCAGCCTCTTATTTTGTTATATGAGCACATGATAGTGTAAGAACCTGCCAGCTGGGTTGCTGCCCTGAAAGCCGGGAGATATATTTCATACAGAGCCCTGTCATCAATAACAACATCAACAGACATGCGGTCCTTCTCCTGATTGTTCAGTGCAAAGTGCTTGACACATGCAGCAACATCGTTTTCCTGGATTCCGATAATCTCGGCAGCAGCCAGTATTCCGGTTAAAAACGGATCCTCGCTCATGTATTCAAAGTTGCGTCCACAAAGTGGTGTGCGGTGAATGTTGATACCGGGAGCAAGAATAATATCCTTGCCACGTCCCCTTGCCTCTTCTCCAAGGACATAGCCGGAAGCGTGGGCGGTGGCAGGGTTCCATGTAGCTGCAATTGCAGCACCGGATGGAAGCCAGGAGCTGTAACTGAGCTCTTCGTCTTTTTTTATCCATGCGTTATCTTCAAAGTTGAACCTTACACCGCATGGACCATCAGACATGACAAGTGCCGGAATGTCATGCCCCGGCACATCCCCGTTTTTAAAAAGGGCTGCCCCATGGATCATATCAATTTTTTCGCTAAGTGAAAGATTGTCTGTAATATCCTGAATGTTAGTATGCATTGTTAAATGTATACCTCCTTTATTAGATAATCACCGTTATTATACATTAGATAATGGAGCCGGACAATAATTGATATTGGAATATTTGAAAAAAGATGTTATAATTCAGATAATACATTTGAAATGAATGGGGGATATGATGCTTTGACAGGTAATGAACTTGATGCTGCCAGACTGGCGGCTTATGATTATTCATATGCATATGAGTGCAGACTGTATGATAATCTCCCATATGAACGCACATATGAGCTCTGTAATGAGAATACGGTCTGTATGTTTAGCGGGAATGTGATTAAAGCACAGAATATTAATATGCAGGATGCATATGTTGTAGATAACCATGATGCGCAGTTCCTTGCAAAGCTTGAGGATGCAAGGCTTGAGTCATCGGTAGTGGCTGATCAGGATTTTACGGTTATAAGCGAGGAACCGCAAGACGATGATATTGCCAGTAGTCTTATGTCTGAATATGTTCCACGGGACGAAGTACAGATGCAGGGGGATACTGTTTCGTCTGCAGATTAATTCACCGGTGGGATGCCACACACATGATATTGAGTGTGGCATCCCACCGGTTTACAGGATCATGCTAAGCTGGATTCTTTTCTTATTAAGGTCAACATTCAGAACTTTAACTTCTACGATATCACCAACGCTTACAACCTCAAGGGGATGCTTTACGAATTTTTTGTCGGTAAGCTTTGATATGTGTACAAGACCATCCTGGTGGACTCCGATATCGACAAATGCCCCAAAGTCTATAACATTGCGGACAGTGCCTTTTAATATCATGCCCTCCGTCAGGTCTTTCATTTCGAGGATGTCATTACGCAGAACCGGTTTTGGCATCTCATCACGCGGGTCACGTCCCGGTTTTTCGAGTTCTTTAAGAATATCAATAAGTGTTTCGTATCCGATATTAAGCTCTTCGGACAGTGCCCTCTTGTCAGGAACTTTGTTACTGATACCTGCAAGTCCTCCTGTGATGCTGTCAGCGTTATAACCAAGTCTGCTGATCAGGCCGGTGGCTGCTTTATAGGATTCCGGGTGTACACTTGTCGAATCAAGAGGATTGGTTCCACCTGTAATACGTAAGAAGCCGGCGCACTGTTCATATGCTTTAGGTCCGAGCTTAGGTACTTTAAGCAGCCCGGAACGTGAATCAAAGCGGCCATTTTCTTCGCGGTATGTAACAATATTTTTTGCAACTGTCTTAGAGATACCGGAGATATATTCAAGTAATGGGGCAGACGCTGTATTAACATCTACACCTACACTGTTAACACAATCCTCAACAACACCTGTCAGTGCTTCGGATAGCTTTTTCTGGTTCATATCATGCTGATATTGCCCCACTCCGATTGACTTTGGGTCAATCTTGACCAGCTCAGCAAGAGGATCCTGGACACGCCGTGCAATTGAAGCCGAACTGCGCTGTCCGACATCAAAGTTCGGGAATTCTTCGGTTGCAGTCTTACTTGCAGAGTATACGGAAGCACCGGCTTCATTAGTGATTATGTACGATACTCCCGGATGGTCTTTTAATATATCTGCGACAATCTGTTCAGATTCCCTTGAAGCAGTACCATTTCCTATTGAAATAAGTGTTATGTTATATTTTTTGATCCATGCCGATACGAATCTTTTTGTCTCTGCAACCTTATTCTGTGGTTCTGTAGGATATACAACAGCTGTATCAAGAACCTTTCCTGTCTGGTCAACAACAGCAAGCTTACATCCAGTACGAAAGGCAGGATCCCAGCCAAGAACTACCTGACCGGCGATAGGAGGCTGCATAAGAAGCTGCTTGAGGTTACTGCCAAATACATTTATTGCCCCATCCTCTGCCATAAGTGTAAGGTCATTTCTTATATCACGTTCTATTGAAGGGGCAATAAGCCTGCTGTAGCTGTCCTCTATTGCAGCTTCAAGAATTGGTGTTGTATATTTATTGTCATGTGTAATTACATTTCTTGTAAGATATCTTATAATTGAATCTTCAGGTGCATTTATTTTAACATTAAGAAACTTTTCCTTTTCACCTCTGTTGATTGCAAGCACCTTATAGCCGCTCAGCTTTGGAACAGCCTCTTCAAATTCATAATAATTCTCATATACGGACTGGGCATCAGGATCTTTTGCGGCTGATATGAGGGTACCCTCGTTTTTGGTAAGACGGCGGATAGCCGTTCTGTAGTCAGCGTTATCAGATATGAACTCGGCAATAATATCACTGGCTCCATTGATTGCATCCTCTGCTGTAAGGACTTCCTTTTCCTCAGAAATATATGCTTTTGCCTCATCCTCAACAGGCGTGCCGGTCATCTGCAGTAAAATAATATTGGCAAGTCCTTCAAGTCCTTTTGCCTTTGCGATAGTTGCACGCGTTTTCTTTTTTGGTCGGTAAGGTCTGTACAGGTCATCAACTGCAACCTGTGTTTTTGCTTCCTGTATCTTTACACGGAGCTCATCCGTCATAAGTTCTTGTTCCTCGATTGAGGCAATGACCTGCTCCTTCTTCTCTGCCAGATTGCGAAGATATGTCAGACGCTCACTAAAATTACGAAGCTGTTCGTCATTGAGGGAGCCATGTTTTTCTTTTCTGTACCTGGCAATAAATGGTATTGTATTGCCCTCATCAATAAGACTGATCACAGCTTCGGTCTGCCATAATTCAATCTGTAATTCCTCTGTAAGTTGTTCTGCTATGCTCATAATAGTCTCCATTCTGTCTATGTCTGTATTATATAAACGTACAGTATAGTATAATTAATAGCCCGGATGAAGTCAAATAAAATGCAGATTTTTGGAGTGCATACAGGATTATTTACTTATATTTTTCTGCAGCTCCATTACCGGAACAGGCAGCAGGGAAAGGACGGCTGTAATTATCCATTCTGTGGAACTCAGGGCAGTAGTTGAAAATATACTGTTAAGTGCCGGCAGGCATATAACAACTATCTGCAGGGTAATGCATACAATGGCTGATATAAGTAATCTCGGGTTTGAAAATATACCTATATGCAAAAGTGAATATTCGCTTCTTGAATTGAATGAATGGGAGATCTGTGACAATCCGAGTACGGCAAAGCACATTGTGGCAGCAGTATCATTTCCGTGTCTGGCACCTAAAGCATATGCTAAAAGAGCTATGCTTCCAATGAATATTCCCTCAACAAATATTTTAAGACCCATGCCGTCAGAGAATATTCCCTTTCCTGGAGAGACTGCCGGTCTGTTCATTATATCTTTTTCAGGGGGCTCAAAGCCCAGTGAGAGTGCCGGAAGAGAATCGGTTATGAGGTTTATCCATAAAAGCTGTACAGGACAGAGCGGCGCTGCCAGACCGAACATTATCGACATAAATATTGTAAGTATCTCGCCGATGTTACAGGATATAAGAAAATGGATTGCTTTTTTAATGTTGTCATATATATTTCGTCCTTCGCGTACGGCAATTGCTATGGTGGCAAAGTTGTCATCTTCAAGGATCATGTCAGAAGCATTACGTGCAACGTCGGTGCCATTCATTCCCATTGCACATCCGATGTCAGCAGCCTTAAGGGCAGGTGCATCATTAACACCGTCCCCACTCATTGCAACAATATTTCCGTGGGATTGGAGTGCCCTTACAATGCGTAACTTGTGTTCGGGTGTTACACGCGCAAAAATATTGCATTTTTTTACTGCATTATTAAGCTCATTATCGGACATTTTGTCTAACATTGCCCCGGTCAGGATAAGTGGGTCATGGTTAGATATACCTAACTCCCCGGCTATTTTTGCGGCAGTTGCGGCATGGTCACCGGTAATCATAATTGTTCTTATACCCGCTGTTTTACATTCTTTTATGGAATTCTTTACTTCCGGGCGTGGCGGGTCTATCAACGTGATAAATCCTGCAAATGTAAGATTGTTTTCTGCTGCGGACTGTGATGAGCGGGAAACGGTGGTGTCGTTGTATGCGACTGCAATAACACGGAAGCCACCGCCTGCGAGCTTTTCGTTTACGTCAATGATGGACCTGCGGTGCAGCTCTGTCATTGGAAGAATAGTATCGGCATCAGCCATATAATATGAACATCTTGGGATAATAACGTCGGGTGCCCCTTTAACCGCTGCAAAATAACCATCCCTTCTGCGGTGAATTGTTGTCATGAATTTCCGTCCTGAATCAAATGGATATTCTGTAGTTCTTGTACATTTTTCCTTAAGGGATTTAACATCAATAAGCTCTGAGGCACCAAGTAATAGGGCGTTTTCTGTAGGTTCGCCTATGGCATTATCATTTTGGAGTATTGAATTGTTGCAAAGTGCCCCAAGGGACAGAATGATTTTTTTGTGCTCATATGAGTTGATTTTGCTGCCATGGAAGTTATATGCCCCCTCAATTGTCATACGGTTTTCAGTGAGCGTTCCGGTTTTGTCGGAGCATATTACCGTTGTACTTCCTAATGTTTCTACTGCAGGCAGCTTTCGTATAATTGCCTTATTTGCCGCCATGCGTGTTACGCCGATTGAGAGCATTATTGTTACTATTGCAGGCAGGCCTTCGGGAATTGCTGCAACAGCAAGACTTACCGAGGTCATGAACATATCGGTCAGCGGTATATTTTTGGTAAGTCCCATTATAAAGATTACGATGCATATGGCGAGGGCTGCAATTGACAGTGTTTTACCGGCCTTTGCAAGTCTTACCTGTAAAGGTGTATCCGGATTGTCTTCATTAATAAGCATATCGGCAACATGCCCGATACGTGTATTCATTCCGGTTTTGGTGACAAGAGCCGTGCCGTGGCCGTAGCTGACCATACAGCCGGAGTATGCCATGTTATCACCGTTTACTGATTTTATAACAGGAACAGATTCGCCCGTAAGGGCAGACTCATCGATCATGATATTGTTGCCTGATATGATCCGGGAATCTGCCGGAACGAGGTTGCCGGTCTCAAACATAATTACATCACCCGGAACAATTTCATTAGTTGGAAGCTTGCCCCACATACCGTCACGCAGTACGGCTGCATGTGGTTCAGCCATTTTTTTCAGTGCATTAATAGACTGTTCCGCCTTTGATTCCTGAATTACCCCTATGACTGCGTTTACAACTACAATAATAAGTATGATCGCCGGCTCAATGTAGTCGGGTTCGCCTTTCATATATGATACCCCGAAGGAAATAGTGGCGGCAGCAATAAGAGTGTATATCATAAAGTCATTCATCTGTTGTAAAAACATAACAAATATATTACGTTTTTTATTGCCTGCCAGCTCGTTTCTACCGTGAACTGAAAGCAGTCTTTTTGCTTCTGCCGAAGACAGCCCATTATATTTATTATCGCTCATATACAACCCCCCTGTGTGATTATATATATATATGAAAGAGGTGCCGGCAGTATTCTTTTAAAGTCTTGACATAAAATTAACATATTGATATAGTAATAATTTGAGTGAGAAATATATGAAAGAAGGGAATTTATGAAAAAGGTAAAAGGATATCTGGGTATAATTATACTTGTATTTGTTATGTTTGCAGCAGTGGGATACGGAAGCAAGGTGCAGGCTGCGGGTTCTTATAAAATACGCATTAATAAGCAGCAGAATTGCGTTACAATATACAAGACCAACGAAAAGGGTAAGCTGAAGCCGATTAAGGCAATGGCATGTTCAGTAGGATGGGGTACACCGCTTGGTTCATTCCCGCTTAAAGAGAAGATACGCTGGCATGTGCTTGACGGACCCGTATACGGACAGTACTGTACACGTATAACAGGACATATATTGTTCCATTCCGTATGGTATCATGTTAATGGCAATCCGGCAACACTTTCCAACCAGCAGTATAACAAGCTTGGTACTACTGCTTCACATGGATGTGTAAGGCTGTGCGTTGCAGATTCCAAGTGGATATATGATAATGTTCCGTCAGGAACTACTGTGGAGATATATAATGCCAAGAACCCGGGACCTCTTGGAAAGCCTGATGCAATTAAGCTGCCGGGAGGACAGGGCTGGGATCCTACCGATGTAACCAATAAAGCTAATCCGTATAATAAAAAGAAGCCTGTAATTAAGCTTAAGAAGGTTGATACCAGTCTTGTGTTTGCATCTAAGTTTTCACTTGACGGCCTTGCAAAGGCAAAGAATACGACAGGCTTTGACTGCACAAAGCTTATGAAGTGTAAGATTACATACAGGCAGCCCGGCGCAAAAAAGGTTAAGAAGGTCAAAAAGATCAATACAAGAAAAGTTGGTAAGTATACTGTAGAGTATTCAGTAACAGATGAGATTGGAAGAAAAGCAAAGGCTAAGATTGTATTTAAGGTAAAACCGCTTGTCATGCTCACAAGCATTAATATTAATACCACGGATAAGACATTGTATCTTGGAACAGGAAAGTCATCAGATGCATCATGCACGGTTAAGCTGAAGTCATATAAGCCTTCAAAGGCATCAATAACAGAGGTTGGATATGTATCATCTGATACTAAGGTTGCCAAAGTCAGCAAAAACGGTAAAGTAACGGCGGTTGCACCGGGAACAGCAGTTATTGAGGTGCTTGCAAAGGATGGCTCAGGTCTTAAGCAGAGGTGTACGATTACTGTTATGCAGTATGCGACCGGCGTAACGCTTACAGCACCACAGACGAGTATAGTACAGGGCGGTAAGATGTCACTTGCTGCAAAGCTTGCTCCGGCAACAGCAACAGGCGGTAAGAAGGTTACGTATACATATACATCTTCAGATAATAATGTAGCAACCGTTGACAAGAATGGAACTGTAACGGCAGTTGCACCGGGAACAGCAGTGATCACGGTATCGGTAGACGGAGCTGCATATAATAAAACTATTACATCACAGGTGACTATCAACGTTACTGCTGACAGCACATCGAAGGATGTGTCCCAGTCGGCAATTGCAGTACAATAATATAAATGGAGGATGATAAAGATGTCAATCGCTTATAACCACAAGGAAATTGAGCAAAAATGGCGCAAAAACTGGGAAATTAACCCGGTCAACGTAGACGATGGGAAAAAACCGAAATATTACTGTCTGGACATGTTTCCGTATCCGTCAGGAAGCGGACTTCATGTAGGTCACTGGAGAGGTTATGTTATATCGGATGTATGGAGCAGATATAAGATGCTTAACGGATATCATCTTATTCATCCTATGGGCTGGGATGCTTTTGGGCTTCCTGCTGAAAATTACGCTATTAAGATGGGGGTTCACCCACGTATTTCAACAGCAGAGAATGTTAAAAATATTAAGAGACAGATTAATGAGATTTCAGCTATATACGACTGGGATATGGAAGTTAATACAACAGACCCTGACTTTTACAAATGGACACAGTGGATATTTGTAAAGATGTTCAAGGAAGGACTTGCTTATGAAAAAGAGATGCCTATCAACTGGTGTCCTTCATGTAAAACAGGACTTGCTAATGAAGAGGTGGTTAATGGGAGCTGTGAGCGCTGTGGTTCGCCTGTAACTAAGAAGAACCTTAAGCAGTGGATGCTAAGGATCACTAAGTATGCAGACAGACTTCTGGAGGATCTTGATAAGCTTGACTGGCCTGAAAAGGTTAAGAAGATGCAGTCTGACTGGATCGGAAGGAGCTATGGTGCAGAAGTTGACTTTAAGATAGATGGATGTGATGAAAGTATTACGGTATACACTACAAGACCGGATACACTTCATGGTGCGACATTCATGGTGCTTGCCCCTGAGCATGCAATGGCTAAGGGACTTGCAACACCGGATAGGGCAGATGAGGTTAACGATTACATTTATAAGACATCAATGAGATCATCAGTTGACCGTCTCCAGGATAAGGAGAAGACCGGTGTATTTACAGGAAGCTATGCTATTAATCCGCTTAATGGGGCTAAGGTTCCGATATGGCTCTCTGACTATGTTCTTGCTGATTATGGTACAGGGGCTATTATGTGTGTTCCAGCGCATGATGACAGGGATTTTGAATTTGCCAGGAAGTTTGATATACCTGTCATTCAGGTTATAGCAAAGGATGGTAAGGAGATTGAAAATATGACTGAGGCGTATACCGAGGCTTCAGGAACAATGATCAACTCCGGTGAATGGAATGGAATGGAGTCTTCTGTGCTTAAGAAGGAAGCTCCTGCCATGATAGAAAAGAGGGGATTTGGCCGTAAGACAGTTAACTATAAGCTTCGTGACTGGGTATTCTCAAGACAGCGTTACTGGGGTGAGCCAATTCCTATCATACATTGTGAAAAATGTGGATGTGTACCTGTGCCGGAAGAAGAGCTTCCGCTTCTTCTTCCTGAGGTTGAATCATATCAGCCTACAGGAACAGGTGAATCACCGCTTGCAGATATTGATGAGTGGGTTAATACAACCTGTCCTTGCTGCGGTGCCCCTGCAAAGCGTGAAACCAATACAATGCCTCAGTGGGCAGGTTCTTCGTGGTACTTTTTAAGATACGTTGATAACAAGAATGATAAGGAGCTTGTATCAAAAGAAAAAGCGTCAAAGCTTCTTCCTGTGGATATGTATATTGGCGGTGTTGAGCATGCGGTTCTTCATCTGCTGTACTCAAGATTCTATACAAAGTTCCTGCACGATATTGGTGTAATAGATTTTGATGAGCCGTTTAAAAAGCTGTTCAACCAGGGTATGATTGGAAAAGACGGAGCAAAGATGAGCAAGTCAAAGGGTAACGTAGTATCCCCTGACGAGCTTGTTAACGATTATGGATGTGATTCATTAAGACTTTACGAGCTGTTCGTTGGACCGCCGGAGCTTGATTCTGAATGGGATGACAGAGGAATTGATGGTGTGTACAGATTTCTTAACAGATTCTGGAAACTTGCGCTTGATAATGTGGATGGTAAGGTCGCACCGACTGATGAGACAGTACGTCTCCGCCATAAGCTGGTTAAAGATATAACAACACGTCTTGAAGGCTTTAACCTTAATACGGTTGTAAGCGGCTTCATGGAATATAATAATAAGTTCTATGAGATAGCAAGAAAACAGGGCGGAATTGATAGAGATATTCTTGAGACAATGACGATACTTCTTGCACCATTTACTCCGCATATTGCTTCTGAACTTTGGGAGCAGTTTGGCCATAAGGGAAGTATATTTGATGAAAAATGGCCTGAATATGACGAGAGCAAGATGGTAGAGGACACTATTGAGATTGCTGTCCAGGTTAACGGAAAGACAAGAGGTACAGCTTCTATTGCAGCGGATGCGTCGAAGGATGATGCCATAGCTGCTGCTAAAGAAGCGATTGCAGACAAGCTTACCGGCACAATAATTAAGGAGATTTATGTTCCTGGAAGAATTGTTAATATTGTTATGAAATAATTAAGGCGGTGCCTGTTTCAGGCATATGCCGGGTGGGAAGACAGGTGCGGTTGTTGCCTGCCTTCTCTTAGTATTAAGGAGGATTAATGTAATGGGTAATGAAGCACTGTTAAGGAAAATGTACAGTGAGAGCGAAAAATATAATTCGAGGTTCAGGTCCAAAACATATATGGAAGCGGTTAAGGAGTTTTGTGATGATTATAAGTATATGTTTACAGAGATGCTTGAAGAGATAGACGGAGTGGCTGCAGATTGTGGTGATACGGATAGTGGTGAGGTGCCTGCGTGCGTTCTTGACAGGATAGATGGCCTTGCAGCAGAATTTGTGGCGGAATCAGAAGCGATTATAAAGACGGGCGGTAAGCAGCCGGGTTCAAGGGTGATGCTTGGGTACAATATGTATGCTGTAATGTATATATTTCCATGCATTATTGATACTGACAGGAATTATGCGGAAAAACTGACTAAAAGTATTGTGGATAAATGGAATTCTGCATTTAAGAATACTAATCTCCAGTATTCAGATTATGCAACAATAGATTCAGGCTTCAGAAGAAAGCTCTGTTATATCACAACTGCTGTATGTGAACATATGGGATATGCAGACGATTGTGAGGAACTGACACTGTTAAGAGGTTTTCGTGATGGCTATATGATGTCTGCACCTGGTGGTAAGCAGATGGTTGAAGAATATTATGAGTGTGCGCCGGGTATTGTCGGTGCGATCAATACAAGGGCCGATTCGGGTGACATATACAAAAAACTGTATGCTGAATACATTTATCCGTGTGTTAAGATGATAAAAGAGGGCAGACCGGGGGAATGCCTTGAACACTATAAGTTAATGATTTGTGAATGGGGAGCAAATATTATATGTTAAAGGTTTTGCTTGCAGATGATGATTATAATGTCAGGGAGCGCATAAAAAGTCTGGTTGACTGGCAGGCTTACGGATGTGAAGTATGGGCTGAGCTGTCAGATGGGGAAAGGGCATTTTCGGCAATATCAATGGAGCAGCCGGATATTATGGTTACAGATATCCAGATGCCATATATGGACGGACTTACGTTAAGCAGGCTTGTTAAGAAGGAGTATCCTGATATTGAGATAATAATGATAACATCTTATTCAGAATTTGAATGTGTTAAAGAAGCAATGCATATTGGTGTTGCAGAATATATTTTAAAGCCTGTTGATGAGGATGAGCTTAATGAAGCAGTCAGAAAGGTTTCGGAGACAGCGCGCCTGAAAAAGGACAGGGCAGTTCTGGAATTGGAAAATAAAAATGCCGAAAAGGAATCTGCGCAGTATATACGTAATGAGTTTTTTAAAGATGTCATACACTCCGGGAAAACGACGGCTGAACTTATCAGTACGGCCAGGGAGAATGATATAGACATCGTCGCCATGTGGTACAATGTAATGCGTGTTAAGGTTGTGCCTGTTGGACTTAGCAGGGAAGATTCAAAGAGTACGCTTGAAGCAATAGATAATGATCTTGCAGCAATAATTGACGAAAAACAGCTGCTGATATTTGACAATGGCCTGGAGGGAAAATGTCTTATATTCAAATCCGATAGTATTGAAAATCTTACAGGGGTGCAGAATACCTACTCAGAGAAAATCAAAAATGTACTGTATAAGTATGACTATATAAAATTTTATGGTGGAATAGGGGAATCTGTAGACAGAATAGGAGATATAAGGCTGTCATATGAAAAGGCGTGCCGTGCATATGCATACAGTTATCTTATTAATGAGAACCTTATCATTGATATTAACGAAATGGAAGATGACATGTATATGTCAAGGGATGAAGTCAGCATAAGTGATATAGATGTTGACGGATTTAATGATGATGACATAATAAAATACCTCAAGTTTGGGGAAATGGGAAAGACAGACGAATATGTTGAAAAGCTGTTTGACAGCTTTGGTGAACAGGCAGCTGCATCCAATGCATTCAGAAGATATATAGTCATTGGCATATATTTCTGCGTGTGTGAATTCCTTAAAGGAATCGGTATGTCAAAGAGTGAGATAGAATCACCTGATATAACATATGAGATACTGCAAAATGAGAATAATTCAAAAAAGTATGTGGTCAATATACTTGAGAAAGCGATGGCATTCAGGGGCAATAACTCCAGGAGCCGTTACGGTGATATTGTGGATGAGGTGGTAAAATATATAGATGAGAACTATGCAGATGACAAGCTGTCGCTCAATATAATGGCAGCCCATGTTAACTTTTCACCTAATCATCTTAGCATGATATTCAGCCAGCAGACAGGTCAGCCGCTTATCAAATACCTTACTAATTACAGAATGGCAAAGGCGAAAGAATTACTGCTGTATACTAATAAGCGAAGCAGTGAGATAAGTACCGAGGTCGGCTATAAGGACCCACATTATTTTTCATATCTGTTTAAGAAGACACAAGGGATGAATCCTACACAGTTCAGAAACAGCAGGGAATCAAAAAGTAATGATGACATCTGAATAATTATGACGCTTAATAAAAATATCAAACATAATAATAAAAAAATATAACGATATTCAATTTGAATAAAAAAGTCAACTTATATTAAAATATTATGAATGGATTTCTTTTTTGAGTGGATATAAAATATTCATATCAAAGTCGAGTGCTTTGAAAATCTATATAATTTATTAGGAGGAAAAACATGAGAAAGAAAGTATTGGCTGTTCTTATGGCAGCAACAATGGTAGTAGGCATGACAGCATGCGGTGGCAAAGATGAGCCGGCTGCGACAGATGCACCGGATGCAAATGCAAGCACAGATGATAATGCAGGTGATAATGCAGATTCAGATGCTGCAGATGCAGATTCAGATTCATCAAAAACAATTAAAGTAGGTATCATTAACAATGACCCTAACGAGTCAGGATACCGTACAGCTAACGTTAATGACCTTAAGGCTATGTTCACAGCAGAGAATGGATACGATGCACAGTTTGCATACAGCCTTAAGAACGATGAGCAGATTTCAGCTGCTAAGCAGTTTATCCAGGATGAAGTTGATTATCTTCTCCTTTCAGCTGCTGCTACAACAGGTTGGGATGAGACATTGCAGGAAGCTCAGAAGGCCGGAGTTAAGGTAATCCTTTTTGACCGTACAATCGAAGCTGATGACAGTCTCTATGAATCATCTGTAGTATCAGATATGGTTGAAGAAGGAAACAAGGCTGTTGACTGGTTAAAGTCACAGAGTCTTGATTCATACAGTATCATTCACCTTAAGGGTGAGATTGGATCAGCTGCCCAGGTAGGACGTTCAGGAGCTCTTGAGGATGCTGCTAAGTCTGAAGGATGGGATATCGTATTATCAACTGGTTGCGACTGGAATGAGAAGAAAGCACAGGATGCAGTTCAGTCAGTTATCGACCAGAAGAAGGATTTCAACGTAATCTATGCTGAGAATGATAACATGGCTAAGGGTGCTGTAGCTGCACTTGATAAGGCTGGTATCGAGCATGGTGTTGGTAAAAAGGTAATCGTTATGGGATTTGACTGCAATAAATGGGCTCTTAAGGAACTCTTAAATAAGAATTGGAACTATGATGGTCAGTGTAACCCATTCCAGTCAGAGTACCTTGATGAGATTATCAAGAAGCTTGAAGCTGGAGAG
This sequence comes from uncultured Lachnospiraceae bacterium, assembly GCA_934437985.1. GTDB lineage: Bacteria > Bacillota > Clostridia > Lachnospirales > Lachnospiraceae > V9D3004. Next base: position 56,151 of record CAKSBI010000006.1, read on the forward strand.
ACAGTTGAGAAGAAGATTGTCATGGACGAGAAGGGATTCGATGCTGAGACAATTACAGAGGATGACGTAAATACATACGGAATCTAATTGCTGTTACTGAATTGTCAGATTAATATTTAATATTCATGTAATACTAAAGAGCGCGGCATTGTGTAAATGATAATTTTCGTGTACGCATGCCGTGCTTTTTTTCTGAAAATTGTATTAAGGAGTGAGTGCACTGTGAATAAAAATTCAGTGTTGGAAATGAGAAATATAAGTAAGTCATTTCCTGGCGTACGTGCCTTACAGAATGTTGACTTCACTTTATGTGAAGGGGAGATTCATGCCCTTATGGGTGAGAATGGTGCTGGAAAATCAACCTTGATCAAAGTATTGACTGGAGTATATAGTAAGGACGAAGGCGATATATTTATTAAAGGACTTGACAAAGCCGCGGTGATTCATTCACCACAGGATGCACAGAATCTGGGTATAAGTACAGTATATCAGGAGATAACTTTATGTCCTAACCTTACAGTTGCGGAAAATATGTATATTGGACGTACAAAAGGCAAGGGCGTTAATTGGAAAAAGATGAACAGGGAAGCCGAGAAGATTCTTGAAACACTCGACATTCCTGCAAGGGCAAAGCAGCAGTTGTCAAGCTGCTCAATAGCGGTTCAGCAGATGGTTGCCATAGCAAGAGCCGTTGATATGGATTGTAAAGTATTAATTTTGGATGAGCCAACCTCATCTCTTGATGAGCAGGAGGTTGAGAAACTTTTCAAATTGATGAGAGACCTTAAAAAGAAGGGTGTTGGAATTATTTTCGTAACACACTTCCTTGATCAGGTTTATGAAGTGTGTGATAAGATTACCGTTCTGCGTGATGGTAAGCTTGTGGGAGAATATGAAATTAAAGATTTACCTCGTGTTCAGCTCGTATCAAAGATGCTTGGTAAAGATTTTGATGATGTATCAGATATTAAGGGAGATTATGAACCAACCGTTGATGCTAATACAGTTCCGGTTATTGAGGCTGTTGGCCTTCAGAGTAATGCCGGAATCAAGCCGTTTGATTTCTATATCAACAAGGGTGAGGTTAATGGATTTACAGGACTTCTTGGTTCGGGACGAAGCGAGTGCGTTCGTGCGATATTTGGTGCAGATAGAGTAATTAAGGGTGTAATTAAGAAGAATGGTAAGGTAGTTAAGATTGGTAAGCCGATCAGAGCTATGAAGTTAGGTATCGGATACCTTCCGGAAGACCGTAAGATTGATGGAATTGTCGGAGACCTTTCAGTCCGTGAGAACATTATTCTTGCCATGCAGGTTATGAGAGGGTTCTTCAGGCCATTATCAAAGGCACAGCAGTATAAGTTTGCTGATGAATATATCAAAAAGCTTGAGATCAAGACAGCCTCTGCTGATACGCCTATTAAGTCGTTATCAGGTGGTAATCAGCAGAAGGTTATTCTTGCTCGTTGGCTTTTGACTAATCCGGAATACCTTATTCTTGATGAGCCTACACGAGGTATTGATGTAGGAACTAAGGTTGAGATTCAGAAGCTTGTTCTTGAACTTGCCAAGGAAGGCAGGAGTGTTACATTCATTTCATCAGAGACGGATGAGATGCTTCGTACATGCTCAAGACTTGTTGTTATGAGAGACCGTAAGGTTGTTGGAGAATTAACAGGAAATGACCTTAACCAGAATAAGGTTATGAGTACGATTGCCGGAGGTGATAAGTGATGTCAGGGAATGAAGTAAAAGCTGGTAAGTTTAATGGTGAAGCAGTATTTGCAAAGATTAAGCCGATAATGATTCCTGCAATTGCACTTATTGCTCTGCTGTTATTTAATGTAATAAGAGACCCATCCTTCTTTGTTATGTCAACAACGGGAGATGGAGTTTTGACAGGAACGCTTATATCAGTTATTGATGAGGCAACTGAGCTTGTTATACTTACAATTGGTATGACGCTCGTTACAGCTGCTTCAGGCGGACAGGATATCAGTGTTGGTGCTACAATGGCACTTGTTGGAAGTGTGATCATTAAGGTACTTCTTGGGGATGGTTCACAGGCTGAGCTCCAGAATCCTGTATTTTTAGCATTCCTTATTGGATGCCTTGTTGCTATGGCAGTAGGTCTTTTCAATGGTGTGCTGGTTGCATTCTTTAAGATCCAGCCTATGATTGCTACTTTGATCATGTTTACTGCAGGCCGTTCGATTGCAGCATGGGTTAATCAGAATAGTAACTTCTCAACCAGTGATGTTTCATTAAAGCAGTGGGGTACATCATTTAGCGGGGTTCCTATTTTTACACCAATTCTTATTTCTATAGCATGTTTTATTATAATTGCGCTGGTACTTAAGTTCACAACCCTGGGATTATATACACAGGCAGTTGGAATTAATGAAAGCTCATCAAGACTTAATGGTATTAATCCTAAGCTGATTAAGCTTCTTGCATTCATAATACTTGGATTCTGTGCAGGTATTGCAGGATTTGTAATGGTCAGCAGACAGGGTTCGATCAATTATTCGGGTGATGCTAAGAACATAGAGATGGATGCCATTCTTGCCGTAGCAATTGGTGGTAATGCTCTCGCAGGTGGTAAGTTCAGCATGGTTGGTTCTGTTATGGGTGCTTATGTTATTCAGCTCCTTGATAAGACACTTAACCTTTTCAACATTGGTGGTGAGCAGAAACCGGCTTATAAAGCGGTTGTTGTTATTCTCCTTGTTGTGTTCAGTTCTGAAACTGTAAGAGAAAAGCTTTCAAAGTTCTGGAAAAAGGTAACAGCCAAGAATAAGGCAAAGGAGGTTGGAACAAATGTCTAGTGTTGAAAATATTCCTAAGATGGATGAAAAGAAAAAGGGTAAAGTAGGAATTACAGATACCAATCTTCTGCTTATGATTACAATAGGTGTATTCCTTGTTATGTATATTGGGGCAATTCTTTCAGGAGTTGGTTCATTTGATAAACCACAGTATTTTATGGATATTCTTGTAGAGAATACCGGACTTATCATATCTGCATGTGGTATGAGTCTGGTTATGATCTGTGGTGGAATTGATATTTCCATAAGTGGTGTAATGTGTTTTGTATGTACATTTGATGCAATCTTTATTGATACATGGGGACGCGATTTCGTTGTTAAGATTCTTGGAGAGAACACTAATGCATTTACGCTTAACTTAACAGTACTTATTCTTTCAATAGTAATGGCGTTATTGATAGGTGCTGCATTTGGTGCATTCCAGGGATGGCTGGTTGCATATCTTAACATTCAGCCTTTCATTATTTCTCTTGCAGGATTGTTTCTTGCAAAAGGTCTTACAACAATTGTATCACCTGAGCCACATCGTGTAGAGAATGAGTTATTTAAAGAATGGACCTTATACAAAGTTGATGTTCCATTCCTTGGATCATATAATAAGAACAATGAGTGGGTACCTGCAAGTATCAGTATTGGAGTTATAGTTGCAATTGCTATTGTAATTCTTATGTTTGTAATGCTGAAATGGACTAAGTTTGGCCGTAATTTCTATGCAGTAGGTGGTAACAGGCAGAGTGCACTTATGCTTGGTATCAATGTAAGAAAGACTGTATTCAGTTCACATCTTCTTTGTGGTATTCTTGCCGGTATTGGTGGATACACATATTTCCTTATGCGTGGTTCAGGAGATCCTGCCCATGCATCAGGACTTGAAATGGAGGCTATTGCATCTTCAATCATTGGTGGTACGCTTCTTACCGGTGGTGTTGGTAATATTATTGGTACTTTCTTTGGTGTAGCAACACTTAAGACAATTACTAAGATTGTATTTGCGGCCGGATTTAATGAGCCATACTGGACACAGATTACAGTTGGTGCTATGTTAAGTATCTTCCTTGTAGTTCAGAGTATAATTATGGCAATTCGTACCAGAAAGTAATATTTGGATAATTAATTAAATATAATTAAATATTATATACAATAAAACCTGTAAACATATATGAGATATTTGTTTACAGGTTTTTTGTGCAATAAGTGTGCTGATAATGAGAGGATAATGGAATAAAGAAAAAATAAAATAATTAGCACTCACCTCTTGACAGTGCTAACAACGAGTGCTATAGTACATCTAAAATAAATGATAAGGAGTGATTGTATGAATATTAATAAGTATACGAAAAAGTCGGTAGAAGCAGTTAATAAGCTGGTCGATGTTGCTAGTATATATGGTAACCAGGAACTGGTACCAGCACATTTATTATATTCGCTTCTTACAATTGATGAGAGTCTGATCAGAAATCTGTGTGTTAAAATGGAGATTCAGCCGGAAGTACTTGTAGCACAGGTTGAAGGTCTGTTACGAAAGCTTCCTAAAGTGACAGGAGCAGAACCATATGTAGGAAGTGTACTTAATAAAGTGCTTTTAAAGGCTGAAGATGAAGCGGCTGCGATGAAGGATTCATATGTCTCAGTTGAACATTTATTCTTAAGTATTATTAACAATGCCGACAAGGAGGTTAAGGGAATACTTAATGAATTTGGTATTACAAGAGATTCATTTCTTAAGGTACTTGCCGAGGTAAGGGGAAGCCAGAGTGTTGTGAGCGACAGCCCGGAGGATACGTATGATGTTCTTGAGAAATATGGCGTGGACCTGGTTGAACGTGCAAGGGCGCAAAAGCTTGATCCTGTGATTGGAAGGGATGAAGAGATAAGAAATGTAATAAGGATACTTTCGAGAAAAACCAAGAATAACCCTGTCCTTATAGGTGAGCCAGGGGTAGGTAAGACGGCAGCTGTGGAAGGTCTTGCACTCAGGATAGTCCGGGGAGATGTGCCTGATGCCATTAAGGATAAGAAGATATTTGCACTGGATATGGGCGCACTTGTTGCCGGGGCCAAGTACCGTGGCGAGTTTGAGGAACGGCTTAAGGCGGTTCTTGATGAGGTTAGAAAAAGTGATGGGCGAATCATATTATTTATTGATGAGCTGCATACAATTGTAGGTGCCGGCAAGACTGAGGGTGCAATGGATGCCGGCAATATGCTTAAGCCTATGCTTGCCCGGGGTGAACTGCATTGTATTGGTGCTACTACACTTAATGAGTACAGACAGTATATTGAAAAGGATGCTGCACTTGAAAGAAGATTTCAGCCTGTAATGGTTGATGAGCCGAGTGTGGAAGAGGCAATCTCTATTTTGAGGGGATTGAAAGAGAGATATGAAGTGTTCCATCATGTAAGAATTGCTGATAATGCTCTTGTGTCGGCGGCTGTATTGTCTGACAGATATATCACTGACAGGTTTTTGCCGGATAAAGCAATTGATCTTGTTGATGAGGCATGTGCAATGATTAAGACACAGCTTGACTCTATGCCGGTTGAGCTGGAGGACATGACCAGAAGGATAACCCAGCTTGAGATTGAGGAAGCTGCACTTAAAAATGAAACCGACAGGCTTAGTGCTGAGAGACTGGCCAATATAGAAGAGGAACTTGCCGGAATCAGGGAAAAGTATAATGTCCTTAAGAGTGACTGGGACAACACAAAGGATACAATTGCGAAGAACCACCGGGTTAAGGAAGAACTTGAGGAAAGCCGTAAAAAGCTTGAGGTTGCACAGCGTAACATGGATTATGAGGAAGCAGCAAAGCTGCAGTATGGTGTGATTCCTGACTTGGAGAAAAAGCTTGCGGAGTATGAGGACAAGGCTGGAGATAATGCCAGTTATGTAAGCGAGTGTGTGACGGATGAGAATATAGCTGAGATTGTATCAAGATGGACCGGAATCCCCGTAGCAAGGCTTACAGAGGGTGAGCGTAACAAAGTATTACAGCTTGGTGACCAGCTGCATAAGCGTGTTGTTGGACAGGACAATGCAGTGAATCTGGTTGCTGATGCAATATTCAGGTCTAAGGCAGGAATAAAAGACCCGAGTAAACCGATTGGTTCATTCTTATTCCTTGGACCAACAGGTGTAGGTAAAACAGAATTATCCAAGAGTCTTGCGGAGTGTCTGTTTGATAATGAACAGAGTATGGTCAGGATTGATATGAGTGAATATATGGAGAAGCATTCAGTGTCAAGGCTTATCGGAGCTCCTCCGGGTTATGTAGGCTATGAAGAAGGTGGACAGCTTACCGAGGCTGTACGTAGAAAACCGTATTCGGTTGTACTGTTTGATGAAATTGAAAAAGCTCATCCGGATGTGTTCAACATTCTTTTGCAGATTCTGGATGATGGAAGGATAACAGATTCCCAGGGACGTACGGTAGATTTTAAAAATACGATATTGATAATGACCTCGAATCTTGGTTCAGAGTACCTTCTTGACGGAATAGATGAGAATGGTAACATTAAGGAAGAATGTGAAAAGTCTGTCATGGGCAGTCTGAGGATGTCATTCAGACCTGAGTTCCTTAACAGACTTGATGAGATAATTATGTTTAAACCATTAACAAAGGACAATATTGACTCAATAATTGATCTTATAGTGGCAGACATTAATAAGAGGATTGCTGATAAGGAGATAACTGTTGAAGTGTCACCGGAAGCAAGGGAATACATTATTGAGAATGCATATGACCCGGTATATGGCGCGAGACCGCTTAAGAGGTATGTCCAAAAGTATGTTGAAACTATACTTGCAAGAAAGATGCTTGAGGGTAAAGCCGGTGCAGGAGATGTTGCAAGTGTCATTGCAGTTGATGGTAAGCTGGATATAGAGATTAAGTAATACGGGACAGACTGGTGCATATATGTGCTGTGCCGGTGGTTACCTGTTATATAGGTTATAACAGGTAACCATACCGGCCGGTATATGATAAAGTGTGTATCATAATTATAACAATGGTAATATTATTGATTACATTAATATAGTATTAGGATTATCTATATTATGGCTGTATTTATAATATATGCTGTTTTCTGAAGGCCAGTGGGGATATTCCGGTGTTCTTTTTGAATACCCTGCTAAAGTACAGTGGGTCAGAGTAACCTAACCGGCGGCTGATCTCGTCTATGCTGTACAGTGTTGAACCAAGCATTTTCCTGGCAGATTCTATTCGTAAAAGAGTGTGATAGTTAAGTATTGTATATCCGGTTTCTCTTTTGAATATTGTTCCCATGTATTTGTATGTAAGGAAGAAACGTTTTTCCATATCCTTTGTATTGAGAGGTTCGTTAATATGGTCATTGAGAAATGCAATTATATTTTCTGACAGATTGTTCGGGTTGTGCCTGTAGTCAATACTATACTTTACACATTCTGATAATATATCGAAAAATCTGGCGTTGATATCAAGCCTTGAATAGGTGCTGTCTGAGTTGAATAGTTCAATGTAACGGTCGGCTTTTTCAAAAAGAATTGAACCGGAAACATTTTCAAGAAGTTTTGGGATGATATACTGATTGCCTGAATAATTATCCCTCTTTGCCGGTATGTCAAAATAATAATAGTTAATAATAATGCAGCCGTTTTCATTGTGATGAAAAGATGCTCTGACATCAGTTCCATGTTTTATGAATAATGCAGAACCGGGAGACAGCGTGTATTGTACGTCATTTTCAATGATATCAAAATAACCTTCAATAACTATATATAATGAATCATTCAATGATGAAATGCAGCCGCTTATGGAGCTGCACGTTCCTGAAATATTGCCGGCTTCGAGGACAACCGGCATAATACGGTTATCGAGAATTAATTCATTCATTATATCCCCCCTCTAATAAAAAGAATATTGTCTATGTGAATAAGATTATAATGCATATTTTATGTGTGGTCAATGAATTATAATATAGACATCAAAATTATAAAGGGAGGCTGTTTGTATTGAAAAAAAGATGTCTGGCGGTACTAATGATTATTCTTTCTGCATTTTTGACCGCATGTGGGGGAAATGACGGAGAATTATATACAACGGATAATGTCACACCGACACCTTCTTCTAATGTGGGTGACGGAACGATGGATAATACAGGTAATGATGGCAATGCAGGGGAGCCAAAAGATGGCAATGGGGATAATGATGGTCTGATCAAGGTTGGCTTTGCACAGGTTGGACATGAATCTGACTGGAGAACTGCATCTACGGCATCGGCACAGGACGTATTTTCTGAAGCAAATGGATATTCATTATTATTTGCAGATGCGGATAATAGCCAGCAGGCACAGATTGACGCAATAAGGGAGTTTATTGATGCGAAGGTTGATTATCTTGTGATTGATCCCGTGCTTCCGACAGGCTGGGATGATGTGCTTAAGGAGGCAAAGCGTGCAGGTATTCCGGTATTCCTTATCGATAGGACGATAGACGCAGATAAAAGTCTGTATGAAGCGTGGTATGGTTCGGATTTTGAGGCTGAAGGCAAGGCTGCGGCTGAATGGCTTAAGGCGTATATCGAAGCAAAAAAAATAGATGATGATTCGGTAAGGATTGTGACGATAACCGGTAATAAGGGTTCTTCGGCACAGATCGGCAGGTCAAAGGGCTTTAAAAAGGTTGCAGAAAAAGAAGCATACTGGGAGCTGCTTGCGGAAAAGGATGGAGAATTTACCGAGGATGGCGGATATAACGTTATGCGTTCATTTCTTAAGTCATATGATGATATAGATGTTGTTGTGTGCCAGAATGATAATGAAGCATGGGGTGCGATGCGTGCAATGGAAGCAGAGGGGCTTAAATATGGCGTTGATGGAGATGTAATAATCATATCCTTTGATGCGGTAAGGGATGGACTTGCAGATGTTATGGCAGGCAGGATAAATGCTGATTTTGAGTGTAATCCATTGGCAGCACCATATGTAGCAGATGCAATTCAGGTTATGGAGGCAGACGGTAAGGTTGAAAAAAAGACTAATTATATAGAAGAAGCATGTTTTCAGTCAGAAAGCTATGTAAAAACAATAGAAGTTGATGGTAAGAAGATTGAAATGATAACTGTGACGGATGAGGTTTTTGCGAACAGGATGTATTAATCAATAAGAATAATGTACATATTCAGACGAGTATTGTACATATCCACAATTTATATGGTATGCTATAATTATAAAGAGTTTTTACGAATTATAATACAATATGGAGGTAAAGTAAAATGAAGAAAAATGTATTGAAAATGTTTACTGCATGTGCAGCTGTATGTCTTACAGCAGGACTTGTTGCTGTATCAGGCGGTAACGATGCAAAGGCTGATGAACCATTTTCAGTTGAGTACAACTTTGAGGATGACAGTTATAAGCAGGATGATATCTTTAATCTTGGTATAACAACAGAAGTTGTAGAAGGTATTAACAGCGACGTCGGATCAAGAGAATTTGGAGAGGCTGTCTCTACAGGTAATAAGTGCCTTAAGATTACAAACAGAGCCAGTGGTAAAAAATGGTGGGAACAGAATGGATTTGCATATGATCTTAAAAAGCTGACACCAGGTGTTTCATATGACATAAAGGTTGATGTTTACCATGAGAATGGAGCTGTGGCAGATAAGGATTATACTGCTCTCAGACCATTTAAGATCGGTACAAGATATGAAGGTGCTGATGCTGGTAATGATACAGACCATCCAAAGAATTATAGCCAGATAGGTAACAAAAAGGGTGCTGATACCAAGACATGGGAGCGTCTGGAAGGTACGATTAAGATTCCGGAAGGCATTGACGATTATGCTACAGCAGGAGATTACTTCCTTTACATATTTATGGCATACCCTGAAGCTATCGGAAGCGGAAGCCAGCAGGGAGGATATTCAGATAAGAATACAGAGGATTACTACATTGATAACTTCTCAATTAAGCCTCATGTAGATGCAACTCCTGCACCTACCCCTACAAAAGAGGCAGAGGCAACACCGGCTGCAGCAACTGCAACACCTATACCTACTCCGGCAGCTCCGTCAGCTACACCTATTGTATATGTAGATGATGATATCTGGATGGAAAAGGGTTACGAGGAGACTACCAGGGGTATTACATATGCTGTGACAGGTGAAGGAACAGTAGAGGTTAAGAAAGCTGATGACATTAAGAAGGCTGTAATTCCTGCTACCGTTGTAATTGAGGAAGGTACATATAAGGTTACTGCAATTGCTAATAATGCATTTAAGGGTAACACAGATCTTAAGCAGGTTACGATTGGTGCCAATGTAACCAAGATTGGTAAGAACGCATTCTTCGGATGCAAGAAGCTTAAGAAGATTACTGTTAAGTCAAATGTTATTAAGTCAATTGGAGCTAAGGCATTCAAGAAGGTTAATGCTAAAGCTACAGTATCAGTTCCTAAGGCAAAGAAAGCAGCATATAAGAAACTGTTTAAGAAAGCTGGTATGCCGGCAAAGGCAAAGATCAAATAATAGACTTATAAGATGATAATTTATTGATAATTTGCACAAAGAACATTGTTATATTATTATCTCAGCGGGATTATTCCTGCTGAGATAATGTTGTATTGCAATAATTATAAGGAGGAGATATAATGTATTTTTCTAAAAAAGCTAAAAAAGCACTCGCACTTGTAAGTGTACTTGCACTTGGTATTTCGTCTGTTCCGGCAATGGATGCCAATGCTGCTGCAAGTGCAAAGATTAACAAGACAAAGGTAACCATTGGGGTTAAAGGTAAGGTAACACTTAAGGTTACCGGTAAGGGTATTAAGAAGGTAACATGGAAGACCAGTAAATCAAAGGTGGCAGCTGTTAAGAAAAAGAATTCAAAGTCAGCAGTTGTAACAGGTAAGAAGAAGGGTAAAGCAATTGTAACAGCTAATGTCAGATTTTCTAATGGGAAAAAGAAGAATCTGAAATGTAAGGTTAAGGTTGAAAAGAAGGCTGTAAAACAGTCTAATGCCCCTGTAGTAACCGGTACTCCGGCAAATGCACCGACTAATGCTCCGGCATCATCAACACCTGCACCTACACAGACTGCAGCGCAGCCTACAGAACCATCAAAAACACAGGCTCCGGATAGTAATGAGCCTACACAGGTGCCTGTACTTGATGAGAATAATCTTGCGGTTGCAGAATATCCGACTATATTCTCCGATGTTCCGGACTGTGATTTTATACGTGTGGGTGGTACATATTATATGGTAAGTACTACTATGAATCTCTGCCCGGGTGTTCCGATCATGAAGTCTACAGACCTTGTTAACTGGCAGATTTGTAATTATGTATATGATGCGTTACCAGATTTGGACAGGAATAATCTTGAGAATGGACAGCAGATGTATTCTAATGGTTCATGGGCAGCAGCAATCAGGTATAATGAGGAGACGAAGCTTTTCTATGTAATATTCAATGTTAATGGTGGTGGTTTCTTCTGCTATACAACTGATGATGTAGAGCATGGTGAATGGACAGGATACCACATTGATGCAAGCTTCCATGACCCTGCGCTTCTTTTTGATAATGGTAATATGTATGTAATATATTCAGGCGCTACAATTCAGCAGCTAGAGCTGGAGGATGGTGCTCCGGGAGAGCTTGGCGAGATTAAGAAGGTGGGAAGTCCTAAGGAGCTTGTTAAGAAGTCGGCAGACTGGGGACTTTGGGAAGGTGCACATGCTTATCATATTGGTGATTATTATTACATTATGATTATTGCTTCCCCATCTTCAGGATGGTTCCGTACGGAGACATGTTACAGAAGTAAAAAGCTTATGGATAGTGAGCAGTCAGACTGGGAAGAGCAGATTATATTCCAGGGTTCAACATATGAGTATGGAACTGGTATTGCGCAGGGTGGTATAGTTGATACGATTTATGGTGACTGGTACGGAATATTATTCCAGGATCATGATGCAGTTGGACGTATCCCTTCAATTCTTGAAGTTAACTGGGATTATACGGATGATGCTGGTAACAATTATAAGGACTGGCCAATGATGGGTTATCGCAATGAGAATAACGACTTTGTAGCATGCCAGAGTACTAAGGATAAGGTTACAAAGCCTTTGACGATCAGGCTTAATAAGAGTACTGAGAAAAGCTGCATTGTAGATGATGATGATTTTACATATAATGCAGGTGATAAACTTAAGCTTGTATGGCAGTGGAATCATAATCCGGATAATAATAACTGGTCAGTAACAGAGAAGCCGGGATATTACAGAATAAAGACAGGTAAAACATGTAATAATGTATGGTTTGCAAGAAATTCACTTACCCAGAGAACTGTAGGACCGGAGTTTACATCAGAGGCTGCAATAGTTACTGATGGTATGAAGCCTGGTGATTATGCCGGACTTGTGGCGGTTGGCAGTGATTATGGTATGATTGGTGTTAAATGTGACGACGATGGTAAGAGGTACATTTTCCAGGGAAGTGGATCACCTAATAATGCCAGACCAGCAGATACTACAAAGATTACCGAGAATGCTGCTGCAGATGAGATTACAGGGGAGACAGCTGTATACCTTAAGGTGGAATATAAGTTTAATACAGGCTCTGTAAGGGCGGATAAGGCTAACTTCTATTACAGTCTTGATGGAAGCAGCTGGAATAAGCTTGGCAAAGAGCTTTCGATGAAATTCAGTACATCAACGACATTTATGGGAGCAAGATCATGGCTTTCGTATTATGCAACACAGGAAGCAGGCGGACATGTTGATTTTGACTACTATAAGGCATATTAATAAATGTACAGCCTGTTGTCTGGGATTTAACAATGCTATTTAATAAAATATCCCCCTCGTCTTTGTATAAGGTGAGGGGGATAAAACATAGAAGATAGGGGAGATTTATGAACTCAGTAAATATACGTAAAAAAATAGGGGAAAATAATCCTGTTATCGCACAGAGATTTTTGGCTGATCCATATGCAATTGAGTATAATGGAAGAGTATATGTGTATGGAAGCAATGATTCTGACAGCTTTTATCGGGATGAGGATGGAAGATATCCAAGAAATGAGTATGGTAATATAAGAAGTCTTAACTGTATTTCGAGTGCTGATCTCGTTAACTGGACAGACCATGGTGTTATACAGGTTGCTGCAGATAAGAATAAAGGTGTCGGGGGAATTGCAAAGTGGGCAGGTAATTCCTGGGCACCGGCTGCAACGTATAAGACATTCACGGATGAGGCAGGAAAGGAATATACTAAGTTTTTTCTGTATTTTGCGAATTCTGCATCAAGCATCGGTGTACTTTCAGCAGATTCACCTGAAGGACCATTTACTGATCCGTTGGGTAAGCCTCTTATAACCAGGGAGAATCCCGGCTGTGAAGGTGTTGCATGGATGTTTGACCCGGCAGTCCTTATGGATGATGATGGTAACGCCTATATATATTTTGGTGGAGGTGTTCCTGAGGGGATGGCCAGGAATCCACGTACTGCAAGGGTGGCAAAGCTTGGCGGGGATATGATCAGTATTGACGGCGAGGCGGTGCTTATTGATGCACCTTATATGTTTGAGGATTCCGGGATTAATAAGTTTGGGGATACATATTATTACAGTTATTGTACTAACTGGTCAGAAGAGGCCGGCGGTGCGATGGGTAAAGCACAGATTGCATATATGACAAGTAAGAATCCTATGGGACCATTTGAGTATCAGGGTGTTGCAATGAAGAATCCGGGTCAGAGTGAGTATTTTTCTCCGGAGGCATGGGGCAACAACCATCATTGTATGCTCCAGGTTGATGATCAGATACTTATGTTCTACCATACACCACAGTACGAGCTTGACATGAGGTTTGAGTTTGACATGTCAAAGGGTGCATGTGCATACAGGACATCATATGTTGATGCTGTGTCAATTGATGATGCCGGATGTCTTAATGTTGCGAAGATGACTAAGAGTGGAACGGCAGAGCCTTTAAAACAGGTTAATCCATTTGCGGTGAACCCTGCGAATTCATTTGTATGGGGAGAGAATGTTACAACAGCATTGTTTAATAATGACATTCTTGTAAAATGTGATACTGCTAAGGGATGGTTTGGCATTGCTAATATTGAGGCTTCCAAGCTCAGTAGTATAAAGGGCATTAAGGTAACAGCCGGTGCTAACAAAAATGATTGCAGGCTGAATATATATATCAACTCGATCGCATCAGCTAACATGTTAGCTGAAGTGGTTATCCCGGCAGGTGCTGATACTCTTTCTGAAGTTTTGACTGAGGTTAATGCCGTGCCTGTAGTGTCAGATAAGGTATGCAGTTTAATAATTGAGGCTGCAGGCCTTGAAGAGAGTGACAGTGTACTTGTCAAGCAGTGGCAGTTATTATGAGCAATGCCATTGCATCTTAATAACGTAAATGCAAAGGATTATTGCAGATGTATATAATATTTGGTTATTGCAATTGGTAACATAATATTATTTTCTACATAAAATGATACTAAATGACGGAAAACGTTGTTTGGTATCATTTTTTATATTGAAAGGAGAAGAAGCATGATGTGTGGTAACGTTACCGAACCATACGAATATGACTGCCTGTCAGACCTGCCGCTTGGAAGTGCATATGTTCCGTGGCAGAAGTTTGAGCAGGTGTTCGAGGCAGACAAAGGATTCATGTGCGGAAGCATATTTGCAGAGCTTGTATTTCCGTTCTACGGTGCCCGTGCAGCATGTCAGGGAATGTGTAACAATGGAAGGAGGAATACGTGTGGACAATTCAGGTAAGGGGCTTATGAAGTATATTAATGAGGTAAGCTTTGCATTAAATGATGTTACTCTGTATCTTGATACACATCCGGATGATACGAAAGCTCTTGAGTACTATCATAAATATAAGGAGCAGCGCCATCAGGCAGTAAAGGAATATGAGCAGTGTTATGGACCCCTTCTTAATTATGATGTTAACTGTAGTGAGAGGTGGACCTGGGTTGATGGTCCATGGCCATGGGAAGGGGTGTGAGGCAGATGTGGAATTATGAAAAGAGATTGCAGTATCCGGTTAAGATAACTAAGTGTGACCCTAAGATTGCACAGATTATTATAAGCCAGTATGGCGGTCCTGATGGCGAAGCAGCAGCGTCATTCAGGTATCTGTCACAAAGATATAGCATGAGGAACCGTAAGGTGGCGGGATTGTTGACGGATATAGGAACGGAAGA
>CAKSBI010000007.1 GCA_934437985.1 uncultured Lachnospiraceae bacterium
TTGTTCTCTCTCTTGCGGCAACGAAATTTATAATACCAAACGTTTCGCTGCTTGTCAACACCTTTTTTTATTTTTTTGATTGTGATATTTTTAACTATCATTTCCTGTTTTATGAGATTTTAAACATTGCTCTCTTATTACTTCAAATAATAATGAAATATCAATAGGCTTTGCTATATGTGCGTTCATTCCTACCTCAAATGCATGCTGCTTGTCTTCCTCAAACGCATTTGCCGTCATAGCTACAATTGGTATCCGAGACTTTTCAGGATCTTTAAGCTTCCTTATCCTGCTTGTCGCTTCATAACCATCCATCACTGGCATCTGGATATCCATCAGAATAATATCATATGTACCTGCATCTGAATTCTCAACCTTATCTACAGCAGTCTTACCGTTCTCAGCTGTATCTACACTGATTCCCACTTCATCAAGCAGTTCGCACACTATCTCCCGGTTCAATTCATTATCTTCTGCAAGCAGGACATTAATGCCCAGTAGTTCTTTGCTATATTTTTCCTGTGGTAATACCGGTTCTGTCTCACTTTCCTGCACTTCCTCTCTTTGCGTTATACCTGAGCTTTTTTCAAGTATGCCCTTCAGCTCTGATAGGAATAACGGTTTTGAACAAAATGATGTTACACCAGCCTCAAGTGCCTCCTCCTCAATATCAGTCCAGTCATATGCTGTAAGTATAATAATTGGCGTCTCTTCACCAATTACTTTGCGTATTCTTCTGACCACCTCTATTCCGTTCATATCAGGCATAAGCCAGTCAATTATGTATACTCCGTATGGGTCATTCTGTTCCTCTGAATACTGCGCCCTTAGAACAGCCTCTCTTCCTGACATTGTCCATTCAGAACGAAGGCCGATCGACACAAGCATCATTGAAACACTTTGGCATATATTGAAATCATCATCAACAACAAGGGCATGTACGCCTTCCAGTTCATGTATATTAATATCAGAAATATCCCCTACTGTCTTTAGCTTAATGGTAATTGTAAACTCAGATCCGACGCCCTCTTTACTGTCAACTACAATAGTTCCGTCCATCATATCAACAATGCTTTTAGTTATAGCCATCCCAAGCCCTGTTCCCTGAATGCCACTCACTGTAGATGTTTTCTCCCGCTCAAATGGTTCAAATATATGCTTTTGAAACTCCTCATTCATTCCTATTCCTGTATCTTTAATCTTGAATTCATATACTGAACTATCCGAATCTATTGAAGGTTTTTCGTTGATTTTTACACTTACTGTTCCACCATTTCCGGTATACTTGATCGCATTACTTATGCAGTTAAGCAGAACCTGGTTAAGCCTTAAGCGGTCGCAATATACATTTTCATGTGTTACCTCAAGCGTGTCGAAGAAAAATTCAAGCTGTTTTGCCCGCACGTCAGTCTGCACTATAGTCTTAATATCCTGCATCATTTCGGACAGCGAGCATTCTTTTTCTTCTATATTGACTTTACCGCTTTCTATCCGGCTCATATCAAGGATATCATTAATAAGGCTAAGCAAATGATTACTTGATGACTGTATCTTCTTAAGATAATCAAATACTCTGTTCTCATCTTTAATATGTGTAGCTGCAAGTGCTGTATATCCGATTATTGCATTCATTGGTGTACGTATGTCATGCGACATATTTGACAAAAATATAGTCTTTGCCCTGTTTGCGTGCTCAGCCTGCGCAAGGGCATCCCTCAGCACCCTTGTCTTTTCCTGTTCCTCACGCATCATTTTATCAACAATTGCAAAACCTAAGACTATATGCCGGAGCTCCTGCTCATTATCAACCTTCGCAGCCCTTAGCTTTGCATATACAATTTTATTATCTCTTTTAATTCTGTACACTTGTGTGAATACACCGTTTTCCTTAAAACGCTCATTCAAAACAGATGCATCACAGTACTTTATCATTTCTGCTTTATCCTCTTCAACCACTACATTGTTAACATAATAACTGTATAATTTATTAAAATCATATTTTTCTTCAACATCCAGTCCCAGCAGATCATGTAAAGCCTCTGAAAGACGGTATGGGATTGCCTGGTTTTTTATGATATCCACATAATATACGGAGGTATAATCCTTACTGAGAATATTAAGAATCGCATCATGTCTGTGGGACAGCTTTTCTTCTTCCAGCAGCCTGGTCTGAAGTTCAAGCTTTTCACTTATGGCACGCTGTTCCTGTTTTAAAAACTCAGCTTTTTCCCTCTCATGCCTTGCATGACGGTTTTGAAGCACGATCCTTGATGTCAGCATGCATACAGCCGCCATTGCTGCAACGACGATTATAAGCTGAAGCATATACGCACGAAAAACCTTATCATTAAGACTTGATATCTGTGTACTGAGCACGCTCTGTCTCATAAGAGAGGTCAGAACCCAGTCAGTTCCCGGAACCGGCTTGTAATACACGTAAGATCTTCCCGATTCAGGCATATCATACACAAAGTACCCTTCCTTCCCCGAAGCCCAGTCATCTTTGAGCTTATTAAGACTGTATCCATCCGCAAATACAGCCTTTTTAGCATATACAGCAAACAGATTCTTATTATCAGGATATTCACCTTTTATAGACAGAAGGTTTTCCCCCTCTTTTGAAAACAGTCTGCAGTAAACCTGGTTCTCCTCACCCTGCACACGGATTGATGATATAATTTTTTCAACATCCATTGTCGCAAAGCATGCTACAATATCCTTTCCATTAAACCTTTTTCCCTCTACAGGGATAGCTACCATAACCATTGGATTTGAATCAGTATCCGCAATTGTTGATATTGTTGTGTCGGCAATATTTTTGCCAAGGAAATCAAACCTGTCTATCTCCTCATGTGTAATCTCATCTGTATAGATTTTATTGTCTGAATCCACCAGTGCAAACATATCAATTCCATTAACATTCTGAATTGCGGATATATAACTCTGAAGCGATTTTTCACTCTCAAGATAATCAACCCTGAGACCTGATATGGCCTTTTCCATATCAGACACTTTATTATCAAAGCACCTCTTTACTTCACTTACATTTCTTGCCGCAATATCATCCAGATATAGTTTACCAATAGAATTAACACTTTCCTCAGATGTCCTGTCAGCATAATCATTAATAACTATTGTTGATATTATAAGCAGAATTGCAATAACAACTATTCCTATCATAGGAAACATACTGTTATACAACATACTTATACATTTTTTATTATTATCTTTCAACGACATAACCCCCCACACACAAAATATGCAACTTCTTCTTTTAATTATACAGTTATTCTACATAATATTACAACATATTTTATTTCTTTTTTTATAAATACGTGTATAATATAAATGTCGCAGATTAATTATTTTCAAGAAAGGAATATACATATTATGGAAGCAATTAAATGTATTAAAACAAGAAGAAGTATTCGCAGGTTCAAAGAAAATCCGGTTGACCACAACACCATCAATGCAATCATTGATGCAGCAGCTATGTCCCCTTCATGGAAAAACACACAGATTGCACGTTATAACATTATTGAGAGCAGGGAAATTCTTGATAATATCGCTGATAATTGCGTGCTTGATTTTGAGTTTAACCAGAAAACTATCCACCGTGCCCCACAGTTATGCGTAGTAAGCATGGTTACAAAGCGCTGCGGATACGAGCGTGACGGAAGTTTTTCAACTTCCAAAGAAGACCGTTGGGAAATGTTTGATGCCGGAATTGCATCCCAGACATTCTGCCTTGCAGCACATGATATGGGAGTAGGCACAGTTATTCTCGGAATATTTGATGAGGACAAGGTTGCCGCAGCTATCAATCTTCCTGATGGTCAGAAGGTTGCAGCCCTTATTGTAATGGGATATCCTGACCAGGAATGTGAAGCCCCGAAAAGAAAGACTGTTGATGAGCTTGTAACTTATATGTAATAATTACGGACACATACCGGCACGTTCCCATGCTGCCATATGTGTCCGCTTCATTTATTCAAAGCCCAATAATGCAAGTATTCCTGTCGACTGCAAAAATAAAATTACCATAATGACCGGAACAACATACTTTATCATGATGATATAGAGCCGCTTTCTCCTAAATCTGTCACCTGTAGATTCCATCTCTTCTATTATCCAATCCGGTTTCATGATCCATCCAATAAGGATTGCTGACAGGATACTGATAAACGGCATCATAAAGCTGTTACTTATATAATCCATTACATCAAGAAGCTGTCCTCCCTTGATTGCAGGGAATGACGTCTCAAAATAAAATACACTGTATCCAAGTGCAACCACAGCTGTTGCGCCGAGATATATAACAGTAAGTACTGAGGTTGTCTTCTTACGGTCAGTATGGAATATCTCCATGCAATTAGCAACGATTGACTCAAGCACAGATATACATGATGTAAGGGCAGCAAAAACTGTCATCACAAAAAATGCCAGTCCAATATATCTTCCTGCCGGTCCCATTTCAAAAAATACTTTCGGAAGTGATACAAACATAAGTCCCGGTCCTTTTGACATTCCATCAATTCCGGAAAATACAAATATTGATGGAATGATCATTACACCTGCAAGAACCGCAACAAGTGTATCAAATATCTCAACCTGTGATACCGCTTTGTTAAGATTGACATCCTTTTTTACATACGAACCATATGTAATCATTATACCCATGGAAACACTAAGCGAGAAAAACAGCTGGCTCATCGCATCAAGCAGCACCTGCAGGAACTTACCAACTGTAAGTCCCTTAAAATCCGGTATAAGATATACACTAAGCCCCTGGATACCTGTCCTGATATTACCCTCTGCATCTTCCGCACTTAGCGTGAGTGCAAATATTGCTATACCAACCACCATCACAAGAAGCACCGGCATCATTATCTTCGAGCAACGCTCTATCCCGCCCTCAACTCCATTGTATACAATAATTGCCGTGACCATCATAAAGATAAGACCATATGCTACTGATGAAGGATCAGTGATAAATTCAGTAAAATACGTGTCAACCGCCGCATTCTCACAGTCACCTGTCAGGAAAACCATTAAATACTTGGTTATCCAGCCACCAATAACTGCATAATATGTCATTATTATTACCGGGACAAAAAATGTGATCACGCCCAGGAACTTCCATTTTTTGCGCATCGATGTATACGCATTGATAGAACTCTGCCCCGTCTTCCTCCCTATGGCAATATCAGTCGTAAGGAGTGTAAAGCCAAATGTAAGTACAAGAACAAGATATATTATTAAAAACAATCCACCTCCATCCTTGGCAACAAGATAGGGAAACCGCCACAGATTACCTACTCCTACAGCACTTCCCGCTGCTGCAAGTACAAAACCTAACTGTCCGCTAAATGAACCTTTCTTTTCCATATTCTCCTCCATCAATTATCATTTGTCTCACCATAATAATACTTTTTACACTTCATAATCCATACACGTTCTTGTTGCAGTATAAGGCCTTACCTTATTATCTGCCACAGCCACATGTTCGGGGTGAACTGCATATCCTGCAAGCGCATCTGCATTTTCAAATGTCGAATCAAGCATAACATCTGCATTGGAGCTTTCAAGACATTCAATATTAACCCTAATATCGGTCAGACCCGGTATCTTTCCCTTAAGACCCTCAAGCCCTTCCTTGATGCCCCTTTTTACATCTGCCTTCTCAGTCTCACTGAGACTGTCCTTTAATGTCCATAAAATAACATGCTTTATCATAGTCTTCCTCCCTGCGTTTTATTTTGCCTTTAAATTATATTATACATTTTTTTACCGGAAATAACAACTGTTATACCAATATTTAGTTGCGTGTGCTATAATGGAACAAATAAATACAGCATTTTTACATGATGCACAGCAAAAGGAGACACGCAATGCTTTCAATATGTATGATAATAAAAAATGAAGAACGGCTGTTGGACAAATGTCTTGATGCGGTAAGCAGCCTTGGCGCGGAATTAATAATTGTTGATACCGGTTCAACCGACGCTTCTATAGATATAGCAGGCAGATATACCGACAGACTGTATGAATATGAATGGTGCAATGACTTTTCCGCTGCCAGGAATTTTGCTGTCAGCAAAGCCTCTAATGATTGTATTCTTTCACTGGATGCTGATGAAATCCTTGACACCTTTCAGCTCAGCCGGCTTAAAAAATGCATTGAAAAATGCACTGATGATACCACAGATTACCCTCCCCTTGGACGTATAGTGTGTAAAAACCACTATTCCAACAATGGCGAAGAAAATGTCCTTGTCGAAAAACTTCCACGAATTTTTTCAAAATCCCACTATCATTTTGAAGGAATAGTACATGAGCAGCTTGTTCCCCTTGACCCGGCTGCAAAAAAATCATACATTGATTCGTCCCTGGAATTCAATCACTATGGCTACTACGGAGATGAGGATTTTATTAAAAATAAATCAGACCGCAATATCAGCCTGTTAAAAGCAATGCTTGAGGAGACCCCGGACGATCCATACATAATGTATCAAATTGGCAAAAGCCACTTTATGCGTGGGGATTATGCTTCATCATGTCAGATATTTGGCGAATGTCTGTACCATGACCTTGACCCAAAGCTTGAGTATGTCCAGGATCTTGTGGAATCCTATGGATACTCATTACTTAATACCGGGCAGTATGAAGCTGCGCTGGGTCTTGAAGGTGTATATAATGAATTTTCAATATCCTGCGAGTTTGTCTTTTTAATGGGCCTTATATATATGAATAATGCCCTGTTTGACAAAGCTGTACGTGAATTCCGCAAAGCAACAGCTTTTAAAACATGCAAAATCGCCGGAACCAACAGCTATCGTGCTAATTATAATATCGGAGTTATTCATGAATGTACCGGCAATATCAAGGCTGCTAAAAACTTCTACATAAAATGTAATAATTATGCCCCGGCCCTTAACAGACTTGTTTCCCTGAAGTAACAGACCGCATGGTTAATCCGCAATTGTTAAAAGGCTGCCACATCATCTGACGTGGCAGCCTTTTTGCCTGTCGGACGGACTGTCCCCGGCAGCCCATATCCAATTGCATTTTTCCTTAAATAATTATTTTGATGCTTTAATCATTCTCCTATACTTCTTAAGAACAGCCTTCGGAATTATTATTTTGCATTTATTACTAATTTTATAAAACAGCTTCTTACCCATGGCCGTAATTTTCTTACCCTTAAATGTAACCGATGAAAGCCTTGTACACTTATAAAATGCCCTCTTACCTATCTTCTTAATGTTGGAACCGATAATTACCTTTTTCAGCTTACTGTTACCCTTAAATGCATTAGCAGCTATCTCAGTAACTTTATATGTAACTCCATTAATCTTAATTGTTGATGGTATTTTAACACTCTTATAAGTTTTCTTCACAGGTCTTACAACCGATACTGTCCGTTTACCTTTTTCATTGGTAAGTACTTTATACCGCAGATTTGAAACCTTTACTATATCCCCGGCTTCCACCACGGAATCTGCTCCAGGTGATGGTTCCGGAGACGCCGTTACTGACGGCGCCGGTGTCGGTGTATTGTAATCAAACACATGAAGCTGTATCAGGATAGGAGCAGAGTATTCGGCGAAGCCTTCTGAATATATTGCCCTTATATAGTAGTAATATACTGCATTCTCATACTGATTATATGCCTGGATCGAACCGGCATTAATATTTTCATTCACCGTAAATGCCGCTCCTGTCACTTCTACCGACTGTAATGATGTCGTATTGCCATCGCATACAGCAACGACATTCCTGACACCATCAATTGTTGTCGAGTAACTGATCTCATATCCAGCCGCATTATCATTTTTATCCCAGATTAAGTTTATATATTTACCATATGCATCCTTAACAAGGAATCTGTTCACCCTCAGATCCGGCACAGATGTAGGTGAAGCCGTAGCTTCGGGCGTTCCGGTCGGAGCTGCTGTCGGACCGGATGTTGGATTGGACGTTGGTGAAGGCGTTACTGTTGGTGTAACAGTTGATCCTGGCGTAGGCTCCGGTGTAGTAACCAGCGTTCCCTTTACCTTAACGCTTACAATATCTGACATGTCGCTGTAAATAAAGCCAACACCTACCTTAGCCTGATATCCTCTTACACAGTAATAGTATGTCCTTCCTTCTTCAAGATTGCTGATAGTAAGCGAACATCCTGAAACATCCCTGCACAGGGTCATATTGTCTCCCGCATTATTGTCAACATTATACACCCTGAACCCTGTTACATTGCCCATATCATCCCACTTAAGATTAACTACACCCTCTTCTACGGATTCTGCGGTAAGATTAGTTACCTTTCCATAAGGATTAGGCGTTGCAGTCGGAAGCGGAGTAGGACTCGGCGATGGGGCAGGTGACGACGTGATCATTACAAGCAGTCCCTCCGAATAATCACCTAATATATATGTATCATTAGCACTATCCATTATATATGCCACAACATAATAATAATACGGAGTATCAAGCTCAATCTCTGTTGTATTAACGTTTGAGCCCTTAATATCATCCCCTGTACGTACACGCTCTCCATCTGCACCTATTGAACGATATACAAAGTATCCGTCTGCTGCCGGAACTCCGCTCCATCCAATCCTGGCACTGCGCTCATAGAATTCAAGTACAGTAAGATTAGTTGCCTTTCCAACCGGATCCGGCTCTTCAACTACTGCATTACCTACAACAGACTTATTAGTAATATCCGAACTGTCACTATATCTCCTTGTGTTCTCGTCTATTATCTCATAAGCCCTTACGAAGTAATAATATCCGTCATCCGGACCAAGCTCTTTTCCATCATTATGGTCAATATATGAGTTGTCTGTTACCGAACCCCTCTCTTCAACCGCCCCATCAGGTTCTGACTTTCTGCACACAAGATATCCGTCAGCTCCCACGACCTTATCCCATGTGAGCTCAATCTCAGTCCCGGCATCATTAACAGCTGCAACCACATTGGCAGGCTTATCAAGCTTCCAGACAGCATACAATGTAAGGTCTGATTCTACCCTGTAATTATTTCCCGGAACATATTCATAACCCTTACCAAGAGGATCCGTATTCCAGGATACAAACGTCCTTCCGGAATACATAAATGTGTTCTGGATTACAGTGACATCGGCACCTGCGATATACTCCATAACAACTTTATCCTCAGTCATATTATTGGCAATATAAGCAATCTTACATTCCTCAAACGTAACATCTATCACCTCAGACCAAGGCTTGTAATACAGAGCATTATCTGTTGTAACATACGCTCTTATAGAATAGTAATATGTTCCAACACTCTCAACCTTCTCATCAAGATACTCTACCGTATCTCCTGATTCAACCGTGGCAATAAGCTCACCATGCCCATCCTTGTTGCTGCTCCTGTAAATATAATATCCGCTTACTCCGTCAACCTTATCCCATGTAAGAGACACTGTATCATTTTTTATTGTTCCTGAAAGCCCTGTTACCTGGCCCTCACTGACACTGCCGGGCTCAACAGTGACTGTCTCTGATTCTACACCTGCCGACTTAAGCAGTCCTGACGGAAGCTCAATATCCTCATATGCAACGATATAATAGTAATACATTGATGTATTATCAATTGCCTCCGTCACATATCTGCTGTCACCTGTAGTTCCAAGATGTTCAAAATTACCATTGAGACCCTTACGCTGGTATACATCATAGCCTGTAGCAGAAGCATTACCATTCCAAGTCAGCTCAACTGTGTTGTCATCATTGCGTGATGCCTCAAGCCCTGTTACCGCATTCAGCTTCCAGCGGGCATTTAATACTACATCTGATTCCAGCACCTCAGCCGATATTGAATCGTTATTACCCTGTTCATCAATATCTGTCTTATAAGATATCTCTGTATCATTAATTGTTCCATACCAACCGGTAAACCGATATCCTTCGCGTGTATATGTACAGTCCCTTACCTGAATATCACTGCTGCCCATGATGACATAATCTTCAATTATATCTCCCTGGCCTCCATTTGGTCTGTAAGTCAGCTTAACCTTCTCAAATTCAGCCCTGCATGGTTCTGAGTATGCCTTGTAATATACACCATCCTCATCTTCTACATACGCCCTTACATAATAGTAATATTCACCCGGCATGTAACTGTCAACTGACACATCAAGATACGAATTACCTCTGACATCATCAATCCTCTCACCATATGAACCTGCCGTATCAGAACGGTAAATGCGGTATCCGGCTGCACCTGCCACTGCATCCCATGTAATTCTTACATACGAACCATGTCCGCCATCAGGATTAACCTTGCAGCTTACATTCTGCACCTGTCCCTCAGGAGCCGCTGTAGGGGCAACCGTAACTTCATTAGATGCATCACTATATACAGTTACATATCTTCCGGATACAAGCTCATCATTAAGAAATGCTTTGATGAAGTATATGTATGTCATTGATGTGTCAAACTCTCCAATGGTATAACTTTGTGTTGCATCCTGGGATGGTACAACCGTATCAACCAGCTCATAATCCCCACCGTTAGTCTGGCGGTATACCTGATAACCGCTCGCAGCACTGTTAGAATTCCATGTAAGTGTCATCTTTCCATCAAGTATTGCTGCCGCAAGATTAGCAGGCGGATTAAGCTTCCATATTGCATATAATGTTATATCTTTATCAAAATGGCATTCTTCCTTATCGCTATATGAGGTTCCTGTCTTGTCAGGACTTGTATTCCATTCATCAAATGCAAATCCCTCATTTGTAAATGTATTAGCATCAAGGCTGAATATAAAATTACGTCCTGTTATCTGCTTTTTAACCTCCATATTGGACTTAATGTTAGAATTAAATGTAACAACAATTGTCCTGATCTCTACAGTAAGTGTTCTTGAGTACTTACCATATTCTACATTATTTATCTGTCCACTGGTACTATCCTTAATTTCAGTATAGGTTCTGAAATGATAATAGTACGTTCCTTCATTTGGAACTTCATCCTCAAATGTGTTATTAACTGAACCATTTACCGTTCCGACAAGTGCTCCATAAGAATCCGCTGAAGATGACCTGAACACCTGGTATCCTGTAACACCTCTCTGCTCATCCCAGGTAAGATATACGTTCTTACCTGCAATACCGGTTTTTTCATTGTCATTAACCGCGCCCTTAGTCGTATCAAGGCTCAGCATTGCCTCTGTTGTAATACTGACTTCATTAGAATCAGTGCTTTCTTCAGAATATGTACCTGAACCCAGTGAAGAATCCCTGTATACCGTTACCTTGTAATAATACGTTGTTGATGCCTCAGTTGGCTCAGTCACATACTTAACTGTATCAGCACTCTCTTTTGGTACTGAAGCCATAAGCTTATAATGGCTGTTATCATCCTTAGAGCAGTATACTCTGTATCCTGTTGCATCTGCTGCCGCATTTTTTGACCATGTAAGCAATACGGCATCATTATCTGTCATTGAAGCATTAAGGTCATTAACCGGCGCAAGCTCCCATACGGCATACAGCTCCATATCAGCATCGGCAGTTATCACATCACCCGGCCGGTACATCGTTCCGGCACCATTATCCTGCGTATTCCATCCTCCAAATACATATCCGTCTTTTGTAAATGTGTTATCTGCAACGGTTACTTCTGTTCCTTTTACAAATTTTACAGGTCCGACTACATCACCGCCCGTATTTCCATTGCCATTATATGTAAGATTATTGTATTCTACTTTAACACATGCTGCCTCTGAAAATGGTTTAAATACATATGTAGCAGTAGCTCCATTATCAACTATTGAGTATGCCCTTATTCCATAATAATAAGTTCCCACTTCAAGGTCTTTATCAACATACGTATACTCTGACTGCGTAACATCTGTAACAGAAACTTCATCAATTTTATCCTTCGATGTGAATTCAGTAAATGAATCACCTGCGCTGCGAAGCCTGTATCTGTACACCCAGTAACCGGCCGCATCATCAACAGAATCCCATGTAACAGTTGCTGTCCTTCCGCTGACCTCTGCCGATGTAATAACCGCCTGTGTTGAAATCCATATAGCATACAGTGTTGTAGTCTTCTCAAT
Source organism: uncultured Lachnospiraceae bacterium (assembly GCA_934437985.1). Lineage (GTDB taxonomy): Bacteria > Bacillota > Clostridia > Lachnospirales > Lachnospiraceae > V9D3004. The sequence continues at coordinate 12,099 of CAKSBI010000007.1, forward strand.
AGATATGTGGTCTCCCGGCTGATATGATGTGCCACTGCCATCAGATTCTGTATTCCACTCTACAAAATTATAACCTTCCCTTGAATATCCGGTATCCTTAACAACCGGTTTCTCTGACTCCGGAGTTTCCGGCAATGTCAATTCATATATAATGCTGTCCATGCTTCCTTCCGCATCACTGCAGTTAGCATCATAAGTAAGCTCATATTCAGGATAAGGCTCTGTATCAGTTGTCTCGGTGTAATGGGTCCCCGAAAGCTTTGGATATGAACCTGTATTAAATACCCATGTCAGGTACCTGGCATTAGAAGGATCATTACCAAGCCCATCTCCCGAACTCTTAATCCAAGCATTAAGTGCTTTATTAACAGTATTACATTCAAGCACCGGCATAGGCAGCGAATAACTGCTTCCCGCAAATAACGCCGTATTATTAATATACATATCATCGCAATTATTCTTACCACATGCTGCAGAAGCTGAATACGTATAACAGACAGTTCCGGGTGTGTTCTTATACTTCTGCCTTGTAAGGCCTTCATACATTGTATAAGCACCATCACTTATTCCGTTAACCCCGGCAATACTTCCTGATGTACCTCCACTTACTGCGGCCTCATTATACACGTTTGTAATTGCACCACCAAAATTATAACCTGCTATACCACCGGTATACGAACCTGTACCACCGGTTACATTACCTCTGTTATAACAATTGGCAATAACTCCAAATACATCGGCAAAGCCCTCAATACAACTCTTACCCTCTGATGCATTCTCACCGGCTATACCACCTGCAAATGAAGCAGAGCCACCGCCGCTTACATCTGCCATATTGTATGTATTAATTATTGACGTACCATAGTTACGTCCACAGATACCACCAATTGCTTTTGCATTACCACGGACAGTTGTCTGTTCCGTTGTATTACACTCGTCAATTATGTTACCATATCCACTGTAACCGGCGATACCTCCGGCATATCCTGCCCCATATACGTCTCCACCATATGATGAACCAAATATCTTATGATTTTCTTTGTACGAACCATCCTGCTCAAGTGGTGCATCAGCAGCATAACCCGTTATACCTCCGACATATCCCTCAGCAGTAGATGCAGCTATTGAATCTGTAATATTACATCTGCTTACATTACCATTAAGATATCCGGCCACAATGCCTGTATAACCACGATCTGATGATACTGCAACACTATCTTTTATATTAACATCAGCTATATTAACACCATCCGCATATCCAAACAGACCTGCATACATATAGTTCTCTATAAACAATCCTGATATTGTATGGCCCCTTCCGTCAAAGCTTCCGGCAAATACCTTATTAGCAGTTCCTATCGGTGTCCACGGGTTAATTATTCCTGCATATGAGCCTGACTCATAGCCCGATAATCCTAAAATATACCATTTGCCTTTAACGCTTGGTGTTGTATCAAACTGACTGTTACCTGCGGAATCATCACCCTTAATTCCGGTACCATAATATGCCTCGTTAATTCCATCACTTACATGAATAAGACCTGTATCCTGATCATATACAAATGATTCGTCATTTAACACGATATCTGATGCAAGTACAAAGTGGTCCCCGCTATATGCATTGCCACCGTTAACCTGATTAGCCAGGAACTTAAGCTGTTCCCCATTGGTAATTCTGTATGGTGAGCCTGCGCTTCCATCTCCGCCGCCATAAGAGGTTGCCGCATTACCATTCCATGTATCTGCTGCCTCGCTGGCAAATACAGGTCCGCCACTACCTGCTGTCCATCTTGCAATTCCCACTTCCTTTGAACCACAGTTCTTAGCCTGTGTCCACTTATCAAGCGCATCAGCAAGCCTGTCGGCAGTTTCTGAACTCTCATCTATTGTAAAATCTACTCCGGTCCGTGCATCTGAAACAGTGTACAACGTATAATCACTGCTATACTTACGGCATGTAGCTTCGGTAAATGTACCCTCCCCTGTATATCCTACAGGTTCTGACGGACTGATATCATTTTTCCAGTAAGAATATGAAACCTTTCCACAGGAATCGAATCCTGTCCTTTCAAGTGCCCCTGCGACCGTACCACAGTAACCACCATTCTGGCTCACCGTAACATTACCCTGGTTATAACAGTTAACAATACCACCAAGGTTCGTTCCGACAATACCACCGGCATAATTAACTGCTGCAACTTCACCCCTGTTGTAGCAGTTCCTGACAGCTCCTGCCTCCCTGCTGTTACAGCCCGCAATACCACCTGTACCATACTGTGACGGACTGACCCTGCCAATGACACCTTCATTGTAGCAGTTGAGCACTGTATTCAGGTTAGTTCCGGTAACACCACCTGATACGCCGACACCGTCAACTGTACCTGTGTTATGCGAATATGTAACTGCACCTGTATTGGTGCCTGCAACTCCACCGGCACTTCCGGCTTCAATATTAGATGCATCTGCCCATACACTGACTATTGAAGCGGCGTTGCTGCAATCAGTAACAGTACCATCATTCTTACCAACAATACCACCAACACCATACCCGCTTCCTTCGATGTATGACTTTTCAACATTGACGTTCTTAATAACACCGGTACTATATCCGAATAATCCGTTGGTTGTTCTTGTGCATGTCCACAAACCACTGACCGTATGTCCTTCTCCATCAAATGTACCTGCAAATGGTCTGTTATCATCAGCTGACTTATATTCACCAATCGAATTCCAGCTGTTAAGACCCTCTGTTGACGAAGACCATGTATCCCATGGAGTATCGGGATCTGTAACCGAATTAAGTAAAATATCCCCGGTCAACACAAAATACCTGTTCTTGTATGTCTCTCCATTACGCACATTCTGCGCAAGGTATGCAAGCTGCGACCCCCACCTTATCTGATAAGGGTTGTCCTTTGAGCCATCACCTGCATCATAAGATGTGGCAACATAGCCATTCCATGCAGCTGCAGCCGATGCCACTTTCCCGGTTAACGGAATATTACCTGTCATGCCGGACAGCATCACAACTGCCATTATCCATGCCACACATTTTTTCATTCTTCTACTTATTGGCATATTCATATACGTCTCCTCCCAAGCATAAATATACATTTTATATCAGCATGCTACCCTGATATTTAATTTCTGTTTAATATCTATTTTACTTTAATTTATATAATAATGTCAATTAAATTGACACAAAGTCCGTAATTCACTATACTTATATTATAGATACAAATCGGAGGTGCGATATGCATACATTTCAACCATTAGATATTAAAGATGCAGATATTAATCCATTTAACATGATAGCTTCAGACTGGTTTGCGCTTACTGCCGAAGCAGATGGAAAGGTTAACTCCATGACCGCCGGCTGGGGAGGCTTTGGTGTAATGTGGGGTAAAAATGTTGTGTTCGTTGTCGTGCGTGACAGCCGATACACCCGTGAAATCATGGATAAGGCAGATACATTTTCAATGACCTTTTTTGATATGAAGAATAAGCAGAACCGTGTTATCCTTAAGTACCTCGGCGGTGTATCCGGACGTAATGAGGATAAGATCAATAATATTTCCCTTACCATAGACCATATCGGAGAGACACCTTATATCGACGAAGGCAATATAGTGTATATATGTAAGAAGCTCTCTAAGACACCGGTTAACCCGGATTCTTTTATTGATCCGGATATCGATGCCAGATGGTACGCTGACAAAGATTATCACAATCTCTACATTGCAGAGATTACAGAGATGCTTGTAAGGTAGGTTAATATAAGACAGCCTGCCGCCAGTGCAGGCTGTCTTATATTAATCAGAATTATTTTCTTGTATATTTCACATAAGTATAAGGAATCTTCCCCTGGTGATATTCCTCTATTTCTTTATCAAATAAGGCTTCATCGAATTCAGGGAAAAATACATCCCCCCGGATGCGGGCATCTACCTCTGTTATATACATGACATCGACAATATCAACTGCACGGCGGTACAGTGCTGCACCACCGGCAATAAAAATGGTTTTATCCGCGCCATGTCCTGACATTATCATCCGGCACTTATCCATTGCTTTTTCAAATGAACCGGCAATATACAACCGGCCCTCTATCTCTTTTTCAGCAGTTGTCGTGGATACAAGCACAGTAATTCGGTCAGGCAGCGGGCCGCCAAGCTTTTTCTTAATCTCATCAAACGTCTTTCTTCCCATTATTACTATATTACCTGTAGTAAGTTCCTTAAAACGCTTCTGTTCACCTTCAATATTCCATGGAATATGTCCGTTATTCCCAATCACCCTGTCGGGGGTATATGCTGCAATAAGTGCTGTCATAGCCGGTCTCCTTACATAAAATGTATTTTTATCTTTAATTCCAAAGTCATATATCAGCTTTTCCTTAGTACTGTCATTGTCCGGCACAGGAACAGGAAGCCCCAAAGACAACCATATCCAGGCTGTCTTTGGGGCTTTTGAATTCTATTATCAGTTAATCAGTCCCTGACCTTAATATGAACCTCACGGAGCTGCTGCTCTGTTACTTCATTAGGTGCGCCACACATAAGATCCTGTGCAGTTCCACTCATCGGGAATGGAATTACCTCACGGATGTTCTCCTCGTTACGCAGAAGCATTATCATACGGTCAACACCAGGTGCCATTCCTGCATGCGGCGGTGCTCCGAACTGGAACGCATTGTAGAGAGCCCCGAACTTCTGTTTAAGAACATCCTCATCATATCCTGCAATCTCAAATGCCTTAACCATTATCTGCATATCATGGTTACGGACAGCTCCTGATGAAAGCTCAACACCATTACATACGATATCGTACTGGTATGCCTTAATCTCAAGCGGATCCATATTGTTAAGGGCATCAAGTCCACCCTGTGGCATAGAGAATGGATTATGTGTGAATCCTATCTTCTTCTCTGTCTCATCATACTCGAACATCGGGAAGTCATTAATATAACAGAACCTGTATGCATTCTTTTCTAACAGGTCAAGCCGGTTAGCAAGCTCGGTTCTGATCTGTCCTGCATAAAGGGCAGCTGCCTTTTCCTTGTCTGCTATGAAGAAGATTGTATCACCCGGATTAAGTCCTGCAAGTTCCGCAAGCTCACCCTTCATATCATCCGGAATAAACTTATCGATAGGCCCCTTATATGACCTGTCCTCAAGTACCTCAAGATATCCAAGTCCACCCATTCCTATGCCCTGTGCGAACTTGAGCATCTTCTCATGCTGGCCCTTTGAAAGCTTGGCATGAACATTAATTGCCCTTACAGTCTTCCTCTGGAACGGCTTAAATGTACATCTGTCAAAGAATTCCGATACATCTATAATCTCAAGCGGATTACGGAGGTCAGGCTTGTCCGTTCCATACTTAAGCATTGCATCTGCATAACTGATGATCGGATAAGGTGCCTTAGTCACTTCATAGCCTTCCGGTGCAAACTTCTCAAATACTGCTGTAAGAACCTCTTCACCCACTGCAAATACATCTTCCTGTGTAGCAAAGCTCATCTCAAAGTCAAGCTGATAGAACTCTCCCGGCGAACGGTCTGCCCTTGCATCCTCATCCCTGAAGCATGGGGCTATCTGGAAATATTTATCAAATCCCGACACCATAAGAAGCTGCTTATACTGCTGTGGTGCCTGCGGAAGGGCATAAAACTTTCCTTTATACTTTCTTGATGGCACAATATAGTCTCTCGCACCCTCCGGCGATGATGCACAGAGAATAGGTGTCTGGATCTCAAGGAACCCAAGCTCTGTCATCTTCTCACGAAGAAAGCTTATAACATTAGATCTGAATATCATATTATCCTTAACCTTACGGTTACGAAGATCAAGATAACGGTACTTAAGACGGACATCCTCCCTTACTTCCTTAGATGTTGTTACCTCAAACGGAAGGTCTGTGTATACTCTTCCAAGTACATCAACCTTATGAGCCTCTAACTCAATTGTTCCGGTAGGAATCTTAGGGTTGTATGTCTCTTCATCCCTCTTCTGTACTACACCTTCAATAGAAAGACACTCTTCCCTTCTGATTCCCGCAAGAAGCTCTGTGTCCCTCATAACTACCTGCATTACACCATACATATCACGCAGATCAATAAATGATACACCTCCATGATCCCTGATATTCTCAACCCATCCGGCAATCCTGATCTCAGAATCAATATCAGCTTCACTAATGCCGCTCATTATCTTGGTTCTGTACATAGTTCCTAATTCCATCTTTTTACCTCCAAATCGACTAAGTATCTTACTTTTGTCCCGGTACATATCTGCCGGGGCTATATTGACCTACAGTAAAGCAACTCCACTATAAATCAAAAAACTGTCCATCCTGAACTTATAATGCTCAGGACGAACAGTAATTAATCATACTATCCGCGGTACCACCTGAATTATTGCATATGCAATCCCTCACCGGTCAGTTAACCTCTCTGACTGTCGCGCAGAATACGGATCACCTACTTGCAATTGCTTTCAGGTCACGGCTGAATGTACATATTGTACTGGAGTGTTATTCACACTGATTCATTTTACAGGACTCTCAGCAACGCCTGCTCTCTGTGAACGATAATCTGTGTTACTTCTCTCCGTCATTGCCCTCATATATATGTGAATTATATTATATGAAATATAATTTGTCAAACTGATTATCAATAGCTCTGCCTTCCACTTCTATACCAAACCATCGCATGAAAATGTTAATTTTTTAACAAATCTGACAGGTTAAAACATCTGACATCAATCCACATCTGATTAATCTTTTCATTAGTCTCATCATCAAAATAATTCATTACGGCACATCTTCTTATAACATCAAGTGTCGGATACTGGGCACCAAGTGCCCCATACTCCTGTCCCTGCTCTGCAGTAACGATATATTCCCCGCCGGCATTTTCTTCACCCTCAAAAAAATACGATATATCATAATCTATAGTCTCTTCTGCATCATCATCCGCCCCATAATACCAGTTGGCATAATCATACATGGTAGAATCCTCACAGCCCGCAATTACTGAGGTGTAACCTATGTAGTACATATTCCTGACAGCATTTTCAGGTATTGACAGATAATTAATAAACGCTTCAGCCGCATGCTGCCTGCGCGCATCCTCATTAATGCCGTCTTTCAGCATCACCCATCCGTCAAACCAGAGATTACCGCACTCCCGGGGCACCTCATAATATAACTCAACACCATCCTCCGCAGCCTGCTCTATCGTATATACCCCATCACCTGACCACTGGTAATTAGCAAGCACCTTGCCTGTTACCATATCAGCCTTGCCACTGTCAGTCTCAAGTGAATATGCATTTTCCCTGAACTGGCGCAGTATCTTCTCAACAGACTTAATCTCTTCATCAGATGTGTCATTCATCTCAAGTGCAAGCTTTTCCTCATAATCATCACTATTAATAAAATTCTCCGAAAGCAGCTTGTCTCTTTTACTTATTGCAAGTGCCGCAAAATACGAATCCCTGACATTATCCTTGATTGTAACCCTTCTATAAAATTCCGGGTCTCGTAAGATGTCCCAGTTAGATGCCTGCTCGCGAGTAACGTACTCCGGATTGTATACAACACCTGTTGTCCCCCACATATATCCTGCCGAATACTTGCTCCACGCTTCTCCATTTATCCTGTTATTATCAAATATTTTCTTGATATAAGGAGACACACCCCTTGTGTAATAATTATCCTTATTATCTTTATCAAAAAAATCATCCGAAAACGGAGTAAGCTTATCCTCTGCCATCAGCTTCATGATCATATAATCAGAAGGACACACAAGGTCAAACTTATCACCTATCGTAAGCTGGTTATACAGGTCTTCATTAGTACCAAAGCACGAATATTCAACCTTTACCTTAACCCCATATTTTTTGTAGTACCAATCTTCAAATTCCTCATACTCGGGCTTAACCCCAAGAATCCTGCTTCCATTGTCAAGCTCTATCAGCTCATCCCCATCCCAGTCACCTTCATCAATATATTCCTCCCAGTTACATACACGGAGGACAACTTCATCTCCCGCTTTCTCACCAGAGCACGCCGGCATCAAAAATACGATTACAGATAATAGAATCAGAAACTCAATCCTTTTCATTATCATAAGTCTCCTTTCCCCCTGCAATATTCATTACTATAACAACAATCACAACCACGGCAAATATAACCGTCGATAACGCCCATAGCGCTGTCTTGATATTAGTCTGTGCACCCTTTGTCGCATTAACAACATATGTACTTATCGTGTCAAATGTAGCAGGCTTTGTGTATGTTGCAATAAAATAATCATCAAGTGACAGCGTTACAGCCATAACGAATCCCGACAGTATTCCGGGTATGATCTGTGGCAGGACGACCTTAGTTAATGCCTGGAACGGAGTCGCACCCATATCAAGTGCAGCTTCATATATGCTGTCGTCCATCTGCTTAAGCTTCGGAACTACTGACAGATATACAAATGGGGCAGACAAAAGTACATGTCCGATCACAAGCGGAACATAAGTATCCTTGCGCATATTAAGCACAACAATAAGAAATATGCATATTGAAAACCCGGTTACAACATCCGCATTGACAACAGGGATCTGGTTCATGCCATCTATAAATGTCTTCGGAAGCTTTTTTGAATAAAATGCTCCTACTGCACCTGTTGTCCCAAGAACAGTAGCAATAACAGCCGACACCAGTGCAAGTGTAAATGTACCTATTATAAGCCCGGTAAGTGCCGGCGTAGTAAACAGCGTTTTATAATTCTGTAATGAAAATTCACGAATAGAGCCAAGCTGTGGCGATGTTGTAAAGCTGAATACCGCAAGAATCATTATCGGTAAATATATAAACAGCAGAACAAGAATTATCCACGCAATTGAAAAAAACTTTTTCAAAGCACTGCCCTCCCACCTACAGAGTCAGCCTCTGTAAATCTATTAGTTAACAATGTTGCAGCGAATACTATAACAAGCAGAACTATGGAGATCATTGAACCTCTGTTCCAGTTATACGCACTAAAATAACTTCCAATAAGACTTCCCATTATATACGTACTGTTGTAAAGCATATCAAGTATTACATAATTGGTCATTGCCGGAAGGAATACCATCATTATCCCACTTATTATTCCCGGCACGGACATCGGCAGAGTAATCTTCAAAAATGTTACCACCGGATCAGCTCCAAGATCTGCCGCCGCCTCCGCAAGACTTTTGTCCATTTTAATAAGTGTTGTGTATAATGGCAGTATCATAAACGGAAGGAAATCATACGTCTGGCCTATTACAGTGTTAATAAACGGATAATAAGCAAGATTGCCCTCTATAAAACTAAGCACCTCCTTAAGTGCCGTAAGCCTGAGGGTAAAGTTAATCCACATCGGGATAATAAACAGAAGAAGTAATATATTTTTTCTGCGCATTTTTGAATTGGCAAGTATATACGCTACAGGATATGCCATAAGCAGGCATACTATTGTCACTGTAGCTGCGATAACTATACTGTAAAGCAGCGTTCCAATTGTATTACCCGACGTAAAAAAGCTGACAAGATTGTCAAAGGATATATGCCCTGTTCCATCCGTAAATGCATAATAGAGCACGACTATAACAGGTGCTACAACGAACAGTATCAAAAATAATGCGTAGGGTATACACAGGTTTTTTCTTGAAAAATGTATCTGCATTGCATTATACCTCCATATCACATAGCGAAAGCTTAATCGAATCACGAGGTATAACAATACTTACATAGTCATTCTCATTCCACAGATATTCATCATTAAGCACATAATCGTATCCGCTCTTCGTCTTAATAAGATAATGGTAATGGTCTCCCTTATATATAAGGTTGTTGATGTGTCCGCATACACCACCCTCATTTTCATCATCACTCATTGTAAGGTCTGCAACCGGTATCTCAACCTTTACATCCGTTCCTGCAATATCAATGATCTCTCCATCCGCATCCACAAGGTTGCCGTACTCATCAATAACTGAACCCGGATACAACATCGTAATATCACAGTCAAATTCACCGTCACCAAACTCAACCGTATTACGTTTTGTGATAACACCATCAAAACGGTTAACCGGCTTACCGCTTGGCATACAGTGAATTGCATCAGGCTCAATATACATGCATACGGTATCACCGGCTTCAGCAGCCTTTGTCCTCTGGATGATAATCTCATTTTTGCCGCACTGTACAGTAATCTCATAATGTATTCCCTTGAATATTACAGATATAACCTCTCCCGTAAGCTGTCCCTCACCATCCGGGACTATAACTATATCCTCCGGCCTTACGACAACATCAACCCGTGTATCTTTCGGGTAATTATCAAGGCACTCAAATTCCCTGTCACAGTAGGTAACCTTAAGCGGACCTGTCATTACACCGTTAAATATATTAGATTCGCCGATAAAATCTGCCACAAAAGCGTTGCTTGGTTCATTATATATCTTCTCAGGAGTTCCAATCTGCTGTATATGTCCGTTGGCCATTACTACAACCTTATCAGACATTGTAAGCGCCTCCTCCTGGTCATGGGTTACATAGATAAATGTTATCCCAAGGCTTTCATGCATCTGCTTAAGTTCAAGCTGCATCTCTTTTCTCATCTTAAGGTCAAGGGCTCCAAGCGGTTCATCAAGAAGCAGTATCTCAGGTTCATTTACGATAGCCCTTGCAATCGCAATCCTCTGCTGCTGTCCACCTGACAAGGTTGAAACCTTTCTTTTCTCGAAGCCCTCCATATCAACAACATCAAGCACCTTCGCAACCTTGATATCTATCTCAGTTCCGGTAAGCTTTTTAAGCTTAAGCCCAAATGCAATATTTTCATATACATTCAAATGTGGAAACAGGGCATATCTCTGAAAAACAGTATTGATTGACCTCTTATAGGGAGGCATAGTACTGATATCTTCACCATTAAGAAGTATCTGCCCTTCCGTAGGTATCTCAAATCCCGCTATCATTCTGAGAGTTGTAGTCTTACCGCATCCTGATGGGCCAAGCAGTGTAACGAATTCCCCACGTTTTACGGTAAGATTAATATCCTCAACAACAGCTTCACCATCAAAACATTTTCTAATACCCTTAAGCTCAATAATATTGTTTTCCATCTCTTTGTTCATTTCATATCCCTTCCGTATTATATACTCACATTCTTCCACTATTAATAACATATATCATATATATTGCTGCAACAGATATAATTATCTGGATTATCGCAAACCTGAACACTGTCTGTGTATTGGACCATCCGTCAACCTTACGCACCTGGTCATGGAGCGGGGTCCTTGTATTCTTAAGAATATGAATCTTAAGGAATCTCAGCAGAAATACTTTGATAAGTCCAAGTCCGCCATCAAGTATAAGTACAGCTGCAACAAAAAGATACATTACAGGACTTCCGGTCTTGAGTATTGCGATAGCAATAAAGAGTCCCATTGCCCTTGAACCCGCATCACCCATAAGAAGCCTGCTTGGCGTTGCATTATACCACAGATAACCAAGTATACACACTACGAACAGTAATATTATGTAATTCATATCACTGCCGGTGCCAAGAATCTGGTTAAGCACATATATCGACATTACGGTTATAATTGCAAGTGTTCCCGAAAGACCATCCACACCATCTGCACAGTTAGTCACATTGATAGATGCCCACACAAGAACAACGATAAGAATTCCATACATGATCACTGGAATTGTAACCTTCACATCAAGCATTGCAAAATACACAGTGTTATCATTATATTTCAGATAGGATATTGCCACTACAATGGCAATAAGCAGGTCTAAAAATCCCTTCTTATATTCACCCCACGGTGCCTTAGCCGCATCATCAAGAAATCCTGTCATCATTGCAGCGAACAACAGGATAAGATATATCACAATCTCCATCTTAATATCACCAAACAGCAGCACGCTTCCAAGAAATACCAGTATAAATATAAAGCCCGCTCCCCTAGGCTTTCCTGCCGAAAGCTTACCGTCGTGCGCAAAATCCCTTCCAATATCCTTCGGAAGATATTGATTGAACTTGCCAATAAAAAAACACGTTGCAAGAAATGCAAACATAATCCCTATAAATGCGACTAATGGAATGTTACTTCCCGAAATGTAATTAAACACAATATTACCTCTCTTCTACTAATATTTGATCACCCATTTTTACTAGTCTATATTATATAATTCCCTGTCAAATGTAAATATGTTTATCTGTTTTTACGTAAAAAAATACGCCCTATATACTTTATTCGTATATAAGGCGCATTAGTAGTTATATTAAACTATAATTTGAATCTTTTATTAATCATTCAACAGATGCAGCAGCCCCAACCTTCTCAAGAATTACCTTCTTAATTGTAAGCGTTGAGAACTTATTACCATATGAATCTACTTTAATAAGCACACTATTTGATGGTCCTGTTGCGGTCATTACTCCTTCAAATGAAGTCTTAGCTTTTTCATCCTTATTTAACTGGTTTGATGAAGCTACATCAACACCATTTGTAAGGTATGCACGAGCTGACTTACTTGTTCCATCACATTCGTAAACCAACTTAATCTTGAATGAATCACCTTCCTTGCATTCAGCCGGGAGCGGAATGAACACTCCGTCAAATGCGTCTGCCGTAAATGTTACCGAACCATCATCGTTAATCTGCTGTGTTGAGCCATTAGCATTAAACTTAACTGTCTTAAGATCAAGTCCTGCCGGCTCATCCGGATCAACATCAATTGCACCACCGGTCACTTCACCTGTTCCCGGATTATCTGTTGTAGAACCAACCGGCTCGCCATTAATAGCAGTTACATAGATATTCTTAACAATAAGTCCATTGATATTCTGTCCGATAACTCCCTTAAGTACGAACTTAGAGAAATCACTTACACCATCTGTCTTAGTATCATCCTGACTTGTTCCTGCCTTAAGGTTAAATGTTACGTCAAACTTGCCTGTTGTTGCATCTGCACCAAGAAGCATCTGGTTAAGCTTTGTCTTACCATTAGTTGATTCTCCGCTTGCTCCTACAATCTCAGCACCTATTGCACCATCCTCGCCAGCTTCATAGCAGGCAGGATACTGATGTTCACCCATATCACGGCCCTCATCAATTGTCTTGCAGAGCTCGACCGGTGTACATCCACCGCTTCCGTCTTTACCAATCCAGAATCTTACGATATTATCACCCTTGAATACACCCTGTACACGGAATGATACTACATCACCTACATTAACCTTAACGTTCTCTGGCATAGCCCATGCTCCATGTGTCTGGTTCTCAGGATCATTAACCTCTACATAATCCTTATCAGCCATATACTTTGAGTTACCCTCAATCATTGCATAAGATGCATTATCAATCCTTACACCATCTGCCTTCTCAAAATCAAGATTATCAGCAGGCATCTGTGTAGGCTCCGGAGTCTTGGTTGGCCTTGGAGTCTTGCTTGGCTTAGGAGTCTTGTTAGGATCCTCTGTTGGTGCTGCAGGCTTAGTTGGCTCTGTTGAATTACTTGGTGATGATGAGGCAGCTGCTGATGCAGATGCTGACGCCTTTGCTGATGCAGCAGGTGTATTGGCTGTTCCTGCCGGAGCATTAGTAGCTTCTGCAGCACCGGCCTTCTTAACTGTAACCTTACATGTGGCCTTATAGCTCTTCTTACCTGCCTTGATCACTGCTTTGATCTTCGCGGTACCCTTTTTAACACCCTTGACAGTTGCTGATGCCTTGGCACCTTTCTTAACCTGCTTTGTAATCTTAGCAACCTTCTTGTTACTTGTTGACCACTTTACAGTTGTCTTCTTAGTTGCATTCTTAACCTTAACAACTACTTTTTTGCCAACCTCTACCGAGGTCTTCTTGGCAATTGACGGCTTCTTGGCAGCATCTGCATTGTTAGCAGGGGCTGCTGTAACTACCATTGCTGCCGCAAGAGCAATAGCAATACTCTTTTTCATAAGCTTCATTTTATTATCCTCCCCTTATTGTTTTTGTGGAAAACATACAATACATCTTATTATCCCACGATATCTCCATAATACCACCTTAATCAATTAAGTCATATTGTAAATCAGTGAATCTACATTGCAAATATTTACTTTAGTCAGTAAATGCGTCAGATACCAAAAGACAGATAAAAAGAAAAACAAAGACCGGATACACGTTCCTTCATGCTTCAAATAAAAAAATGCTTCAAATAAAAAAAGCGGGTGATGGGAATCGAACCCACGTACCTAGCTTGGAAGGCTAGTGTTCTACCATTGAACTACACCCGCATAATCTTGTACTGATAACCTGTTAAAAAGTACATGAATTATTAAATTATACTAATATTAAACAAATATAATAATATTAAACAAACCATATAGAATAATAACTATATTATATTAAAAATCGGGGTGACAGGATTCGAACCTGCGACCTCTTGATCCCAAATCAAGCACTCTAGCCAAACTGAGCCACACCCCGTTATTCCTTCGGAGACCAGCCCTTACCGGTTTTCCTGTGACATACCCAAAAACAAAGCGGGTGATGGGAATCGAACCCACGTACCTAGCTTGGAAGGCTAGTGTTCTACCATTGAACTACACCCGCATGATACCATAACAATAACATGCTATATTAAAGTCGGGGTGACAGGATTCGAACCTGCGACCTCTTGATCCCAAATCAAGCACTCTAGCCAAACTGAGCCACACCCCGTCTTACTGTCGGTGGCCAGTTTCTTACTGGCTTTCCGTGACGCAAGACATATATTACATCACTCCCGGCAGTTTGTCAACACCTTTTTTTAATTTTCTATACCAATTTCTATGCCATATATGCCTTTCATTGTGGCTGCCACCGTAGCCATCAGGCTGTCCGGCTGTATTGTGCAATTATGCCTTCAAGCTTTTCCATAAACTCTGCCATCTCTTCATCAGTCCCGATGGTAATCCTCAGGTAATTATCAATGCGCGGGGAATTAAAGTATCTTACGTATATGCCCTGTGCACGCAGTTCCTCAAATATATATTTTGCCGGAACGGTCTTATGGCTTGCAAACAGGAAGTTAGTTCCCGAAGCAGGCATTGCAAAGCCCAATTTTTCAAGTGCTGCTTTAGTCTCATTTCTTGTAGATACCACTTTATTAATTGTTGACCTGAAATATTCTTCATCCTTAACAGCTTCCGTTCCGAGAATTATCGAAGGCATATTCATCGTATAGGAATTGTAGGATAATTTAACACTCTTAAGCGCATTGATAAGCTCCACATTACCTACCGCATAACCTATCCTGAGACCTGCCATTGACCTGGACTTTGAAAATGTACGCACAACGAGTACGTTATCATATTTATCCACAAGCGAAAGTGCGCTCTCCCCTGCAAAGTCTATATAAGCCTCATCTATTATTACAACCGATGCCGGATTAGCCTTAACTACCTTTTCAAGTGCTTCTACAGGCTCATATATCGATGTCGGTGCATTAGGATTAGCAATAACAATCCCGCCATTCTGCCTGGTATAATCATCAAAGTCTATCCTGAAATCATCTTTAAGCGGAACAGTCTCATAAGGAATCCTGAACAGCCCCGCCCAGACCTTATAAAATGAGTATGTAATATCCGGGAATAATACCGGCTTGTCCGAGTTAAAAAATGTAAGGAATGACATTGCCAGAACATCATCAGAGCCTACCCCTACAAACACCTGCCCTTCCTTTACGCCATGATAAGCTGCAAGTCCTGCTGAGAGCATATGTACATCCGGATCAGGATACAGCCTGAACTTTTCCGTATCCATTCCTGCCGCAAGCTTTGCAACTTCAGGTGCAGGCGGATAGGGATTCTCATTAGTATTAAGCTTTATAACTCTGCCATCCTGTGGCTGTTCTCCCGGCACATACGGTTCTGTAGCACGGAGATTTGACTTCCATTCCAACATATTAAAACTCCTTCCAGGGTCAGTTATTGTATTCAATGTTCTGTCACAAATGTATATACATCTGTCTGCACGCGCTATCTGTATGCGGCTGCAAGCTTCTCAAATGCCGGTATAGCTCTCTTAATCATATCGTAATCAACGCAGTATGCGATTCTCACATAACCCGGTCCATGGAAAGTTGAACCCGGAACCAGGAGAAGGTTGAACTCTTTTGCCTTTGCCGCAAATGCCTTATCATCCTCTTCAAGTGTCTTAACATACATGTAAAATGCGCCCTGTGGCTTAATGCACTCAAATCCAAGTCTTGTAAGCTCAGTATACAACAGCTCTCTGTTCTTATTATATATATCAACATCAACCTCAGCATCAAGACAGCGTGCAACAGTTCTCTGGATAAGCGAAGGTGCATTTACGAATCCAAGAATCCTGTTAGCAACATTGGCCGCCTGCACCACATTTTCATAATCATCCACCTCATCAGGAATAACAAGGTATCCGATACGTTCTCCAGGGAGTGACAATGACTTGCTATATGAATATCCGACAATGGTATCGTCATAATATTTTGTAAGGTAAGGCACATCAAGCCCATCATATACAAGCTCCCTGTATGGTTCATCCGCAATAAGATATATTGCCCTTCCATACTCCTTCTCTTTATCACGCATCACATCCGCAAGTGCCCTGATATCATCCTCTGAATATACTACACCTGTAGGATTATTAGGATTGTTAATGATAACCGCTTTTGTCTTATCTGTTATTGCAGCCCTGAAGGCTTCCGGATCAGGGATAAATGTATCCGTAGGAGGTACAACCTTAAGCACTCCCCCAAAGTTCCTGACATAATTAGCATACTCGCCGAAGAATGGTGCAAATACAACAACCTCATCTTCAGGATCAAGCAATGTCTTAAGTATTACATTGAGGCCTCCTGCCGCACCTACCGTCATAAGTATATTATTCCCATCAAATGATGTGCCAAACTTCTTATTAAGCGAGCCTGCAATTGCAGCCCTTACATCCTCATATCCTGAATTGTTCATATAACCATGGACAAGATTAGCATCCTCATTTTCGAGAATGTCTATCATTGCCTCCTTAACACCGGCAGGTGGAAGTACACTTGGGTTGCCAAGGCTGAAATCATACACATTCTCTGCCCCATACCTTGCAGCCATCTGCTTTCCTTCTTCAAACATAGCCCTGATAACCGAGCTTCCTTTTACATAATCAACCATGCTTTTAGCTATCATAACAAACCTCCATATTAATCGTATTATTACCTCAGACGTTCCTGAATATTTTACAACCCCTGCAAGTATATTGTCAACCTTGCACATGACAATACACAAAAAGAGTGTTTAGGTATCAAAACGTTATATTTTACTCAAATTACATTGACTATTCAGCTATATATGTGTCAAAATGTCATTAGAGAGGTGACAAAATGGATTATCATTACATTGCCATCGACAAACCGGTTGATTATCACATGACCGGTAAGTTTGAAGCCCTTTCAGAGGATTGGAAGCACTCCTTTCTCCTGCTTGAGGATTACGAATTATTCGTCATGACAAAGGGAACTTTATATCTCGAATATAACAGCAGGCAGTACACGGTTACTGAGGGTGAGATGCTGTTACTCCCACCGGTAGCCCCCCCTTATAATACAAGAAAAGGGTACGAAAGCTCTGCCTGTTCATTTTATTGGATGCATTTCGGGGTTCCTCCGGTTCCACCGCCGCCGGCTCTGATAAGCACTATATCGATACCCGGACAGGCACGGCTTGCCTACCCCGAGAAGATAGTAATATTAATGAAGCAGCTGCAGGATATGTCACGAGGCGGCGCATCGGCACACACACTGAACTATATGACAAGCTCAATCCTGTGTCAGGTATATGACGACATCGCAGCCGCATATGCCGGCCAGAATGCACATTCTGTATCTGCAGCATCGAAAAAGCCACGTTCCCAGCTGTACAATGACATTGTTGATTATGTTGTCCATAATATCCATTCTAATGTTACTGTTTCACAGGTTGCAAGACATTTTGGATATAACGACAAGTATCTCTCCCATATGTTCAGGGAGATTGGCGGCGTAACACTTAAGCAGTTTATACTACAGAAAAAGGCAGAAGAAGCGAGCTTTTTCCTTACAGACACCAACCTAAGTGTTGAAGAGATCGCCTACAGGCTTGGCTACAGTGACAGCCATAATTTCACAAGAAATTACAAGCGTGACACCGGTTTTTCACCCACGGCATACCGCAACGCATTTTCAAAAAGGGTACTTAATCACTAAACGGAGGTATTATTATATGAAAACAAATAACATTCCCGCAACACTGACTGACGGTGAACTCATCAGAAGAAGAAATGATAACCGTGAATATCTTATGTCCCTTACAGACCGCAATCTTGTATACAACTACGAGCTTGAGGCCGCAGTCACACATGATGCCTGCATCCCACAGGATATGCATGGGGGCTGGGAGTCCCCAACATGCCAGCTAAGAGGACACTTTTTAGGACACTGGTTATCAGCCGCTGCAATGCTTATTAATGACACAGGCGACAGGGAGCTTAAGGCAAAGGCAGACACAATTGTGGAACGCCTTGCAGTATGCCAGGAAGCCAATGGCGGACAGTGGGCAGCATCGATTCCCGAAAAGTATCTTCACCACATTGCACGAGGCAGGGGAATCTGGGCGCCACATTACACAATCCACAAGACATTTATGGGGCTTGTGGATATGTACAGGTTCACAGGCAATAAGCAGGCACTTGGTATTGCAGATAATTTTGCCGACTGGTTTGTTAACTGGACAGATAATTTTGACAGGGAACAGCTGGATAACATCCTTGATTTTGAGACCGGCGGAATGCTTGAGATATGGGTGCAGCTCTATGACGTTACAGGTAAAGAGAAGTATCGCACACTTATGGAGCGCTATTACCGCAGGCGGTTATTTGAGCCGCTTCTTAATGGGAATGATCCACTCACCAATATGCATGCTAACACTACCATCCCGGAGGTTCTCGGTGCAGCCGCAGCTTATGAGGTTACCGGCGAGCAGGTCTACAGGGATATTGTAATGGCATACTGGAAGGAGGCTGTTACAGAGCGTGGAATGTACGCAACCGGAGGTCAGACTAATGGTGAGATATGGGGACCTAAGATGTCTCTCCGTGAAAGAATGGGAATGAAGACCCAGGAGCACTGCACGGTATACAATATGATGCGCCTTGCTGATTACATGTTCAGATGGACAGGAGATGCCCGGTATGCAGATTATATTGAACGTAACCTGTACAATGGCGTCATGGCACAGACATACTGGCACTGGGAATACACCAACGGATATACAACTGATAAACCGTCTGAGGGGCTTATTGCATATTTTCTACCTATGAGGGCAGGTTCGCACAAGGGCTGGGGAACAAGAACTGACAGCTTCTACTGCTGCCACGGCTCCATGGTTCAGGCAAATGCATTACTTAATAATTACATATATTATCAGAATGCTTCTACGGTATATGTTAACCAGTATCATGATTCCGAAGCTTCGTTTTCAATTAATGGAAATAACGTCCGTTTGATCCAGAAACGTGACCCGCTTACCGGAAGCTTCCATCTGTCAAGTACAAGCAATGGCAAACAGACTATTGACAGAACTGCTGCAATGTATCCGCATAATCCTGATACCGTACAGGTATTTTTACAGATTGAAACCGCCAGGGATACAGCTATGGAGATTAAGGTACGCATACCTTGGTGGATCAGCACCCCGGCAACAGTTGAAGTCAACAATTCCATGATTGCATCAGCTTCAGAAGGCGGCTGCTATGTAACGGTTAACAGAACATTTTCTGATGGAGATGTTATATGCGTTACAATGACCAAGGGTATAACAACATACCCTCTTCCCGACGAACCTGATATGGTTGCATTTATGTATGGACCTGAAGTACTTGCAGGACTATGCGATGACGAACGTACACTATACTGCGATATGGAGCATCCTGAAGATATTCTTATCAATGACAATGAGCGTGAATGGGGAAGCTGGAAAAGCGAATTCAAAACCACAGGCCAGGAGCACGGAATCAGGTTTATTCCACTTAATAAGATCGGCCACGACAACTACTGTGTGTATTTTCCAATTAAACCAAGGAAGTAAGTATATATATACTATCATTAATATTATTCATTTTTAAATTAAGGAGGAGTTTACAATGAAAAATTTCAAAAAAGCAATTGCTATCACAACTGCAACAACAATGCTTGTGACTGCACTTCCCGGCGGGCATTTTGCCCATGTGGCAGAGGCTGCTGCAGCACCGGAGAACATCAAGGCATTCACACTTGATGAGGTCAGCATTACTGATGAGTATTACAGTGCTGCTGAAGCTTCCGACATTGAGTTTTTATGCAATTTTGATGCCGACAGGCTTCTTTCAAGATTCAGGGAGACAGCAGGTCTTGACACACAGGGTGCGAAGCCATACCAGGGCTGGGAAGACAGTTATCTTGGGGGCCACTGCGTAGGCCACTACCTTACCGCAGCTGCACAGGCTGTTAAAGCAACCGGGAACACAGACCTCAGGGAAAAGCTTGATTATATGATCGATGAGCTTAAGGTATGTCAGGATGAGCTTGGAACAGGATTCATCTTTGGTGCTAAGATCCAGGATAAGAATAATGTTGAGAAGCAGTTCAATATTGTAGAAGGAAAAGATTCAGGTGATACATGGGTACCATGGTACAATATGCACAAGGTTTTATACGGACTTATTGATGTATACAAATGTACAGACAATGAAAAGGCTCTTGACATAGCAAAAAATCTTGGCACATGGGTATATAACAGAGCTACAGGCTGGGATAAGGGAACACAGAACCGTATCCTCGGCACAGAGTACGGCGGAATGAATGATGTTATGTACGAGTTATACAGCATTACAGGTGATGACAGATATGCCGAGGCCGCACATATGTTTGATGACCCTAATCTATATAAGACTATCCTTTCAGGCAAAGAAAATACCTTATCAGGAAGACACGCTAATGCAACTATACCAAAGTTCCTTGGAGCCCTTAACAGATACAAGACTATGGGTGATGAGGAATATCTTGAATATGCAGAAGATTTCTGGAAGCTTGTAATCTCAAAGCATTCCTATGCAACCGGCGGCGTAAGTGATATGGAGCATTTCCGCCCGGACGAAGCACTTGATGCTACACGTACACAGTGCAACTGCGAGAGCTGCTGTGTGCACAACCTCTTAAGAATTACAAGGGATCTGTTCATGATAACAGGCAATGTAAAATATGCGGATTATTATGAAACTACATTAAGAAATGCCATTATGGGTGCTATCAATACTGAAAATGGTACTACATCATATTTCACACCTATGGCAACCGGATACTTCAAGTTCTTCGGTCAGGAAGACCCTGCCAAGAATATGTTCTGGTGCTGTACAGGTACCGGAATGGAGAATTACACAAAACTTGGCGACAGTATCTACTTCCATAACGATAATTCGGTAATCGTAAACCAGTATGTAGCTTCTAACCTTAACTGGAAGGAAAAGGGATTCACACTTACACAGAAGAGTGACGTTACCAGATCAGATGTTGCCACATTTACTGTGGGAACTAATGGCAGTGCAATGGATATGAATATCTATCTCCGTGTTCCTGAATGGATATCAGGTAACCCATATGTAACGGTTAATAATACTCCTGTTGAAGGACTTAACACCGAAAGCGGATATGTATGCATCAGCCGCCCATGGAATAACGGCGACACTATCTCAATCAAATATCCAATGACAGTACAGGCAACAGGACTTCCTGACAATGATACTGTATATGCATTCCGTTATGGTCCAACCCTCCTTGCTGCAAAGCTTGGTGACAAGTATATGGACACAACTAAGTCAGGCAATCTCACATGGGCAGGCGCCAACCTCAGTGCCCCATACTACAAGGTAGTAGGTTCAGAGGAATGCAAATTGTCAATTAATTACAATGCAACTGCAAGACAGATACTTGGTTCTGAAACACTTGCCATCGAGGATTCTTCACTCGAACAGTTCATGAATAACATCGCAGATTACATGGTTAAAAATGAAGCTTCTGCCACTCCTGAATTCAAGCTTACAGGCACAGATGCAGATGACAACTTTGATGGCGGACTTACATTTGTTCCATTTAATACACTCAACAATGAGCGTTATGGTATCTACTGGTATTTCAGTGCATTATCACAGGAGCAGCTTGAGGCAACGATCAAGGCTAACAAAGAAGAAGGCCGTCTGGCTAACACAATGATCGACTCTATCATGCCGGGATATGGACAGTACGAAAAGGATGCCCTCCATGACCTTAAGGAATCAGACTCAGTTGCTGATACAGATTCACAGGGTAAGAGTACACGTCATGCCAAGGCCGGAGGATACTTCTCTTATAACATGAAGATTAACACAGAGAAGACTAACTCTGTTCTCTGCCAGTTCCCTAAGGCTGACAGCGGCAAAACAATCAAGATATCTGTCGGCGGTACCGTTATAGCAGCAGAGACACTGGATTACACCGGAGATGCTGATATGTTCAGGGTATCATATGAGATTCCTGCCGATGTTGTTAATGCTAATAAGACTGAGCGTGAGATTACAACAGACTCAGGGGAAAAGGAGAAGGTAACGACTGTTAACATCAGGTTTGAGAGCAATGATGGCAATGACAGTGCAAGACTTATTGATGGTCTGTACATGACGATTAACTACAACAACAACGCTTCTATTACTTCAATTGTACCAAACACAGGTGTAATAAGTAATCAGGGTGACGTATACACACTTGCCGTTCCTGATGGAACACAGGTTGTTAAAGCAACAATTACGCTTGGTGATAAGTTCGGTCTTCTTTATATCAACAATCTTCTTGTAAATGACGGTAAAGCTCAGACATTTACAGTTAATGGAGAGAATAAGACTTACGAGCTTACTGCATACGCAGAGGATCACACAACATCAAAGAAATATACATTAAAAATTGAGCAGACACTTCCAAAAACCGATCCGTCTGATAACAAACCGGCAGCTCCGGATACTACTACACCGGCTCCTGCAGCTACACCGGCAGCCGGTGGAACTGTTAACCCAACACCTGCTCCATCAAAAGCTTCAGCAACACCAAAAAAGGGCAAAAAGGCTAAAATAACCATCTCCGGTAAGAAGACGGTTAAGGTTGGCAAAACAATCAGGCTTAAAGCAAAGCTCAAGAATGTAAAGGGAACTGTAAAATGGAGTGTTAATAAGAAAAAGATTGCAAAGATTAACGCTAAGACAGGAAAGCTTAAGGGTCTTAAGGCCGGCAAGGTAAAGGTTACTGCCAAGGTTAAAAAGGTTAAGGCTTCAGTTACGGTCAAGGTTAAAAAGTAATCCCAGGTTACGAATACAGGATATGTGAAAGCCCATAGCATCCGGACACAGGAAGCTATGGGCTTTCTATATATTTTTTTACAAAGAAGAGAAGTAAGACCCCTTGTTATACTTTTATTTATTGTATACATGCACCCCGGACGATTCCCTTATCATAAGATGGCACGGCAGCTCCGTTCTCATATATTCCCGATGTCCGCCACATAATCTGTCCTTTAACATTAACACAGCCACATGGACCATATCCTCCTTCGGGATATGTACGGTCGTAAGCATTGGTGACACCTGCACAGCCATATCAATATCATCTATGGATATAACAGCAGGTCTGTATACTCCTTTTTTCTTACGCCCATTCTTATCCTTCATTCTCTCTAAAAAACCAACAGCCGTCACATCATTTGCACAAAACACTGCTGTCGGCGGGTTATCAAGGCTGTTAAGTCTGTCATATGATGCATAACCTTCTTCACGTGTCTGGCCTGTTGACATAACATACTCGTAATACAATGGGATTTTGTTACGGAGCAGGCACTCATAATAACCCATATATCTTGATTCCATATTACAATCACCTATATAGGCTATTCTCCTGTGCCCCAGCTCACACAGGTACTCCACAGCTATTCCGGCTGCTTTTGCACCGTCACATACAACCTCATCCATCTCATATTCAGTAGGATTACGGTCGATTGCAACCACAGCCTTATAACTGCGCTGCAATCTGTCAACTATCCCTGAAGAACACTTGCCAAGTACAATAACCCCGTCAGCCCTGTCATGTACACTCCTGCCGGCAAAAGCAGGAGATGCGATGTCCGGTGCCTTTAACAGGCTTCCGGACAGACACTCCTGCTTTATAAGCTCCGTCTCCAGGTATCTGTACACCTCATCAAAAAACACATCCTCCCCAAGTGAATTGAATCTGGATAACAGTATATCAACCTTATAGCCCTTACGTTCTCCTGAAACACCTTTTTTCAGCATTCTCGCATTAGGGTCAGGTATGTACGCAAGCGTTCTTGCTGCCTCAAATATACGTCCCCTTAACCCTTCATCCTTACAATTATATTCCGGGTTATTAAGGACACGCGAAACCGTTGCAACCGATGTTCCTGCCATTTCAGCTATTTTTTTAAGCGACATATACTATTCTCCCCTTAGTGGACTACCACCCATTGTCTAAAGCACACGCTTTTTTATAATATGCCCGGGCTGTACAGCCGGCATTATACCTTACACAGCCCGGTCACACAAGTCCCCTCTTACGAAACATACGATTCTCCACCTGCATAAATATACCTTTATCAACTATAATGCCAAGTGCGATTATAACAAGCATTACGGTCATGACCTGATTAATATCGGCAAGGTCCCTTCCAAGGATAAGCGTATATCCAAGACCTACAGAAGCTGACATTACTTCCCCTGACATAAGTGCACGCCATGCGAATGACCAGCCCTGCTTTAAGCCTGATACGAAAGCCGGAAGTGCTGCCGGGAATATAACCTTTCTATACAGGTCAAATGTACCAATTCCCATTGTCTGTGCAGCCTTAATATATACCGGTGGTACATTTTTAACCCCACTCTCTACTGCAAGCGCAATACTGAAAGCAGAACCCATCACTACCACAAATACTATTGCACTCTCCCCAAGTCCGAACCACAGAATCGCAAATGGCACCCAGCATATACTTGGCAGTGTCTGTATTCCGAGTATAACCGGTTTCAGGTTACGGCACATATATTCAGAATTAATTATTATTATACCAAATACCGTTCCAATTACAATCGCAATCGCAAAACCCGTAACCGCACGCAGAAGGCTTTTAGCCACTGCCGCAAACAACGTTCCATCAGTAACAAGCCTTACAAGGCTTTTCCATACGCCAATGGGCGACGGCACTGCATATGACTTAATTACACCAAACCACTCCGTTCCGGCTGTATATAAAATCTGCCACACAGATATCAATATTACACCAAACACTATACTCCCCGCTATTTTTCTGACATTCATAAACTGTGCATTCCTTTCTATTACAATAATTACCAATCACTGTCATCAAGCTCATTCTCCATACTTTTCTTAACACCGGCCTTAACGCTCTGCAATATATGTGTCCTCAGTTCAAGGAATTCCTTATTCTCAATGTGCCTTGGGCGCTGAAGCCCAACCGGGATTATCTCACGTATCCTTCCCGGGTTCTCTGACATTACCACTACCCGGTCTGCAAAATATATCGCCTCTTCAACACTATGCGTAACATATATTATTGTCTTCCCTGTCTTTTCCCAGATTGCTTCAAGCTCCTCACGCAGCACATTGATCGTCTGCTTGTCAAGGGCTGAAAATGGTTCATCCATAAGCAAAATCTTACTGTCCATTGCCAGAGCCCTTGCAAGTGCAGTACGCTGCTTCATCCCACCACTTATCTGGTGAATCCTGTAATGTCTGTGCTCCCATAGCTTTACCATCTTAAGATACTTCTCTGCCCTTTTCCTCTGCTCAGCCTTCGGAAGTCCTGCCACCTCAAGTCCAAACATTACATTCTGGAGCACATTAAGCCACGGATATAATGCAGCCTCCTGAAACATCATAACCCTGTCTGCCCCGGGTTTTACAATCTGCCTGCCATCAAGCATTATCCTGCCCGAACTCGGTTCAGTAAGGCCAGCCACAAGATTAAGCAGTGTTGACTTGCCGCAGCCTGACGGGCCGACTATACATATGAATTCACCTTCACTTACATCAAGATTAATCTGCGAGAGACTTTCCTTATCAGTATTATCAAATGTCTTGCTAATTTCCTGCAGTTGTAAATACATCTTCCACCTCCGGTACAGACTCGATGAAGCCTGCCTCTTTACTTATATTACCAAATTCCATTATTGCGTCTTTATTTAATTCTGAAGTAATTGTCATCCTCTCAAATGCGCCCTTAATCACATCTTCATTAAGTGATTTTCCGGTTGCATTTTCAATCTCAGAATTAACTACCGATATTGCTGCATCCTTATTGCCGTTAATATAGACTGTTGCCTCCTCATGTGCCTCAATAAAATCTTTTACAATGTCCGGATGTTTTTTATTGAAGTCTTCACTTACAACCACAACCGCTGTAGGATAATTTCCACCTGCTATCACTTCATCATAATCAAGAAGCACCTCTGCATTACCATTTTTTTCAATTGTAGTTCCCCACGGTTCAGGGACAAGCGCAGCATCCACACTTTTGTTATCGATAAGATTGACAATGTCTGCATTAGCACTGGCACTTACGGTTACATCCCCGCCCTGGTCAGTAGTTTTAAGATTATTATCAGCAAGAATCTTAAGCAGGCACAGATGCTGGGTATTACCTAACTGTGGTACGGCAACCTTTTTGCCGGCAAGATCAGCTACAGAATCTATTCCCGAATCCTTTCGCTTAAGCAGGACAGCTCCGGCATCAGTACTGTTGGATATGATCTTAACTTCCCCATTTGACTTTGCATTAGCACTCAGGGCAGGCACAGGGCCTATGTATCCAAGATCTATCTCTCCTGCAAATATTGCTTCCATCTCTGCCGGACCCGCATTAAATGAAGTCCATGTTACCTCGCAGGAATCACCCCACTTATTCTCAAGTGTCTTCTGGTTCTTCATTACAAGTGCCTGCGAATGTGTTATATTAGGAAAATAAGCAACTCTCACTGAAGTTTTGCTATCCCCACCGGAGCTGCCGCAGCCACCCAGTCCAAAAAGCATTGCTGCTGTCAATACCACCGCTGTTAATTTTTTGTATAATGTTTTCATACTATCAACCTCTTTTCCATATTAATCTTACAAATTATAGTCTCATAAATATAATCGTACGCCCGCGGAGCGAAAACTATTAAGAGGCATCCCTTCTTAAGCGGGTTCCTCTTATGCGTTATATCTTAGCAGAGATTGCACATTATTATTGTGATAATTTCGCAAACGTTTTCTTGTTTTATAGCCACATATAATCAGTGTTTTGTAGTGTCGGATCGTGATTGTTTTAATTATTTTCAAAGTATTACAGACTTTTGTGTAAACGTTTTCTCTATGCACACAGTCCTAATCATCCCCACCTGCCTTTAATCCCACCCACCTGCCCATGTACAGTTGTACATGGACACATTCTCATTTTTGATGTATTTTTATTTTCAAAATATAAAAACCACCCAATTTACACCATAGTAAACCGGGTGACTTCCCACAATCTATATTTTTTCTTTTTCCGTTCCTTTTAAATACATGAAGATCAGTGTCTTACTTTTGAGGAAACAACATTAATTATATTCTTAACCTTTGACCTGCAGAACCTGAAACACATTGCCAGATATGGAATAACGCATACAATTATACATACAATACATACAATTCTGAGTATCAGTTCCAGTACAAGCATATCCTCAATACGCCTGCATTCATTTTCCCAGAACGGATAAATTATACCGTCCGTATGCGATGAGCGCTCACCATACGAGCATAGCACACTCCATATATTACTTATACGGAACCTGGTATTCATATTAACAACATCTATATTATTATCATCCGTTACACCCGATTCCGTGACATCAGTTCCGTCATCACTAAGCCCCAGTGTTTTACGGAGGGTCTTGTATGCAAAATTAGTTATCATATCCGGATATATAATCTCATAGCATGTTATCTTTGCGTCCTGATTAATCTTACTGAATGCATCATATGACATATATATCCTGTTACGAGAACCATAGGTCTTTTCTGACGTCTTTGAATCCGGAGCCTGTACAACCCCTGCTATGTAGAATCTGTCATTTCCAATCATCAGACTCTTTCCAATTATATTACTGCTGCCATACAAAAACCAGGCGGTACCCTCATCGACTACAACCCTGTCCTTCATAAGGTCATCATCACTGATATAGCTTCCATATAACAGCCTCATCGGGTGAATAAAATAATAATCACCGCCTACTGCGGTTACATTAACCGTTGAGGTATTACTGCTTCTGTCACTATATATATCAGCATTACCGGAGGCACTGTATGCATCCACATATCCTCTCGTGCCTTTACGGACCTCAACCGATGCCTCTGTAAGTGCAGTATCAAGGCTGCCTCTGTAGCTCTGTATGGAATCTGTGGCCACACCCTCATTTTCAGCATAATACGCAGCCACATATCCATATTCCGTACTATCTGCCGACCATCTCTCCCATGGCTTATCTGTAGATACCGAAGCGACCATATTGTGTCTGACAATAAGTCCGGCAAATAATATTATTAAAGCAGCAAGCGTGGGGGCAAGTCTTTTATTCCGACTTAATATATTGCGCAAGCTATCCACCCACCTTTCTTATTCCTTAAGCTTAACCTGTTCACCCGGAGTAAGTGCCTCGGATGCCGTCATGATAACATACTCATATCCATACAGGTCACTTGTTATTGCCGCATGGACATCATCCTCTGCAAGAACCGTAACATCATGGCGTGTTGCAATATACCTCTCACCAAGCGGTGTATTCTTACTGTCCAGCGTAAGAACAAATTTACCGTTGTTATCTTCATATATACTGCTCTTAGGAACAATGACATCATATGACTTTTCTTCGCCGCCAATGGATATTGAAAGATTATCCCCTTCATTAATATTTTCCCCATTTACAACAAATGTAAGAACAACATTACCCGGATTCTCAGTATCCCCTGCGACAGAAGAAAGCACTGCTGTTATGTCACCATACCAGTAGTTATCAACAGTTGCATTCTGGCCGACCTTTACCTTTGCAGCCTGCTCCTTTGTAACAGATACCTTAACCATATAGCCCTTATCCTCTGATGATATTACTGCAAGGGGCGTATCAGGCTGTGTTATATCTCCTGCCGCACAGCTGATATTTGAAATCTTACCAGCAACAATTGCCTTTACTTCAGTCTGGCTGGCAGTCTCCATGAGATTCTCAACAAGCTTCTTCTGTACAATAAGCTTTTGTTTTATTGAATTAAGCTCAATCTTGTCAGTCTCGATTGTATGGTCATCCTCGCTTTTCTTAGTTTCAAATTCAGCAACAAGTGTATTCCATGCATTTTCTTTTTCATCGACTGCTGCCTTTGCCTGTTCTTTTGTCCCGATCTCTGCCTTAAATGTCTCTATATTGGTTGTAAGTACCTGCTGCTTATTCTTATAATCCGTAATTGATGCAGATGCTTTATCTTTTTCAACCTTGCTCTTCTCTATCTCAGAGGCATTAGCCTTAGCAGTATTAAGTGCTGCCTGCGCAGTATTAACATCAGCCTCAGCATTGGTAACCTCAACACCCTTATTCCTTACCTCTCTGTCCTTCGCCGTAATATCTCCGGCCGGAGCACCTGCACTCTTAAGTGCCGCAAGGTCTGATTCAAGGTCCTGTTTTTCATTCTGCAGTGTCACCAGTGCCCTCTTCTTTGCGGTAAGGTCAGACTGGCATGTATCAACATCCGGCTTTGCTCCAAGCTCTGCAATCCTTGCATCATATGCTGTAACATTACCCTCTAATGTTGCAATCTTTTTGTCATAAGCAGCCAGCTTTTTATTCATTCTCTCAAGCTTCTTATTCTTGGTATCAATAGCATTATAATCATCAAGTGCTTTTTCATACTCTTTACGTGCGTTCTCTATTGCCTGTTTATCCTTGCTGTAATTATAATCATTGCCAAGAAGCTTCTTCTGGTATTCAGCCTGAAGCTCAAGATAAGTATTCTTTGCCGTGTCAAGGTCTGTACTGTCACCGGTCTCAAGGGTAAATAACACATCACCCTCTTTTACCTCCTGTCCAACCTTAACATTAACAGACCTGATAGTTCTGCTGGTCTCAAGCTTAACCTGGCAGGCCTGATTAACCTCTACGCTGCCACTGCCTCTTACAACCTCCCTTATCTTTCCGGCAGATGCAGCTTCAGTAGATACCTCCGGCAGGTACATATTCATAATCGTATCTGAGCAGAATGTCAGTATAAGCATTACCACCAAAAATATAATTATTGCATTTTTAATCCATTCTTTCCGTTTCTTCTTATCCATAACGAACCTCCTTATGTCTATCCCTTTAATCCACCGGAATATGCTATCCCCTCTACAAGATAATCCTCACAATACAGGAACAATAATATACACGGTATCATATATACTGATGCAACCGCAAATGCAAGTCCGATCTCTCCCTGGTTAATCTTAGAAAGAAACACACTCAACGGATGCATATCCTGATCCGGCAGCATTATAAGCGGCTGCTCAACCATGTTCCAGTAATCAATAAATACAAGCAATGCAACCGATACGATCGTTCCCTTACATAAAGGTGCGTATATCTTAGTAAAAATCTGCCATTCCCCGGCACCATCGATCATAGCAGCCTCTGTATATGATGAAGGAATCCTCCTCATATATTTTGTTAATATAAATACACTGAATGGCGAGAATATTCCCGGAAGTATTATTGACCAGTTAGTTCCCACAGTTCCCATCCAGTCTGCAACAAGATAATTAGGAACAAGCGTTACCTGATATGGCATCAGCATAAGTATTATATACAGGAAAAACATCAATTCCTTAAGTCTCCCCGAAAATCTTGCAAAGCTGTATGAAGCCCCCAGCGCAACCAGAATCTGGAATATAAGTATTGGCAGTGTAAGCTTAACAGAATTCCAGAACTTAAACAGATACTCCGGACTTTTAAATAACACATCTGCATATTGTGAAAATGTGATCCGGTTAGGTTTTATCTTGATAAACACTTTATCATTCTTGTATGTATTATCCTTAGACTGCGAAGTATCCCACCAGTCCCTCTGCTCCTTCTGGCTGAATACTTTACCATAATGTGCATTAATTTCATTTGCAGACATAAACGAATCTGCTAACGTAACTATCGTCGGATATATAAAGATCAATGCAAATATGACCGCAATTACCGAGCCCATTATTCTGAACACTTTTTTCTTACGTCTCATCTATTCCTCCACTTCCTTTCCGAACTTATCCTCAACAAGGAATAGAATTCCAATAATTATAACCATAACAATACTCATTATAACTGCTGCCGTTGAAAGCTTCTGGTAGTCAAGCTTTTCAAACTGGTTATTCATAAAATGCTGCATATAGTATATATTACCGTATGGATATCCACCTGTGAGAAGATACACCTCCCTGAATATCTTAAAGGAATTAATAAGCGATAATATTGCAACAAAAAATATTGTCGGCGAAAGATACCTCATCTTAATCTTCCAGAATACTTTCCAGGAGCCTGCGCCCTCAAGCTTTGCAACCTCAATAAGGTCATTAGGCACATTTCCGAGCCCTGCCATAAACAGGATCATATTGTATCCCAGATTTTTCCACAAAAATAATGTCAGTACAATAAGCTGGTTATAATCCGAATCCAGCCAGTCAACAGGTGAGCACCCAAACATACCAATAATCTGGTTAAGTGCACCATTGGTATCAAACATTACCTGCCACACAAGTATTACCGATGCAACAGGAACCATAAGCGGACTTAAGAATATAGTCCTCAACTGGCTCTTGAATGGTATCCTGCAATCAAGAAGCAGCGCAAGAAGAAGCGACAGGATTACTGCCGATGGTACCGCGATCAGTGAAAAGATAAGTGTATTAAATGCTGCACTCTGAAATGCCGAATTGGTAATAAGCGACTTAAAATTGTCAAGCCCGACGAAATTCTTCTGGATAGGATTATCAAGAAGACTGTAATATATTATTACAATAAATGGAACGACAAAGAAAGTCAGCACTCCCAGCCCGCTTGGGGCCAGGAAAGCTAATGACTTAAGTCTTTCTTTTTTTAATAGCGTATGTGTTTTATTCATGTTATCATCCCATCCTATAAAACTGCTTACTTATTCTCGTTAACGTACTTACTCATCTTATCCTGAATAACCTTAACTGTTTCATCAAGAGACTTCTTACCACTAAAATATGATGTAACATCATCCATAAGCATCTCCATTGCCGAAGAATTATATGAATATGTTCCGTTTGCACGCTTAATCATATCACGTATTGTCTGTATCTCATCCTCGGTAGCAGGTGTTATCTTAACTGTATACTCTTCAGTTTCAGAACCTATTGTATATTCTGTGTTATTAGGCTCTACCTTATTGCCATTATCGTCTGTATAAGCCTCGGTAGCTGTATTTTTCTTAACCATATCTTCAAACTGGCTGGATGAAGCCGGGAATGATGACATATAATTCGTAACATTATCTTCAGGAGACATAAGGTCCTTAAGGATATCCCATGCAGCTTCCTTATTCTTAGAGCCTGAACATATTCCGAGTGCATTATTAGGAAGGATATATGTTCCAAATCCCTTTTCACAAGGATAACCGACAAACATAAAATCATTCTTATATAATGACTTGTTAACCTGAAGCTCCTCATATGAACTAAGATATATTGAATCGAGAAGAATCTTGCCATTCTTATATCCGTTCTTAGTATCAATATTATCATAATTGACATCTTCATCATTCGGGAACTTATTACAGAACTCCAGTGCATCCTTGAAATCTTTTCCATCAAACTTTACTTCACCTGTAGTCCAGTCAATGTAATTGCTTATATCATGAAGTACAAAGTTATTCAGGACACTGCTCTTACTGTCGCCGGTAAGCAGGCTTGTTCCCTCAGGCTTGCTGTTATAATAATTAATAACATCCTTCGTTGTCCAGCCATCCTTGAACTGCTTTAGCTCAGACTCTTTTCCGGCGAGTGAAACTATTGAGAAGTAATCCGGTATGAAGTACAGCTTACCATCTTCTCTTATCGCATCAAGTAATCCGTCAACGAAGTAGCTTTCGTTCATTGTATCATCATTTTTAACAAATGTATTAATATCCTCAAGTATACCCTTTGCAGCATAATTCTTATAATCAACACTCTGTACATCTAATATATCAGGGATATTACCGGATGTTATCTCGTTGTTGATCTTAGTCATAGGATTATCATCATTATCAAATGTAACATACTCGACCTTGTACTTGTCACTCTGCTTATTATACTCAATTATCCTCTGCTGCAGATCTGACGAGCTGTAAGCAGCCATTACCTTGATTACCTGCTTTTCACTGTCCTTGCCATCACCTTCAACGAGGAATCCTGCAACAGTAGCAGCGCTCTTACTGTCAAACTTATCATATGCACAGAATATACGTCCATCATCAAGCGGTACAACCGCATTGACAGAATCACCAGGTATTCCTGCATCCATCCAGTCAAGAATCTTAGTAATCTTATCAGCTTCAAAATCATATGTATAATATGACTTACTGTCCTTAAGAAGTAATGGGAATGATGCTGCCCCATCCATAAGTGTATAAGACATTGATGTTCCCTTTTCTCCACTAAGTCCTTCTATCTTACTACCCATCTTGGCATTCTTCACATCGATTTCAGCATAATATGTTCCGTCTTTTCCATAACTGCATGCAATTACCCTGCCATCAGTAGTAACTGCAATACTGTCAATATAATCCTCAGACTTTATCTCACTCTTAACTTCACCCTTATCTGTAACAACCTTAAACAAACCCTCGCCTGCGCCAATCAGGTATGTTCCATCACCAACGATCTTAAAATTATTGATATATTCGCCCTCTTCCTCTTTAAGGTCAAGCTTATCCGTTATATCAATTGAATCCTTTTTTTCGCCATCCGGTGAATAACTTTCTAAAATGTACCTATTCGTAGACGTATCACTTTTCTCATCATAATTATAGTCATTAAGAAGCATCACAATACTGCCATCTTTATTGATACCATAATCATTAACTGATATATTATCCTGTTCAAATGTACATAAGTCAGTTGTTTTCTTACTCTCAATATCATACTTGCAAAATGAAGTTATAATCTTATAATCGGCATACTTTTTCTCAAGCTCCTCATATGTCATTGTATCCTTGTTATCAGAGCCGCTGTTATCCGCGCCTGACACATCCGAACCGCCATTGTCATCTTTATTGCCGGTGTCGCCTTTGCTGCCTTTATCAGCATTATCCTTACCTGAATCATCACCAAACAAATCATCAATGTCGCCTAAAAGCTCATCATCCGATACATCATCACTCTTTTTCTGTGAATCAGAAGCATCACTTTCCTTATCCTTTTTAACAGTAGTGTCTGAACTGTCTGCTGCAGTATCGTCTGACACGTCCCCTTCCCCGGCATAAACAGATGTATCATCATTAATCTTATCCAGGTCATCATAATACTCCTGTGGATAATCAGGCACCTTACTGTACATATAATATACTGTACCATTACCATACTTCATCTGTGATATGTTATCTTCCTCTCCCATATCATCCCTCAGGGTTGTCTCTTCAAACTTATAGCTGTCATATATAACAGCCCCGCCTGTTGAAGTCTTACCCTTGTCATCACTGCCTTTGCAGCCGGCTAATACGGATACAACCATTAAGCCTGCCATTAATCCGGCAGTCCTTCTCCTGAACTTCTTAATCTTCATACTCTTCATCCTTCCTATATTTTGTAACTTACATGATGCTTACTATACAGTACACTTGTAACAGAGTTGTTACATTATTTATAAAATAATATTACGATATATATATAAGACAATTATCCCACACAAAATGTTACAGCATTTGTATTAAATATTGCTAAATATCATTAAAAAACTATAATGTCTTTGCCCTCATTCCCCAAGCCTGACAAATGAAGAATATATATCTAATCTGCCCCAGCCCCAGCTCTTATCGGGAACTGCCAGCCCCTCCTTATCAGCACCCCTTATAAGATAATTCTTCGCAGTCGTATTATTGACAGGTATATTCCTTCTTCCCCACTCTGCTATTAACGCCACTGCACCTGCCCCAACTCCTGCTGCTATACTTGTTCCGGTCACTTCTGTAAATCCGCCAAATCCATTTGCTGTATACACATTTACTGCCGGTGCAGTTATGTCCGGCTTTACCCTTCCATTTCTTGTAAATCCCCTGCTTGAATTAACATAGAGACTGTCACCTGAAACAGAACTGCCCCCAAATGTTATCACTCCCGATGCATTACCCGGCTCACATACAGTGATATCCGGATCCGGTGCAAGAAATACTACTGAACTTCCCGCAAAATTTTCCATTGGAAGCCACATATCAAATACACCCGGCTGGGGGCTCTGCTGAATTACCCTTATTGTCCACAAGCCCGGTGCCGGATTAATAAATCTGAAAAACAGCAGTTCATCCCCGGAGTTTCCCTCAATTATCTCAGAAGATACTTCTAAGGTTGTATTGTTAAGAATAAAGTTAAGAGTGCGCTGCTCACCAAATCTTGCCTCAATAATTCCCGTATATTCCCCAATCGGAGGCCTGACGGCAACTGCAAACATAGTTGCAGGACCGCCCCACAGCTCTGCCGTGAATCCACTTACACCCCCCTCAACAGATATCTCCACGTCCTGTGATTCTTCATATAATAATGGCCTGCTTCTGAAATGATGCGCCCTTCCGGTCTCATTTCCTGCTGCCGCACATACATAAATTCCCGGATTATATGTTATCAGATTAATATATTCTGCAAGTGGCCCGGTTCCGTTATGATCCCCCTGGTTAGTTCCGATTCCCAGACACAATACCAGCGGTTTACGCTGCTTTTTAACTACTTCAAGTACATATGTAATAGCCAGTAATATATCATTTTCCTGATAAGCTTCCACATTACCGTTAATCCCATAATAATCCCTGTACACCTGTTTGGCCTTTTTCAGCTTTACAACAATCAGCTCGGCAAGCGGGGCCGCCCCTGAAAAATCAGCTTCCTCCACCTCGCGCCCTGCCGCCACAGCCGCTATAGCTGTTCCATGGTCACTGTCTTCTGCAAGAGATTCAATACCATCACTTGACACAGGTCCATTCCTTAGAGCCTCATTAATGTCCTGCACCGTATACTCCGTACCATAAGCAATCCCCTCGGGCGGGCTGCCGCTTCTGTCTTCCTGATTCCATGCAGCAACTATTTTAGTTGTATTGTCCTCCCTCACGAAGGCAGGATGCCTGAAATCAATGCCATTATCAATCACTGCAACAAGCACATTTTGTCCATACAGATTCAAAAAGGGCTGCCTCCGCAGCCTTAATATCCCTGTTTGCTGCAAAACCTGCATATCAAGCAGCCCATAGCATTTTGGAAGCGCCCTGTATCCCATCCTGCTTACAAGAAACCTGTCCGTATCAAATGGTTCATATACTATTGCCTGCAGCTCATTGACGTATTGCACACATACATCTTCAAATCTCCGCTGAAAATACTCACTGTCCGCATTATAATCCACAATATAGTCAATATAATCCTGTGAATATATCTGCTCCTCACACGCTCTTCCGGTTATTGGCATATATATTTTCCTTATTATACTTTATTATTAATAACTATATTAAATAATTACAGCCAATATACCGGCGGCTTAAAATAATTTGACATCTTTATACATATAAAATATAATTAAATACAATAATTGACATTTTTCCAAAAGGAGTTTTCAATGACAACATTTATAAGAGCATTAGAGCTCATTACATATATAATACTTGCATTCGGATGTTTTGGACTTAAACCCCGCATAACACTGTTGTCGGTCAGCACGTCCATTATTCTGCTGACAGGCTGGAGCATCTACGCACTATCAGCTGCCACCCCATTTCCGGTAACATTCGTACATATAGCAGTTATATGTGTCCTTATTAAAGAAAAATTTTATATAAGCTTATGTACCGCTGTTGTTTCGTCCCTGGCTATGAATATAATATCCTGTTTTATTTCCTTTATTATATATGTTTTTTTCCAGCCACAATCCTCCGGTACATCAAATATCATTTACATATCTTCAATTATTGCATTACTGATCCTGATTGCAGCGTCATTCACCGCACACATCAGATTCCATTCATTAACATCCATTGTAAGGGAATTAAGTCTGTGGCAGTGCATTGCAATTACATGTCTGTGCCTGTTTGATTTTTTTCTCTCTTCAATCACCTCTGTGCTAATGGAGCAGGATCTGAACCGACCTGGCCGTTATCTTATAATCACCACAATATACCTGACCATAATAACGAGCCTTGTCATTCTGGCATTGTACCTCAGGCTTCACAGACTTAATAAGTTATTAAACGAAGCTAATAATACCAATATGAAGCTGCTGAAGCTTGAAGAGAATCATTTTATGACTCTTCAGAATAAAAATATGGATCTGAGGGCATTCAGGCATGACTACAATCACCATATACGCGCCTTACAGAAGCTGGTATCAGACTCTCCTGATAAGCTCGTCCATTATATTGAAAATATGGCAGAGATTAAAGAGTATACACACTATATCAGCTGTAACAGCCTTGTAGCAGATTCTGTTGTTAATTACTATTATGAGGAGTTCAGGAATATTAAGGCAGCATTTCAAGTTACCGGTATGCTCCCGGAGCATATTGCAATCGAAGACAGTGATCTGTGTGTCATATTGTCCAATATGCTTAGCAATGCATATGATGAAATGATACGTATTGCTTACGATAAAACCAATACACCTGTTGTATACTGCTCAATATTCATTCTCAATAACTATATTGAAATATGTGTTGAAAATACATCACATGAATATGCAGGCACATCAATAACAGGTACATCAAAAGCTGATACCATTAATCATGGTTTCGGACTAAGGAATATCGAAAAAGCAGCAAAAAAATATAACGGCAGCCTGCACGTTGACTATTCAGATAACAGGTTCAGGACATCTGTCAGGCTGCAGTACCGGCCATCTGCCACACAGCAGACTTATGGGAGGTGATGTGCAATGCAGATAGGTATATGCGATGATAATACAGATGAGCTTAATAATATAAAAGATATCTGTGTTGATCTGGGATATTCTTCCATTGTATCGTTTTCATCAGCCGGTGATTTACTTGGAAATAATATCATTTATCCGGATCTATTATTTCTTGACATAGAAATGGATGGAATCAACGGCATTAACCTCAAAAATCATTTTGAAAAAAATAACATACCAACCCTGATTGTATTTACAACCAGTCACACAGAATTAATGCCTGATGCCTTCGGGAAAAATGTCATCAGTTTTCTGCCAAAACCATGCTTAAGACATTCCGTTGCCATGTGTATTGAACGTGCGGAATTTCTGCTGCGTGACTACTACCGCATTCAGACCGATAACGATATTACACTTATAAGCCGTGATGTTCTGTATATGTCAGCCGAGCAGAAATATACAATTATATACACAACTTCCAGCCGGTTTTTTCATTCCAGAAAGCCAATCATGCAATGGTTCAGTGAGCTTGAACAGATAGGTTACTGCCAGATATCAAGATCAATCATCATCAATATGGTGTATTGTAAATGCATCATAAAATATGAAGCCATATTAACTGATGGCACCAGGCTCAGGATAAGCAGAAGATACCTGCCACTCACCCTGGCTGCAAAAAAAGCAGGTCTTCTATGAACAAAGTATATACAGAAGACCTGCCATCACACAATCAGCAATAACCTGGCAATCCTACCGTATCACAACCTTCCTCTTGCAATGCCACCCCCCAAGAGGTTCCTCATAGTCCTCTGAATCCTCCATATACGTATCCAGGTATCTTGTGATCTCCACATAGTATGTCTTACCCTTTTCCAGCTTTTTTGACAGGCCCTTTCCATATGGTGCTGTGTAGAGGGCAAGGTCAAAGTCTGACATGTCCTTATTTTCTGAATAGCGGTAGAAATACGCATCTGTATCCCTGTCATATCCCTTTTTGCCATAATCAGAGGATTTTACTGTCACCATGATCCTCCCGTTCTTCGATGTCACACTGTACTTCTTAAATATTGCTTTTGCCCTGATATCACCGAACAGCTTGCCGGGTATTGCTTTTGGGAATATCTCCCAGTCATTCTTCGCACTGATGTTCCACCCCACAAAGGTATATCCCTTTTTCTTCACATTCCTTGGCAGCCTGGTATCTGAACAGTATGTATGCTTCTTCGGTCTCTTACCGTATATCCTGCCACCATCCAGGTTATATGTAATATTGTAGCTCCGGTACACTGCCTTTGCCTTCCTGCCCGGCTTCAGCGAGGAGACCTTTTTACCATCGACATACCAGCTCCGCCTGCCCTTTAACGTATCAAGGGGCACGCTTGTCCCTGAGTTATTGGCCACGGTCTTTAGTGAAGTACAGTCAGCTATAAAATTCTTCGGTATCTCCTTCACTGACCTGCCAATTGTAATCTTCTTAAGGCTGTAACAGTCTGAGAAGGCATACCTGTTAACCTTTTCTACCGAATCGGGAATTGCTACCTCCTTTAGCCTCTTACACCCAATGAAAGCCCCAAACCCGATCTCACGGACATTTTCCGGCCATACAATGGTCTCAAGCCTTTGGCATAATATGCATATCGTGGTCGGTATCACCTGCATGTTTGATGGGAATGTTATCTTTCTGATACCTGTGTCTTCAAAAACACTCCTGCCGTAATACTCAACTGATTCCGGCAATACTATCTCCTCCCCGATGTAGTTCCGGCAAAAACCATATCTGTCAATCCTCTTTAGGTTCGGCGGCAGGACAATATTATTAGTTGCCGAGCTAAAAAATGAATGGTCGCCAATCTCCTGTAAGCTTGAAGGGAACACCACCTCCTTCCACGGCTCACTTTTATCATGTCTCCATAGTCTCTCAAAACATCTGTCACCGACTTTTTCTATGCCCTCACTTATGACAATCCTTATGATCTTATCACCTATCTCTTTATCTTCCGTGAACTGCTTAGTAATAGTCCCCTTTCCGCTTATCGTAAGCGTACCGTCCTGTGTAAGGGTGTAACTGCATTCGGGGCCACATTCACCACTTGCGATTACCTCATCCGCCAGACAGTGCACAGGCCTCATGCTGCATAATATCATTATACTGATTAAGCATAATGACGCCGTTAATATAATATTTCTTTTCATCATTTTGACCTCTTTTTATATTGGCTTTCCTGCATATATTTTGTTGGGATGGAGCACAGGTATTGACGTGACTTATCTGTCCCTTTCCCATTATTAGGTGCTATAATAAATATAATATTTTTACCCTCAATATGCAAACTCTCTATTTCCCTGGCAATCTTTTTACCACCAAAATTCACCTTTTGGGGGTTTACACGCAGCTGCGTCCTGTAGCTTCCATTTTTAGTAAGGTCTTTTGTGCTGTTCCTGCTTATCGTCATCATGCTTATATAGAGAGGCTTCTTCTTGTGCTCATCCCCTGATGTGAAATAAACCTTATTCTTCTTAATTGTGCCCCCTTTTTTATCTTTCACCCCGTATGTATCAGACACCTCTATCCCCTGGTTTGACCCGCCGGGTCTTATAAGCTGCGTCTTTTCTTTCTGTTCACAGCTGTAATTACACCACTTTTTTTTCATAGACTTGAATGACAATGATTTTGCATCAGGGTTGTCCTCAAAATATTTTATTATCTTTGGCATGCTGTAACACGCTATCTGGATTTTCGTTGTCTTTATCTTTTCGTCATCATCACCATTGATATCATTTGCAAACCATACACACAGCGTCCTGTTATCCTCGGATAATGCGGCATCTATCCTTCCCACCCTTGCAAAGTACTTCCTTTTCTGATTGGCATAGGCAAGCTTGGTTATACGTTTCATCCCAAAGTCAGTTTCATTATTGTTTTTCCCGGTATTTAAAACAGTACATGCACTATATTTAACCAGTGCCAGCGACTGCGAGAATTCCTTCCTTACATTTGCACCTAAGAGCATATACATCTCACCGTTGCAGCTGACAAATTCAAATGTCTGTCCATGTGCAAACCCCTTCAGGCGCATGGTACTTTTTTCATCAAAGTTCAGTACCTTATTATCCTGGCTGTCGACTGAACAGGTGGATATATATATATCATTTCCTTTCCTCTGCGCTATATAATACTTATCCCCAAGCTTTGCATAGGACTGTAGGGCAGTTGGACTTAATGTTTTAGGATTATTAGTGTCAAGGTCTTTTTCTAGCTTAATCCCTTTAATCTCAAATTCAATCCCCTTATCCCCCATTGTAACCTTTCCCGGTCGGAGGGCAGGCCGTGCATATCCCTTTTTATCATCACCTGTAGGCTCTATAACTTTTTTACCTTTCAATAATGCGGCCCTGACCATTATATATGCCCGGTATTCTTCCTCCGTATCAAACTCATCCTCATCCCTTTCATATCCGTCCCCAACCTCACCTTCAATCTCCGTCTCTTCATCAGCAAGCTCCATCATATCATACAGGTAATATTCATCTATCCCTGCATCACCTTCCGCTTCGCCAATAAATCCAAATGAGACTGTTCCCCCCGGTGCGATTGATGCATTATGGCAGGAATTATTCAGGTATATATAATGGTCATCACTTTCCTCAACAACTGCGTTCCAGACCTGCTCCATCTTTATCCCGGTTTCAAGCTCCAGCTTCCAGTCATCAATAATCCTGTCAGACAGGTTATGTATCGTTATCTCACCATTAACCTTATTGCCATCCCACCTGCTGTATTCTTTATATGTCACATCATACTCATCAAGAACCTCTGCAGCTTCTTTTGTAAGGTATGCAGTATCAGGGAACTCCACATCATCCCGGTAACTGATAGTCATTCCGAATGATGCCGTGCCCCCACACGCAATATCCTGGTTCCAATACACATTCTTTATTGTATATGTATTGCCTTCTTTTTTTGTTATCTGCGCATTCCATATATTCTCAATCTCAGCATCCATGTCAAACCTGATCTCCCAATCCTCAATGTCCTCCTCCATGGAATTGGTCAGTGTCACCTCAACATTGCTGTGGTCCTGCCAGGAAGCCAGCACCCTGAAGCATGTATCAACCTTATTCTCTGTTAAGATATCAAGGGCTTCCTCATAATCTTCATCCGTTATATCATCAATTACATATTCCTCATTCTCATCCGGTTCTTCAAACTCCATGTCATCATAATCCTCATCGTCCTCAAACACATCACCTTCACGTAATTCAAATGCCTGTGCAGAGCCTGCATTACATATTATGGCATTAAATACAAATACCATTACCATTACATATGCTATAAATCTTCTCATAATATAATCCTCTTCCTTCCTGCTGCCTACTTTCCGAACAACTTTTTCAGCCATTCATAAAAACTAAAACCTGACAGATACATAATGCCACCTCCCTTTCACGATATCAGACTTTCGTCTTTTTCATGTTATCATTCAGGTGCATTATTATCGATAAATATGCGACGAACGGTAAATTGGGTGCAAAAAAGCACCTGTCATTGTATTTGACAGATGCTTTTTGTATTACTTAATAATTATTACCGGAAGTCTGTATACCTACCGGCTCTCCCATTCTTTACTTCCTTATTTTTACTTTTTCGTTATGCTCCACTTTCCGTAAATTTTGTTTTTTCCACTTGTTTTATATGCACGGATCCTGACAAAATATGTTTTTTTCTTTTGTAATTTTATCTGGCACGTCTTTTTCTTATTTTTTACCCATTGGGATTTTGCCTTTTTTCAGTATTTGTTATTATCCCTCTAGCAAAAGGTTACCCCTCATTTCAATTCTTGGAGCTCCTTTCTTTTCAATATAGTCAGCTGTAATTGTTACACGACCGATCATATCATCTTTAGGTATCTCATACATAATGTCTAACATATATTCTTCAATTATTGCACGCAGTGCCCTTGCACCAATCTTTTTCTCTGCAGCCCTGGAAGCAATAAGCTTCAACGCCTCATCATCAAATTCAAGGTCAACCTCATCCATCCTGAGAAGCTTCTGGTACTGCTTAAGTATCGCATTTTTCGGCTCAACAAGCACACGGACCAGCATATCTTCAGTAAGCTGCTGCAGTGAACATATGATCGGCAGTCTTCCAAGGAACTCCGGAATCATCCCAAATTCTCTTAAATCCTCTACGGTTACCTTCTCAAGCAGTGCCGGGTCATCCTTATAATGATCCTTAAGCTCTGAGCCAAATCCCATTGAGCCTGTGGAATTAAGTCTCCTTGCAATTATATTATCAAGCTCCGGGAATGCCCCACCACATATGAATAAGATGTTAGATGTGTTAATTGTGTATAAAGGAACCATGGCATTCTTACTTGTAGCTCCGACAGGAACTTCAACCTCACTGCCCTCAAGCAGCTTAAGCAGTCCCTGCTGAACTGATTCCCCGCTTACATCTCTTGAATTGGTATTACGTTTCTTGGCAATCTTATCAATCTCATCAATGAATACTATCCCATGTTCAGCCCTGTCAACATCATT
This sequence comes from uncultured Lachnospiraceae bacterium, assembly GCA_934437985.1. Taxonomy (GTDB): domain Bacteria; phylum Bacillota; class Clostridia; order Lachnospirales; family Lachnospiraceae; genus V9D3004. Next base: position 55,928 of record CAKSBI010000007.1, read on the forward strand.
ATCTGCTGCCGCAAGAAGCTTTGAAAGTACACTTTCCACATCATCACCGATATATCCTGCCTCTGTAAGCGCAGTTGCATCGGTTATTGCAAGCGGAACCTTAAGCATCCTGGCAAGTGTCTTTACAAGATAAGTCTTACCGCAGCCTGTCGGACCAAGCATAAGGACATTAGACTTTTCAATCTTAACATCTTCATCCGCATTCTGGTCAAATACTCTCTTATAATGATTATATACAGCAACTGACAAGACCTTTTTAGCCTTTTCCTGTCCTATAACATGCTCATCAAAATGCTGCTTAATAATATGGGGTGCCGGAAGATTTGCAAGTGTAAGAACCTCCTCATCCTTCTTTTTATCCGGTTCTTCTTTCCTTTTCTTAATCATCCGGCGTTTTTTCATGTTATTCTGGATCTCTTCCATATTAGGCATATCCATCATATTCATATAAGGCATGTTATTAAAATTCATCTGGTTAAATGTAGTCTGCATACAGTCAGCACATATACATATATTATTCGGTATCTTGATCATCTTACCGGCCTTACTCTCCGGTCTGTGACATATAAAGCATACATCCTCATATCTATTATCATTATTATTGCTGCTATTATTATTGTTGCTATTATTATTATTGTTGTTGTTCTGATTATCTGTTCCCAAAATTGTACCTCCTGTCATTTTAGCGTTTATCCATACAATTCATTTTTCGATAATTATTAACATTATACATAACTTTATTATTTTAGGCAAATCGTAAAATTCCCACCGCATACCAGTCATTTTTATGCAACAAGAAAACCAGGCCTCCATTACGGAGAACCCGGTTTTCCTATATAAATAATTGAAAGAGGGGGCAATTTTACCAGTTGAAGAAGTCGTCGAATCCGTTGCCAAATCCATTGCTGCCGGAATCTCCATTTCCTTCATTACTGTCTTCATCCTGTCGCTTAGAATTATCAGATGAAGAATTACTGTCACTATTAATTCCTGCTTCTTCTGCTGTTGCAAGTGTAACCTTTATCTGCTGCTCATCATATCCCTTGCCTGATGCACTCTGTCTGTATACTGTCAGCGTTATCTCGGAACCTGCACGGCAGCTTCCAACCTTTGATGTTGCCGCAGAGCTTGAAGCAACCTCTGTATCATTTATCTTAGTTATAATATCGCCCTGTTTAATACCGGCTTTTTCTGCCGGGCTGTCCTTCATTACCTCTGTTACATAAGCACCTGACGGAACTCCATACTTTTCAACAGCCTCACTTGATACGTCTGATAATGATACACCCATATATCCTTTTTCTTCTGCTGTCAATGTCTCACGGTTCATAAGCTCATTGATAATCGGAATTGCCGTTGATATCGGAATTGCATAGCACATTCCTTCAATCTGTGTATCACTTATCTTGGCACTGTTAATTCCTACTACCTTTCCTGATACATCAAGAAGAGGTCCGCCACTGTTACCACCATTGATGGCAGCATCTGTCTGAAGGTATTTCATCTTCATTGTCTTGCCCGTTGATTCATCAGCAATCTCAAGCTCTCTGTCCTTTGCACTTATATATCCAACTGTTACAGACTGTCCCATGCCCTTGGCATTACCAATTGCAACTGCCATCTGGCCAACCTTAACCTCGTCAGAGTCACCAAGCACTGCAACTTTAATCTTGCCTAATGTATCATCACTGATATCACTCAGCTTGACTGCAACTACTGCAAGGTCTGCATCTGCATCAGTACCCTTTATAACTGCCTCTGCAGTTGTTTCATCATTAAACGTAATCTGGATTGCCGTGGAATTCTCAACAACATGGTTGTTAGTAGCCAGAAGTAATTCCTTATCGTTCTTACCAACTATAAATCCGGTTCCGCTTGCATTCACTTCCTGCTCATACTGCTGGCCGAAGAATGAATATCCCTTTACCGACGTAGTACTTATAATAGATACAACACTTGGCATTACTGAATCAACAATACCCGATACATCGTTAACTGCTGTAGCCTGTGAACTTCCCTGGTTAACTGTAACAGGCTCTGTTGTTGCTACTGCATCATCTGAACTGTTCTTGTCCTTGTTATCTGATCCGGAATCTGAATCATTCCATGCAATCTCATTTTCATCTACCTTCTTGTCAATACCGGCCAGAACATTAGTCATGAGGGTCGCAAGCACCGCCGTCATTATAAGTACAGCAACTGCACCACATACGATTGCTACAATCTTAGAAGTTTTTCTGCCGTTCCTGTTATGGTTGTTACCATAGTTATTATTGCCGTTTCCATACATATTATTGCCATTTCCATAGCCGGCATTGTTGTATCCGTAGCCGTTATTACTGCCTCCGTAGCTTTCATTACTGTTACCATAGCCATTATTGCTGCTTCCGTAACTGTCGTTACTGTTACCCTGGCTGTTATTGCTGCTTCCGTAGCTGTCGTTACTGTTACCCTGGCTGTTATTGCTGCTTCCGTAGCTGTCATTACTGTTACCATAGCCATTATTGCTGTTACCATAGCTGTTATTACCATAGCTGTTATTACCATAGCTGTTATTACCACAGTTGTCGTTATTTACATTACTGTCATTATTTTCAAAGCCATAATCACTTCCATTTACCTGATCATTCTGAACCGGTTCACCAAACTCATTCTTGTGTTCATTATCCATAAATCCTCACTCCTTATCTTTTCTCCCTTTGATGTGACCAATTATAGATACGATTTGTGTTCACTTTGTGAATATGAAAAGTTTATATTGTGAAATTCTTAGTAATCGGTTATCATGTAAATTGAGTAAATTGTACATAATATATATATATGTTGAAAGGATGATTTTCTATGATTAAGGAAAACCAGCGTTTACTTAATATAATTCATCTTATTATAGATGCGCTTATAATGGTCGGTTCTTTTTTACTGGCTTATTTCTTACGTTTTGATGTGGAACACAGTCCGCTTCTTCTTATGGATATTATTGAGCACCCACGCGGACGGTATCTTGACATCAGGGAATATATGGAGATGCTTGTATACCTTGTTCCATTTTATATAGTTTCTTATTATATATTCCATCTTTATGATCCAAAAAGAACACGAAGCAGGCGTGTCGAAATATGGTCACTCATCAAAGCAAATGCCGTTGGCCTGTTATATTGCACCACGTTATTATATTTTATGAACTTTACTTATTATGCACGTCTGTTCCTTGCCATATTCTTTATTTCAAATATAATATTTGATTTTCTGTTCAGACATATTGTATCAAAAATACTGAAAAGAATGCGCAGAAGCGGCAAGAACCTTAAGCACGTACTGCTTGTCGGGTACGGACGTGCAGCTGAGAGCTACATCAACAGACTTCTTGCACATCCTGACTGGGGATATTATATCCACGGAGTCCTGGATGATAACACAACTCCCGGGACAAGCTACAGAGGGGTAGAGATTATCGGGTCAATTGCCGACCTTCCTGCACTCCTTGAGACAAACCAGTATGATGAGATTGTTATCACACTTAACATTGAAGAATACAGCAAGCTTGAGGGTATTGTTGTTATAACGGAAAAAAGCGGTGTCCACACCAAGTTCGTTCCTGATTATAATAACATCATTCCAACAATTCCCTATACCGAGGATCTTGACGGGCTTCCTGTAATACATGTACGCAATGTTCCTCTTAGCAGTCCGGTCAACCGCATACTCAAAAGAGCCATGGATATATTCGGTTCTATTGTATGCATTATAATATTTGCAATTCCAATGCTGTTTGTCGCAGCCCTTGTTAAGTTCACGTCAAAGGGTCCTCTTATATTCAGGCAAAAAAGGGTAGGGCTCCATAACAGGGAATTCAATATGTACAAGTTCCGTTCCATGCGTGTCCAAAACGAAGCGGAAGAAAAGAAAGCCTGGACAACCGAGCATGACCCGCGTGTAACACCTGTCGGAAGATTTATCCGCAGTACCAGTCTTGATGAACTTCCACAATTTTTCAATGTCCTTAAAGGGGATATGAGCCTTGTCGGCCCCCGCCCCGAAAGACCTTACTACGTTGAAAAGTTTAAAGAAAATATTCCACGGTATATGATAAAGCATCAGGTCCGCCCCGGTATAACAGGATGGGCACAGATTAATGGCTACAGGGGTGACACATCCATTGAGATGAGAATCGAATGTGATATATATTATATAGAAAACTGGACCCTCAGCCTTGATTTTAAGATTCTGTTTCTAACATTATTTAAGGGTTTTATTAATAAGAACGCTTACTAATTATCCACATCAGTATTGGAGGTATGATACATGACAGCACCAAAACGTACCCGACGCACCAGGTCAATACTATTCATAGAGATAATACTAATCATAGCAGCATTATTCATTGCTGCTATTGTTTATATGTCCGGCAAAATGAAACGTATCACCTGGAAGGACAGCGACATATACATGAATGATGTTAATGATGATAATATGTCCGGCTACACTAATATTGCCCTTTTTGGCGTAGACTCAAGAGAAAATGAGCTTACTAAAAAGACAAGGAGTGATTCAATCATCATTGCAAGCATCAACAATAAAACGCATGATGTAAAACTTGTATCCATATACCGTGACACATTCGTATATATTCCAAAGCATGGCTACACAAAGCTAAACCATGCATACGCATATGGCGGTCCCAAGCTTGCAATAGAGACAATCAACCGTAACTTTGATATGAATATCACCGATTTTATAACAATTAACTTCAGTGGTCTTACAGACGTTATTGATGCCCTTGGCGGCGTAACTATCAGGATAAAAAAAGATGAGTTAAAATATGTCAACAGATACGCAAAAGATGTTGCTAATATCAACAAAAAAGAATGGTCTGAAATTGAAGCTCCCGGCGAACAGCTGCTTACCGGTGTGCAGGCAACCGGGTATTCACGCGTCCGCTATACAAAAGGCGGTGATTTCAGACGTACCAACAGACAGAGGACCGTTATCAACGCAATTCTTGACAAAGCAAAACACTCCGGCCCTGTTAAGCTTACAAAAGCTGCTAATGCAGTTCTCCCCCAGACATACACAAGTCTTGATGGCATGGAATTTGCCCGCCTGTCCCTCTATCTGCCGTTCTATGATATAGAGGAACAAACCGGCTTCCCATTTAACTGCACTCCAAAGAAAATCAATGGTGCAGATGTTATTGTATGCAATACTTACGTATCCAATGTCACGGAATTACACCAATACCTTTTTGGTACTGATAACTACAAACCATCAGACACTGTCAGGTCACTTAAGCAGCACTAAAACAAATGGCTGTTCAGTCTTCCACCGACCCTGTACAGGCTGCAAATGAAAACTCTATATTAGTGCATACCTTTTCATCTTCATCCTCATACACAACAAGCATCCGGTCACTGTACTTATATATCTTAGGGATAAGCACGTCACCCAGGTAAACCTGCTTTTTATATTCTGCCCGGATTCTGCTTACCGGTCCTGCACTGCCCATTATAGCCGGAATATACCCTGCTGCCATATGAACATACCTGCCATTATTAACATGGTTATTAGTATCAATATGGCTTTCCGTTATAGTAACCGTTTCCAGTGTTATACACTCCATATCCCTGGGTGCCCGAAGCTTCTTAGAACAATATTCCATATCTATCTTATCATCAATTCCATATGCCATTATCATTGCATCATCCACACGCTCCGGTCTGAGTGTTCCCATGTTAATATATGTCCACACCGAATTTGCCCTTGCATATTCAATATCTTTATCAGCATTTCTTACAATAAAACATCTGCATCCCACAAAGCCCCTAAATTGGTATGGAAGTGTTTCAACAACAATATTATCTCCAAATGCCGGAAGCTCACTAATATCAAGCTGCCATGAGGCCAGCAGCCACGCCGTACCATTATTTTCCATATATCTGACGCCATACCCTGTATCCTCCGTATGAAATATTGCACAATCCTGCAGATAATCTAACAATGCTGCCTCAGTAAGCTTTCCTGTCTTATCACATTCACTATACCTGACTCTTGACCTAAAACTATACATGTATCACAATCCTCCCGGTTTATCTCAACTTCTTCCATATTCCAGAGAAAAAATACACAGCCCCCGGAATTGCAGTTCCATAAGTTGCAAGTCCATATCCAAGGAAGAACCCATACAATCCAAGATCCAACACAATTCCAAATACATAACTGAATACAATCCTGAACACAAATCCATCCAGTATTGCAAATATAAGGCTAAGTCTTGCATTTCCTATTCCCTGAATAAATCCATTACTACCACGCATTATAACCATTGCAGGGTAATTCCATACAATAGCATTAACATATACCCTTGCAAGATTTATAACATTTATATCATCCGTAAATAAGCCAAACATCATTTCTGCGCGGGCAAAATAAAGTATTACATATGTCACGTAGCACACGATACTTATCCCCCACGCACTGAACACTACCTTGCGCACCCTCTTATAATTGCCTGCCCCATAGTTTTGCCCGACCATCGACGATGCCGCAAACGTAATACCCTGTGTAAACTTATTGACCAGGTCATCTACCTTAAGTCCGACACCAAATGTTGCTGATGCGTATACTCCAACGCTATTGACAAGACTATTTACAAACATCATGGATATGTTGATTGCACAACTCTGCAATGCAAAGGGTATGCCAAGCCTGAACAGCTCCTTAAGTGATTCGCTATGTATCCTGAAGCTCGACAGTTTGAAATCAAACCCAAAATCCTCTTTATTGCGTTTAAGAAAAATTACAGCCCCGATAAATGAAAATGCCTGTCCCATAATCGTAGCAACCGCCGCACCCGCAACACCAAAACCAAAAACGCCCACAAACAGCAGGTCAAACACAATATTAATTACTGATGCTGCCACAATAAGCACAAATGGGTGCTTTGAATCCCCCATTCCCCTTAGAACAGCGGAAAGCATATTATATCCATATGTAAATATGATTCCCAGACTGCACACTACAACATAGGAAAATGCCATACTCTCCGACTCCGAAGGTGTATTAAGCAGCTTAAGCACCGGCTTTGCCATAGCAAGTCCCACACATGTCATAATAAGTGCTATACAACCAAGAATTGTAAACAACGTTCCTATTGTATGGTTAAGTTCACAATTTTTTCCCTGTCCAATCTTATGCGATATGCTTACCTGACCCCCGGTTGAAAAGCCTATGCACAGCATTGTCATGAACGTAAATATCTGACTTGCAATTGAAACCGCCGACAGCCCCTCCGGACCAACAAAATGTCCCACAACTGCCATATCAGTCAGTGAGTAAAATACCTGCATCATGTTAGACAACATGAATGGTATTGCAAACTTAATCATCTGTTTCACAACATTGCCTTCAGTAAAATCCGTAATTATCTTCCCATTCTTCACCTTTACTACACCTGTTTCTATAATTATCCCTACAAACTGAATGCTTCAGCAAAATATCCCGAAGATGAAACGGGTTCACCTGCCATATACAGATGTGATGTATCACCAATTACCTGACATCTGAAATATGCAAGGTCATCTACTCTCTCTTCTGAATTAAGCACGGTAATTGACGAAGGTGCCATAAAGCACCCCTGCAATAATACCGGTGCCGAAACTCCAAGTATCCTTGACAGCATAACCATAGATACGCCAAAATGGCAAAATATTACAATTGTGTCATCATTGTGTTCCTTAACCTTATAATATGCCCCATATCTCTCATATCCATGCTCTGCCATAATATTATCAATGCCATCATATACCTTACGGCATTCCTCTGATACGTCATTAGTGCTTGTCCGCATAATATCAGACCCGGCCCAGTTATTACGGTCATACATTCCCTCATCTGCAGTCCAGTGATCCGGCATCAGATCCCAGCATATATGGTCATATCCTGTAACGGTATTCGTTACATGTCCCTCAAATTCACGTAACCAGGGATACATTACTGCCTCCCTGTCCATCAGCTTCAAAGTACAGGAAGCTGTATCCCGTGCTCTTCCAAGCGGTGACACATAAAACTGCTTAACATCCCACCTGCTTACACGTTCTGCAAGAAGCTTTGCTTCTCTCCAGCCCTTTTCAGTAAGGGAGTCTATACTGTAGTCCGGTTCTGCATGTCTTATAAATATTAATCTCATTATATATTATCCTTCTTTCCGGCAAAAATATCATTTCATAAAGACATTATGCCCTATGGTTCAGCGCAACATAGTACAGGCTGCCGTATATGACAGCAGCCTGATAGTGGATACACATTTTCATACATATGTTATAATTTGAAATACTTAACTGCCTCAACAAGCTCCCCTGCAAGACCATTAAGCTTCTCTGCGTTAGTTGCAAGCACATTAATGTTAGCGTTAATCTCCTGGATTGATGCGGTCGTCTCTTCGGTCGAAGCAGCATTTTCTTCAGACAATGCCGACAGATTAGACATTACATCAACAATCCTTACCTTAGATTCGTCACATACATCCGTACATTCCTTAATATTCTGAGTCTCTTTTCTTGAAGTATCAATCTCTGCATCAACATCAGCAAACTTCTCCTTAGTCTGGACAAGCTTCTCCTGCTGTGCCTTTGCAATATCTTCAACTATCTTCATCTCTTTAACTGTGTCTTCTGAATTGCGTCCAAGCTCAGAAATAATCTCCCCAATTGCAATCGCAGACTTATTAGACTGGTCTGACAGCTTCTGGATCTCTGATGCAACAACTGCAAAGCCTCTTCCTGCTTCACCTGCCCTTGCAGCCTCTATTGCCGCATTAAGTGAAAGGAGATTAGTCTGGCTTGCAATCTCCGTAATCATTGCAACAGCATTCTTAATCTCTTCAACAGACTTATTGGTAAGATTAACCTGCTTACCAATATTACCAATTGCCCGTGTTGTCCTCTCTGTTGTAGCTGCAAGCTCATCCATTATCGCAATTGCCTTGTCACTGGCCTTCTTCATGTTGTTGGCACTTTCATCAAGCTGGATAACACCACGTGATATATCATCAACCTGTCCACCCATAGTAAGTACAGACGTATTAGCTGCCTCTACTTCATCTGCCTGGCCAAGTGCACCATTCGATATATCTTCAACAGCCTTGCTGATTTCGTTCATCGCATTACCTGTCTGACCGGACATAGTACCAACCTCTTCACTGGCTCCATATATATCATCCGCTGACTTTACTACACCCGATATTACCTCTACAAGCCTGTTCTTAAGTCCGTCAAGCTCTCCAAGCATATTACCGATCTCATCAGCACGCCTCAGCAGCTTAGGATCAATCTCTACAGTAAGGTCACCTGATGCCATAGTTTTAATCGAATCCTCAGCGATAACGATTCCCTTTGCAAATGCACGGGCAAAGAAATATGCTGCAATCGCAACTATAACCAGCACAATAGTTTCTGCTGTAATAAGTCCTGCCTTTGCAGAATTCAGACGTCCAAACACGGTATCCTGGAACCTTGCTGCCATAACCATTCCGACAGCCTTTTCCTTCTCAACTATCGGTATATATACGACACTGTAAACATTACCGTTCATATGTACATTGTCTTCGTTATATACCTGCTTGTCTTCTATAACATGCTTTACAATATCCGCAGGAGCCTCCTCATACAGACGTCTCTCTCCTGTCTCCGGGTTAATAAATGACGTTGCCATACACTGGTTACCGTAATATATAGATATATCAACATCATCATCCTCTGCATAGCTGTCAATAACATCCTCACGTCCGGTAACATCATACATACCCTTAAACAGATGATCCGTATTGCTTATATAATAATTACTTTCATCTGCCGTGTTATATCCAGCGGCAACGCATTTTGCTATAGATTCCAGACCATCCCTTGCGCTTCCCCCAAGCGACGATTCAAGCGATTCCGATGCAAACAATGTAGCCACAGTTGATATTAATAAAAGCGGCACCAGTATTACACAAAGAATTTTAGACATAAAGCTAAGTCCCTTTTTCTTAGTGTTGATATTCGTCTGGATTAACTTAAGCTGAACCTTTTTCTTAATTGCCTCCCTCTTCTTAGACAAGTCATCTTTCATAGTCAGGTTATCCTTCCTAACCCGCTTCGGCTTCTTCAACATAATTTTTTTCATATTGTAAACCCTCCTTATTCCCTTCTTCCATAATACATTATACATCTTATTGTACACTACTTTCCATATAAAAGCAATTAAAACAAAATATCCTATATATAAAAAAAAGATATCGCCGGCAAATATATTCACCGGCAACACCCTTATGAAGTCCGCAATAATTACACTTAACTGTCAAATTACTTAAGTGTACAAACAGCACCCTCAGCCTCAAGCTTAGCTTTGATCTCATCAGCCTCAGCCTTAGAAGCACCTTCCTTGATTACCTTTGGAGCTGCCTCTACAACTTCTTTAGCTTCCTTAAGTCCAAGACCTGTAGCCTCACGTACAACCTTGATAACCTTAACCTTGTTTGGTCCTACATCTGTAAGCTCTACGTCAAAGTCTGTCTTCTCCTCAGCTGCTGCTCCTGCATCAGCTGCTGCTGCAACTACAACTCCAGCTGCTGCTGAAACGCCAAATTCCTCTTCACATGCCTTAACTAAATCATTTAACTCTAATACAGTCATGCCTTTGATAGCATCGATAAATTCTGCTGTTGTCATTTTAAATAACCTCCGTTTTTAATATTCTAATTAATTAGTTTAAATTATTCTGCTGCTGCACCGTCGCCTTTTTCAGCAATCTGCTTAAGCACACGAGCAAGATTGGATATAGGTGACTGCAGGCTTCCAAGAAGCTTTGATATAAGAGCTTCTCTTGATGGGATATCTGCGATTGTCATCATTCCCTGGGCATCATAGTATGTGCCCTCAACAACTCCACCCTTGAACTCAAGTGCAGGAGCATCTTTAGCGAACTCCTTAATAATCCTGGCCGGTGCTGTTGCATCTTCCATGCCGAAAGCAACTGCTGTAGGTCCCTCAAGGTGTGGATCAAGCTGTGCAAAGTCAGTTCCATCAAATGCAAGGTGAAGCATTGTGTTCTTGTATACCTTGTATACAACTCCGGCTTCACGAAGATTCTTACGAAGAACTGTATCCTGTTCAACTGTAAGTCCTCTGTAGTCAACAAGAACTGCAGAAGCTGCATTCTCAGCATACTGCTTAATCTCATCAACAATAGGCTTCTTAAGTTCTACCTTTGCCATTTTGCGTATACCTCCTATATTTTTTTGCCTTGTTGCAAAAAAAGATTCTTTCTGCGAAAACACAGAAAGAATCCGAAAAATCAAAGTCTCGTCTTTCCTCGGCAGGCGGCTCATAGCTTTGAACAATTATCACATACACATAATTGTACCTGCTGTCTTCGGCAACAACGCAATTGAAATTATAATATATAGTTTTATGATATGTCAAGTGTTTTTTTGCACATCCAGCATATTAACCATAAAATTTGTCATCTGTTACAAACCTGAAACATGCTGCCGGTCATATTACTTCTCACTTTTTATACATATTATGAGAGACGCACAGCCCTGACCTTAGAATACTTACCATAAACTTTCTTTCCGCCTATAATGGTGTATGCACGCGCTTTAATGTAATATTTTTTATTGTTCTTAAGGCCTTTGATTACTCCATTCAGCTTCGGCGCTTTAAGTTTAACAATAACCTTATACTTTCCATTTTTCTTTGTTGCAACAGCTATCTGATATCCTTTTGCTTTTTTTACTTTACTAAGTGTAACCTTTATCTTCTTACCTGACGCTTTGACTCTCTTAATCTTAGGAGCCGCAGGCTTAACTGCCTTTACTGCTTTTTCCGACGGAGCAGGTGTAGGTGTAGCTGTAGGCTGTGCTGCCGGAATCCCCGCTGATGGTGTAGCAGCTGCAGGTGTGGCAGGTGCTGCAGATGAAGTATCAGAAGGTGTTACCGGCGTCTCTTTTGCCACAAACTGCCATGTATCAAAGTTAAACAACTTAACATCATCATCTCCCCTGAAGATAAATGTCATGTCATGAACTCCGGTAACTTTCTCAGTTATATCAATCTTCTTTTCTTCATATACGTTAGTTCCACCCGTATTAGTTACATTAACTGTACCAATGAGCTTTTTAGCATCATCATTGTCATAATCAATCCAGATCTCAATTGAGCCTCCGGCTGTATCTGCATCAGGATTGTATTCCTTCTTAACACCCGTCTTAGCATTAATGAATTCTTTCCCATTCCAGTCAAGGTATGGATCCGGTAATTCTGTTCCCTTACCACAGGCAACGCTTGCCTTAAATCCAATTGGTCCTTCATTCCCAAAGTCAATGTTACGTACTCTGATAAAATCTTCGTTATCGATATCTGTTACAACAACACCATACTTTGCCGCGGACTTCCAGAATGCCTGTTTTCCCGTAACTTCATCAATATCTGTACATATCTGCTTATCTTTTGTCTTAACTCCTACCGGAGTTCCATTGTAGCCGCCCTCAGCACCCTTAAGGTTAGATTCCCAGCATATTGTCTCCGCCTGATTAAGCTCATATGGATTAAGTGTTCCAATCGGGTCAACACTAAAATATGACTTGCCCTTTACAAATGACTTACCTGCAGGGTCAGTCTCTTCAATACCCATATTCAACATTGCAGAAGCATCTTCATCTGTCTCCCTTACAATAAGGTTATTCTCATCATAGGTGAATTCTTTTACACAAATATTTCTGTTAGAACCATCCCCACCTATAAGAAGATTGTTAAGGTAGAACAGATAACTGTGTCCATTAAGCTCTGCCACACCGGGATGAATACATGAGAAGTTATACTTTCTGTCAAATAATGTTCCTCTGTATGTCCACGGTCCAAGTGGTGTTGGCGCAGTTGAATACTCACATGTCTCAGGAAGACGTCCGCCTACAAATATAAGGAAATAATCATCAGTACCTTCCTTACCGTCATCATGCTTGTATACCCATGGGCCTTCCTCAAAGCATGAACGTTCTTCTGTTATCTTATCAGCTGATTCCGCCGGGTACTTATACTTATCCTGATTATCCTTGGTGATCGCATCCTTCTTGGTAGGCTCACCAAATGCTTCATAAGCACCTTCACCCAAAGTATTGAAGCTGTGTAGTCCGTTCTTGTACTCACCCATTATTGTATTATCCTGCCTGTCAAATCTCGGATCCGGTACTGCTTCCACTTCATCAATCACACCATCTCCGTTGGTATCAGGATCCACATCCTTAAGGTCATTGGTCAGCTTACAATATCTTAAATAAGGATTACCCCAGTAAAGATATACGTCATAATTCTCGTAATCATCAGGATTACCATGATCTTCTATGTATATGGTCGGGTCAATGTTACCGCCTCCCCAGCCGCCATCAATGAGATACTTACCCGGAGTGTAATCCTCGAATGGTCCCCATGGATTATCCGCAACCGCAAGATCTATCTTAGTGCCATTAAATGGTGCACATAAGAAATACTTTTTAACCCAGTTACCATCCTCATCTTTAATTGGCATTTCAAATGTCTGGGATGCCCATGCCCTCCAGTTTTCATTATTCTTATCCTGCGGGTCAAATGTCATTGCATGCGCGATCATTCCCATATCAGTGTAATTGATCATATCTTTAGTAGCAAAACAGCGCCACTCATTCATATAACTCCAGTCATCAATACATGACTCCCTGAGATCATCCCTTGTTGTATATACATACATAGTGTCTCCTACAACAAGAGGTGCCGGATCTGCAGTATACATTGTCTGAACAACCGGATTCTCTGCCTTAACTACAGAAGGCATAACCGTTATCGAAGCAGCAGTGACGGCAGTAGCAGATACCATCGTAATTACTTTTTTAATTAACTTATGTCTCATATTGTAACCTCCCCTGTCCAAAAATATTAATTCAATATAAATTGACATATTATTATTATATATGCAATAATAATCTCATTGCAATGATTGATTGCAACATTATAATTGACGGATTCTTATATTCTTATTTTGAGGAGGACAACAGTCATGATTAAAACCCAGTACGCCGGACACCAGTCATTTCATCCGGCCGACTTTATATACCAAAGACCGGAAGGGCAGACCGACTGGCTTATTATCAATACCCTCACCCCTGCGGAATTTTTAATCAACGGTAAATGGTTAAGATATGAAAAAGACCAAGTAATCATATACCCGCCTGATTCATCAGGTTGTTACCGTGCATGCGATGGAATAGAATATGGCAACAACTGGGTATCATTTTTCACAACCGAAAAGTTCATTACCACAAGTTCTGTTCCAACCTGCATTCCATTTGCAGTAGAACACCCTGTTATCATCGACCACATTATGCATATTATTGCTGCTGAAAACTGTTTTGAAAATGAATATAAAGAACAAAATCTGAATCTGCTCTTTCATCTGCTGTATAACAAACTTTCTGAAAGCACTAATAAGGACAAGCCTTCAATAAACTCAGAGTTAGTTAAGTTAAGATTTAATATTAACAATAATCCAGCCTATGCATGGACTGTGCCTGAAATGGCTGCCATGTTAAATGTAAGCACGGGCTACCTGCATGTAATGTATAAAAAGACCTTTGGTATCTCCTGCATGGAAGATGTCTTCAGAAACCGCATTGAACTTGCCAAAGATTATATTGCCCACAGTAACTACTCCATAAATCAGATAGCCGAGCTTTGCGGCTACCAGAATACAGAGCATTTCTGCAGGCAATTCAAGAAGCAGACCGGCATGACCGCATCCGGCTATAAAGCCGGTGCATCCCGAATGCGTTTGTATATATGACAATGCGATGACAAGGGTTTTCGACAACAAAGCATGTAGCACTAAATGCACCATCTCCAATTTCCTTAACGCATTCAGGTATTTTTTTATCAATTACAACTCCTTTAAGTAAGTTGTTTCCATTTTTTCA
>CAKSBI010000008.1 GCA_934437985.1 uncultured Lachnospiraceae bacterium
ATTCCTTCACTTTCTACCATATCTTTATGTGTATAAAGTAGCGTAACTACTTGCTGGATCCTAGCATTACTCATACGATTTTTTCGAAAATTCGTATTCATTCCTTTTATATTCAGCGTAAAAAGTCCGGTTATTAAGAAATCGTTATACTAGAGAGGCTTTGGAGAAACTTGCCAAGAACATGGATGTGTTTTAGAAACAACAATATAATATAGAAAAGAGTCCTCTGATTTGAGGGCTAGGCAATTGACAAAAAAATTTAATATGACTAATATATGACTAATTAATGGTTTTAATTTGACTATTTTAGTACATATTAGTACAGAAATTGTTGTAATGATTTAAAGAAATACAAATCATCTTACAGACTTTTACAGCAGGAGCGAAAAAGCTCCCGACAATGAAGTCATTAGATAAGTAAAATGCCGAAAATAGGGCATTTTCAAGCGATTTAGGCGGCTGATATCTGTATTTTACAACAGAGTTACGACAAATGGTGAGCCATGATACAGTAAAAAATATTTCTAAACTTGAAAAAACAGGTTGATTATTTCAAAGATACTGTATATACTAAAGTTAGAAGTAAATGTTTGCCGCTTGCTGATGGCGCGGGATATAAATAATTCAGTTCGTAAATGAAGCCACTTGCTATACAGGTGGGATAAAAATAGTATAGTTTGTAAATGTTCCCCATCAGTGAATGCTGATGGGGAATTTTATCACAGAGGAAAGGTTGTTTATGGAGATACGGCAGGGATATTCTTATCATATCAAGGATGAATTTTTTGACTTGGTTCAGGATAAATATTTGATGAGCAATAAGGAACAAGGAAATTATCGACCACATTACTATGCGATTCAGGATAAAAAGAATCCAAAAATATATTGGATGATACCGATTAGTTCACAAGCAGATAAGTATAAGGGAATCATTGAGAGGAAAAAGAAACGATATGGTAAATGCAATACAATTGTAATTGGCTTATTTGCAGGAAAAGAAAATGCTTTTCTGATACAGAATGCGTTCCCTGTTATTGAAAAATATTTTGACCATATACATACGATTCAGGAACAGCCAGTAACAATACATAAAAAGCTGGATAAGCTGCTTGTTGAAAATTTGAATGAATTGCTGGCTATGCATAATCGTGGAATAAAACTCACTTTTACAGATATTACAGCAATCAGAGTAATTATGGAAAAAGAGTTGGAAAAGTAGAAAAGACATCATTACTTATGGGGGATAAGTAGTGGTGCCTTTTTCCTATTTATCGGAAGTTTTTTTAAGTGTATTCAAATGTTCCTTTAATACCATATTTATATACTGACTGAATGACCTATCATCATCCTCTGCCAGTTGTTTTATTCGCTCAACAATATCTTCATTAAGGGTAATACTTACTTTATTTTTTAATGGTTTCATTCAATCACCTACCTTGTGGATAACATACCACTAAGTCACACTTAATATTGAAAAGTAGGATAAAGTATGATAAAGCAGTATTGTATAAAGTGCTGATGAAATGACCTGATATAAATAAAATTATGGTAATATATAACATATAAGAGGTGGTATTTATTAGAATTTATCATACGTTGGGTGGACAATATCTTATACACGGAAAAGAATTTCCAAAGGGTACTGTTGTGTTGCAAACAGATAATGGGATAGAGTTGTTTTGCACAAATTTTAATATGGCGCGAAGTAGGGAAATACTGGTTATCATATATAATTCGATAAAGAAACAATAAGCGTTAGAACACTTTATAGATGATATATTGATAATGAAATTTTTTTGAAACTTACAAACAAGGAATTACCTAAGAATTGTTTGATGAAGAGTTGCAGAAATTGGCATAAAAAAGAATAAAAAACTTGTCACAAAACTATTGACAAAATATAGACAACAAAAAAATTTAAAAAACTACTTGAAATTCATGAAAAGATATGATAACATATTTTTTGTCGTGAGTTGTGCGACTTAATGCCGACATGGCTCAATTGGCAGAGCAGCTGATTTGTAATCAGCAGGTTAACGGTTCAAGTCCGTTTGTCGGCTCTTATGGACCATTAGCTCAGTTGGTTAGAGCAACCGGCTCATAACCGGTCGGTCCGGGGTTCAAGTCCCTGATGGTCCACTTAATTTAATACGGCCCAGTGGCTCAGTTGGTTAGAGCGCCGCCCTGTCACGGCGGAGGTCAGGGGTTCGAGCCCCCTTTGGGTCGCTTTAGCTGCAGGCTGTAAACAAAGGACAGAAAGTTTTTCTGGATTTTGCTTACAGCCTGTTTGTTGTTATGATAAAATGTGTGTGACAGCTCCGGAACTATACGACCTGAATGTTTTAGGAAAGTCCAGAAAATAGAAGCGCCTTAGCCGTTGATTTTTTAAATGATATGGATTACAATATATGCAATTATGTTTGGAGGACGGCATGATGAGTATTAAGGACTTAAGTAAAGTACGGAAGAAGATAGTTATTGCAGCAGCATCAGTTGTGGGAGGACTGTTGTTAATATATTTGTGTATGGTAGCTTATTTTAATTGTCATATATTCCCGGGAACGAGGTTTGACGATGTGAAGCTGTCAGGAAAGTCGGCAGATGGAGCTGAGGAGGAGCTTGATGGTCTGTTAGCTGATTATAAGCTGGCAATTACCGGACGGGATGGTGCAAGCGAGGTTATTAACAGAGATGATATTAAGCTGAAGTATGTTCTTGATGGATTTGGCACAAAGCTTATTGACGCACAGAATCCGTTTGCATGGCCTGCACATCTGTTTCGTAAGAATACAATTGATGAGAAGTTTGATGTTGTATATGATGCTGACATGTTAGCTGATAAGATTACTTCCATGAAGATGACCAGTGAAGAAAATATGGCTGAGCCGGTTGATGCGTATATCAGTGATTATGAGTCCGGTGTGGGCTTTAAAATTGTAGGGGAGGTTATTGGAAGCAAGCTTGATATGGAGAAGTTCGAGGCAGCAGTTAAGGATGCACTGACAAATGTACAGAGTGAGCTTGATGCTGATAAGGCAGGATGTTACATTGACCCGCAGGTGTATTCAGATGATAAGAAGCTTGTTAAGCAGGAAAAACGCCTGAATAAGTATACTGACACCAGACTTACATATACATTTGGTGATGATACAGTTGTACTTGATGGTGACACGATTTATAAGTGGATGGATATTAAGAAGAATGGTAAAGTTAGTCTTGATGAAGAGAAGATCAGGGAGTTTGTCAGGGGGCTTGGTTCAAAATATGATACGATATTCCGCACCAGGACATTTAAAACCTCTTATAAGAAGGACGTTGTAATTAATGGCGGTGATTATGGATGGTGGATGAACAGGGAAAAGGAAGTATCAGAGCTTAAAGAGCTGATAAAAAAAGGTACAGTAGCCGACAGGGAGCCTGTTTATTTCCAGAAGGCCGAAAAATATGGAAAGGATGATTACGGAGATACTTATGTTGAGATTAATCTGACGGCCCAGCATCTGTTTTTATATAAGGATGGTAAAGTTGTCCTGGAGTCTGATTTTGTATCAGGTAAGGATACTAAGGACAGAAAGACACCCGGCGGAGTATTTGGCATAACGTACAAGGAGCGTGATGCTACGCTTGTTGGGGCAGATTATGAGACACCGGTATCATACTGGATGCCATTTAATGGAAGCATTGGCATGCATGATGCAACATGGCGCAAGAAGTTTGGCTCTAACATATATAAAAGCGGTGGTTCCCATGGATGCATCAACCTTCCGTTCAATGTAGCTGCCAGGATATATGATGAGATAGAAAAAAATACACCTGTAATATGTTATTATCTTGCAGGAACGGAATCAACTTCGATAACAACCCAGGATGACAAGGAGATTGCACAGTTTGCAGTTGATGCAATTGACAGAATCGGAGAGGTTAAAAAAGAGAGAAAGACATTCCTTGCTAAGTTTTTAAAACGAACAAGAAAGTGTTACAATGAGTTGTCATACAATCAGAAAAAGTATGTGACTAATATTGATAAGTTGACCAAAGCAGAGAAAGAGCTTAAGGCATTGGATTAATGATAAGCAAAAGGAGAGGAAGTACCCTTGCGGTTTAATCAGGGGTATTGTCCTCTCTTTTTTGTAACCATCACTTAATGGAGGAATGATTTTCAGGAATACGGTACTGATAAATAAGACAAAACTTAAGATATTAAGCAATGGCATCACCGTGATTACATGGAACAATGGTTCCGGAAAAACAATTGGTCGATATGGGGAACTATCATATCTGCAGGGATAAGTATAGAAACATTTATTTTATTTCTAAGATCCTGGCACGTATAATCAGTATAGTAATGGTTATTTTGTTTGCAATTTATGTAAGTGACCGGTATTTAGTAAATATATATCTGATTACAATTTATTGCACGATTTTGTTGTGTTTTGAGACGTTGATGGTGTATTTATTGATAATTAAAAGGGTAAAAGCCGGATGTTGAGACTCCTTTTGCCATTGTCAAAGCTTAAGGCTGCAGAAATATAATTAATTGAAAAATCCATTATTATAATGTACTATAATTATATAAACAAATAAATGGAATTGGGGTGATATGTTTGGATAACCGGAAAGAAAGCGCTGTAAATAATATTTAGGACTATGCAGTCTTTTATAAGAGCATTGTGGATCAGGACAGGGCATCTGTTGTCATATGTAATCTGGATCATGAGATAAAAAAGCTTGTTGACAACCTAACGATAGGTAGTTATACTGTAAAAGAGTATATAAAAAGCAGGAGAAAAAAGGTGGATGGAAAAGGGTAATACGAAGCAGAAAATTCTGGAGGCAGCATTGGATCTGTTCTCTGTGTGGGGATATGAGGCGACATCTATCTCACAGATTGCAGGTGCGGTGGGAATCCGCAAGGCTTCTCTTTACAGTCATTATGCCGGCAAGCATGAGATACTGGATGCCCTTGTGGAATATGTGATGGAGCAGTATGACAGACATTCAATTTTTGCAAATGCGGATTGGGATGATCCTGGTTTTACGAAAGATAAGACAGCTCTGTGTGCTGAAACTGCCATCCGGATGATCCTGGGGCAGATCGGTTATATTGTCCACGACCCGCTTATCTGCAGGTCAAGGAAGCTGTTGACTATTGAGCAGTTCAGAAACCAGGA
Source organism: uncultured Lachnospiraceae bacterium (assembly GCA_934437985.1). GTDB lineage: Bacteria > Bacillota > Clostridia > Lachnospirales > Lachnospiraceae > V9D3004. The sequence continues at coordinate 5,172 of CAKSBI010000008.1, forward strand.
GCTGAGGACACTGCAGACTAAGCATAATTATGAGGATGTCGTGAAATATTTTATGGGGCTCATGAGGTTTTTGGTGCGTCAGGGTATATTGAAGGATAATGACACAGAAATTATGTCTGCACAGCTTTGCCTGCCGATTTCTGTCTGGATTAATCTCTGTGACCGGGAGCCGGAGCGTGAAGCTGAAGTAATGGAACTGATCAGACGGCACGTCCGACAGTTTTTTGAACTTTATCAGGTCAAGAATTGAAGAAGGTATGCTGAGCAGGATAAGAATTCACCCGGCACAGGATGACATGGTCATATACAAAGGAATGCCGGGGTTATTTAGAGGGGGAATGCAGAATGGCAATAAAGAACAATAATTTTTTACATGAAAATGAAAAGACAGCCAATAAAGTGGTTGCACAGGTAATGCGGATATCCTTTGTTGTGTTTACATTGATCTATATTATGGATATTATAGGAATCTTCAAGGTGTCTATGGATACTATGACAATTTCATATTTTAGTGGAAGCGCTATGTTATTGATGCCGAGCCTGTTTGTTAATATAATGAAAAAGCAGGGCAGCTATATTAAGTATTTGAATGTGATCGGGGCAGTAATATTTATTACCCTGCTAAGTACCACGCTTACATATCATGTAGTTGCGCTATATATTTACCCGATTGCGATTGCCAGTCTGTATTTTTCAAAAAGCCTTAATATTTTAGCTACAGTGTTAACTGTGGCAGGGGTTTCCGCAGGACAGTATCTTGCGTTTGTATTACAGACACTTCAGGATGATAATTTTGATTCGATAGAAAAGGTTGTGATTTTCGGAATTATACCAAGGACACTTGTAATTATTGCGCTGGCAGGTATTTTTACGATGCTCAGCTCACGGACTGCAAATATGCTTTCAAGTCTGATGGGAGCAGAGGAACAGGAGCAGATGCTGAATCAGATGAAGCGGGTGCGTGAAAGGACAGCACACACAGTAGAAAGACTTTTAGATATGGTAACAACCCTGTCTGCAATTACAAATGAATCAATAAAATCCAATGAACAGATTGCAGATGAGACACAGATTATGCTGCAGGGCTCGTCGGATAATACCCAGGAGATTGAAAAAATGCATAAGATGATTCAGGAGATGACGGAACAGCTGGAGAATCTTGGTAGTCATAATGATAAGGTTGCTGAATTGGCAGAGATGGTTACTAAAAATACGAGGGAGAACCAAAGCCGTATGGATTCTGCAGTGGACAGTATGGAGCATATTCAGAATAGTACGGAGGAATGTAAAAGCATTATCAACAGGCTTGGAGAAGAGACGAAGGAAATATTCGGGATAACCCAGGTCATTACAGGTATTAACAGTAAAACAAAAATACTTGCATTAAATGCAACTATAGAGGCAGCAAGAGCGGGTGAACATGGAAAGGGTTTTGCGGTAGTGGCAGGAGAGATTCAGCAGTTATCCGAACAGACCAATGCAGCTGTCATCAGAATTGGTAATATTATCAACCAGGTAATTCACATGACGGAGGCAGCAGTATCTGCGATGGAGCAGAGTGCCATGCTTACGAAGGATGGAATGGCAGCTATCAGGGAGGCAGAGGCTTCCGCTGTATTGATTACTGATTCTAATCAGGAGATGGAAGCCCAGGTGAATTCAATGGAAAAGATATCTGGTATTGTTAAGGTACACAGCCATGAAGTTGCTAAGGGAATGGAGCAGGTAAGTGAAAATACACAGAAGAATTTTGAGTCTGTAGAACAGGTAACTGCGGCAACAGAAGAAAATCGTGCAGGAACAATCAGCCTTGCAGAGTTCGTAGAGCAGATTAAAGAGCTTTCTGTGCAGCTAAGCAGTGATGATGGTGAAAAAGAGTAAGGCATTGGGGATATCATGTAATTTCTAAGGTTTCTTATAATATTGAGTATGAAAAAAGCAGTCATTATTAAGACTGCTTTTAATATATGTTCTTCCAGACGGTCAAGCTGTCCGCCTGCATATCGGCATATCCTTTCAGGGCTACAGAGGGAAGCATGATGGCAGAGCTTGTAAAGGATCCGCTCAGTGTAGATGAACTGATCGGAAATCCGGGGCTTGACAAGTATGAGAAGCATTTTCTGAAGGAGCTTTCAGGTGGACAACAACAGCGTGTATTTTCGGAAGAACTGAGTAGAGACAGGGAAGACCTATTGAAAAGATAAAAAAAATAAGTATAATTATATATGGATGAAGCTTAATCTGTATTAGATATACGCTTCACTAATGTGTGTTCAAATGGGGTGCTTTAATGAGATACATATATGCTGTTATATTATTAGTGTGTTCCGTGCTTGGTTTTTTTTATGCATCAAGGGTCGTATACAATAATAATTTCAGGAAGAATACATTCAGGCTTTTTTCGATTATGTCATTTAACAGTGCATTATGGAGTCTTGGTTATGGCATAATGTTTATAACGGACAGCTATGGCCATTTCAGGATATTCCGTGTGGTCGGAATGGCAGGAATAGTATTCTTTATGGCATCGGGACAGATCCTTATCAGTGTTGTAGCGCATAAGCTCAGGAAATACTTCATGCTTATTACCGTTGAGATGGTGGCTGGCGTTGTAATACTGGTCCTTAGTAATATTCCGGGGAGTTATACCCTGTCCGTTACTGATATGGGGAATATAAGCGCCGGGATGTCCGGTATTCTGCATATTGTACAGATAATATATTTTATATGCACAATATGCACACTTATATATATGTCATTGGATACAATTTTATCAGGTTACCCAAAGCGTATTGTAAGCTTTGGCAAGTCTTTTATTGCGGGTACTGTAGGCGTTGCTGCCGGGCTGGCTGTTGAAGCGGTTCTATCCATAACCGGTCTGGCATATGGTGTGCCGGCGGCATCTGTATTGCAGTTTTTTGGGATTGAAATCATCTATACCAGTGTTCACAGAATTAACCGAAACAGGATATATATGGAAAATATGACTGGATATATATACAATTCACTGAGGTCACCTGTTCTGGTGTTTGACATTGACAATAATCTGCAGCTTGCTAACAGGGCTGCCGGTTCATTTTTTGACATTAATGAAAATGAAGGGGAAGCAGATGGCAAGTTCTGGAGCCGGGTATTTGGTATGGAGCCACCGGCGGCCATTCTGGACAAAGACACAACTGATACATATGATGAAGTATACAGGGCAAAGAATATCAATTGCAGATTATATGTGAATTCGATATTTGATGAGTTTGATGACCGTGTTGGATATATTGTTGTAATTACTGACATGACGGAACAGATTAATGCCATAAAGGCGATAGAGCAGGCAAAAAATGAGGCTGAAAGTGCTAATAAGGCAAAAAGTATGTTCCTTGCCAATATGTCACATGAGATCAGGACGCCTATGAATTCTATTCTTGGATTCTCGAAGCTTGGTCTTTATGATGGCTCAGGTGAAAAGTCAAAGGAATATTTTTCTTATATTAATGAATCAGCTGAGATATTGCTGGCAACGATTAACGGAATACTTGATATATCAAAGCTTGAATCGGGCAAAATGGAGCTTGTCTGTGCTGATTATTACCCTTCCGGTATGTTCAGGGATGTGGAGCTTATTATTAATATGCAGGCATCAGCTAAAAAGCTTGGATTTAATATGGATATCTCACATGAGATTCCCAATAAGCTGTATGGTGATAAGGCAAGAATCAGGGAAATTCTTATTAATCTTCTTAATAATAGTGTCAAATATACTGACAGTGGTTCTGTAAGCCTGAAGGCTGAGGTTGTCTCAAAGAGGAATGGAGTCTGCAGATTGAGGTTTATTGTGGCTGATACAGGAATTGGAATTAAGGATGAAGACCTTAGGGTTATATTTGAGAATTTCAAAAGGTGTGACTATACAGCTGACAGGATGACAGAGGGAACCGGACTTGGGCTGTCTATTACAAAAGGATTTGTTGACCTTATGGGTGGAGTTATTGGGGTCAGGAGTGTCTATGGAAGTGGTTCGGTATTTACGGTTGAGGTAGACCAGAAGATTGTGGAAGATAAGCCGATGGATATCAAACCTGATGGCATGGAGGAAGAAAAGAGCAGGGTGATGTTTAAGGGTATAAAGGTTCTTGCGGTAGATGACAACATTATCAATCTTAAAGTCATAACGAATATTATGGCTATGTATGGACTGGAAGCCGATACTGTCAATTCCGGTGAAAAGGCGATAGAAAAATGCAAAGAGAATGATTATGACATGATACTTATGGATCATATGATGCCTGTAATGGATGGAGTTACCGCAATGAAGCGCATAAGAGAGCTTGGAAGGGGCTATGAGGCTGGGGGTACATGTAAAATTATGGCCCTTACTGCCAATACAGTTAATGGAATACGGCAGGAGATGCTTGATATGGGGTTTGACGGATTCCTTGGTAAGCCTGTTAATTTCAATATACTTGAGAAGATACTTATGGAGCTGTATCCGGATGCGTATTATTATGCCGGATAATATAACTGATGGATTAATGTCTGAGGGAGGATTTTATACATGTGTAAAAAAATAGCTGTTATTACTGCAAGAGGTGGCAGCAGGCGTATTCCTAAGAAGAATATTAAGGAATTCTGTGGTAAGCCTATTATTGCATATTCAATAGAGGCTGCGCTTGCATCAGGGGTATTTGATGAGGTCATGGTATCTACCGATAGTGAGGAGATTGCGGCAGTTGCGCGTGAATATGGTGCTGATGTTCCGTTTATGAGAAGCAGGGAGACGTCTGATGATTATGCAACGACTAATGATGTGCTGGTAGAAGTTTTTAATGAATACAGTAAACGTGGGGAGCATTATGATATTGCAGTGTGTATATATCCGACGGCACCATTTGTTACAGCGGACAAGCTTAAAAATGCAGTGGTGCTTATGGAACGGGATGGAGTTGAAGCCGTGACACCGGTTGTTAAGTTTTCATTTCCGCCACAGCGCGCGTTTGTTATCAGGGATTCACTGCTTGAATACCAGTATCCGGAATATGCAAAGATGCGTTCGCAGGATCTGGAGCCGGTATATCATGACTGTGGACAGTTTTATGCCATGAAGGTAAAAAATGTACTGCAGGGCATTGCCGTAAAAGCTGTTCCGGTGATCGTACCTGAAACTGAGGTGCAGGACATTGATTGTGAAGAGGACTGGGTTATTGCGGAAATGAAGTACAGGGCAATGACTAAGGCTTAATGGTTAAGGAAGTAACAGGAATTCATGATGGAAGTTAATGATAGGATTGAAAAATGTATGGCCCAAAAGGTTAAAATAGGGTTCAGGGCAGACGCTAATGAGCATATAGCGTCAGGACACATTATGAGGTGTATGTCAATCGCAGCACAGTGCAGAAGGCTTGGTGCGGAATGTATTTTTATTCTGGCGCAGGAAAAGGAGACTGCCGGAATCATAAGCAGTAATTATGAGTATGTTGTATTAGGCAGTGACTGGAGCTGCCTTGATACAGAACTTGACATTATGAAGAAAATGGTATCAGATCTCCGGCTTGATTTTCTCGTGGTTGATTCATATCAGGCAGGGTCAGGATATCTGGAAGCACTGCAAAGCACAGTTCCTGTGTTATATATTGATGATATTGCCGCAGATACATATGATATAACGGCAGTCCTTCATTATGGTGTGGGTGATAATGCGGATTATTATTTACAGTATGGTAATTATAGTAATACTGATATTCTTGCAGGAAGTGAATATATTCCTCTTAGGGAAGAGTTCATTACCGGAGAACATGGAACTGATTATAGGCATGTGCGGGATAAAAGTATCATGATCACTACCGGAGGTACAGATCCGTTTGATGTTACAAGGCAGCTGCTCAATGCATTTTTACAGGAGCCTGTATTTGGTGATTATTCATTTGAAGTGATTGTTGGCGGAATGAATCAGTATGCCGGGAGAATTGATTCTATGGCTGTAGAATGCGACAGGATACATACCCATTATAATGTAAATAATATGAGTTATTATATGCGCAGGTGTATGGCTGCGGTCTCGGCGGGTGGAACAACCCTTTTTGAATTATGTGCATGTGGAACACCGGCAGTGTGCTTCTCATTTGCTGAAAATCAGGTGGATGGTGCAAAGAGGCTGGATAGTATGGGAGTAATACGGTATGCAGGTGATGCAAGGGAGCGTGATGTTGTGCCGGCTATTTTGGGGAATGTTAAGAATCTGTTGGAAAATGACGATATCTATAAGAAGTGTTCACATGATATGAGGCAATGTGTTGACGGAAGAGGTGCAGTAAGAATTGCTTCTTATATTTTAGAATATTGCAGATAACTTAAAAGAAGACAGATGTCTGCTTCACAGACAGGTCAATAATATAAGACAGGGGTTATGGTATGAATAAGACTATTGGGATAGACGGCAGGATTATAAGTAAGGACAGTCCGGTTTATATAATTGCCGAGATGTCTGCTAATCACCTTATGGATTTTGAAAGGGCAAAGGATATTATATACCGCCTTAAGGATTCAGGTGCTGACGCAGTTAAGCTGCAGACATATACAGCTGATACTATCACGATTAACAGTGATAACGAGGAATTTCAGATACATGGCGGACTTTGGGATGGAGAGGTTCTTTATTCATTATACCAGAAGGCATATACTCCGTGGGAGTGGCAGGAGGAGCTTATGAAGTATGCGAACAGCCTGGGAATGTCATGCTTCTCGTCTCCGTTTGACCATACCGCAGTGGAATTTATGGAACGTATCGGAATGCCGGCATATAAGGTGGCTTCGTATGAGATCAATGATATTCCCCTGATACGAAAGATTGCAAAGACGGGTAAGCCTGTTATCATATCGACAGGAATTGCATATATGGAAGATGTTGAGAGGGCACTCAGGGTATGCATGGAAGAGGGTAATGAGGATGTCATCCTGTTAAAATGTACTTCGGCATATCCGTGTCCGTATGAGGACATGAATCTGAATGTAATCCCTCTTATGCAGAGTACTTATGACTGTATTACAGGATTGTCAGACCATACTATGGGAAGTGAGGTTGCCATTGGTGCTGTTGCGCTTGGTGCAAAGGTTGTTGAAAAGCATGTTACTATCAGACGGAGTGATGGAGGTCCTGATGGTGCATTTTCGATGGAGATAGAGGAATTTACTGATATGGCCAGACAGATACGTAATGTTGAAAAGGCACTTGGAAGGGCATCCTTTGAACTTACGGCGGCACAAAAAAGAGCGCGGAGCGGTTCGAGGTCATTGTATGTAGTTAAGGATATTAAGCAGGGTGAGATGTTTACGGAGAATAATATCCGGTCAATACGGCCGGGCAGGGGAATGCATACAATGTACTATGATGATGTTGTTGGAAAAAAAGCATCCAGGGACCTTAAGTTTGCAACACCACTTGGATTTGGGGATGTCGAATGGCAGTCAGGATGTTAGGAGGTTTTGATATATGGCATTTACCAGCTTTTATTCAGAAGAAGAGTTGGCAGGGCTCGGTCTAAAAAAATATGGAAGAAATGTGCTGATTAGCAGGAATGCAGTATTTTATCATCCGGCTTTGTTAGAGCTGGGCAGTAATGTCAGGATTGATGATTTCTGTACAATAAGTGGAAAGGTTGTGCTTGGAGATTATATTCATATAGCACAGTTTTGTGGTTTGTATGGTGGTGATGCAGGAATATACATGGATGATTTTTCGGGTCTTTCTTCAAAGGTAACAGTATATGCAACTTCAAATGACTATTCCGGAGAGTCTATGACGAATCCTATGGTGCCGGCAAAGTATAAAAAGACTGATAAAAATTTGCCCGTGAAAGTTGGCAGACATGTTGTGGTAGGCTGTGCATCGGTGGTTCTTCCGGGAGTTAATATAGAAGAAGGTTGTTCTGTAGGGGCTATGACGTTATGCAACAAGTCTATGGAGGCCTTTGGTGTGTATGCCGGAGTACCTGCAAAAAGGATAAAAGAACGTAAGCGTACTTTGCTTGAACTTGAGAAGCAGCTTAGGGAGGAGTTAGAATAATATATGTTATTTAGCCTTGAAGATTAGGGAGGATTATATTTTTATCATGAGATATATTCTATTTGACCTGGACGGAACTCTTACCGACCCAAAGGAGGGTATAACAAAATGTGTTCAGTATGCCCTGAAAAAGTTTGGGATAGATGCAGACTGCGATGACTTGGTTCCATTTATCGGGCCACCGCTTATAACATCATTCCGTGAGTTTTATGGACTTGATCTTAAGCAGTGTGAACAGGCGGTTGCTTATTACCGTGAAAGGTTTTCAACAGTTGGCTTATTTGAAAATGTACCATATAATGGGATCAATGATATGCTTGGAAAGCTTAAGCAAAAGGGCTGTATACTTGCAATTGCTACGAGCAAACCAACTGTATTTACAATGAGGATATGTGATAAGTTCGGGCTTACTGAATATTTTGACCTTATTAAAGGCAGTGAGCTTGATGGAACCAATGCTGAAAAAGCAGATGTTATAAGGTGCGTTCTTGAAGAGCTTGGTGCTGCGCCGGAGGATACCGTTATGATAGGTGACAGGAAGTTTGATATACTTGGTGCAAAGGAATTTGGGTTAAAAAGTGTAGGTGTGTCATACGGATATGCATCGGAAGGTGAGCTTGAGGCAGCAGGGGCTGACTACATTGTTGATACTGTTGAGGAGCTTGCCGGACTGTTGTCTGCCTGATAGCAGCCGGTGGAATTCCGTGTATGTGTTAATTGCAGATAGTTAATTTGATATGGCGGGGGATGCACGGATTATAAGTTATATGAATATCATAATATAATGGTATATACTGTTGATGGTGAAATGTTATGATATATGTTGTCCAGCCCGGTGATTCAGTTGATTATATTGCGGAGCTTAATGATATTTCAGTGCAGGAGCTTATATATGATAACCAGATATTGTACCCATACAGGCTTTCAGCAGGCCAGGCATTGTATATAAGGGAACCTGAAGCCGGTGATAGAAGGGTTGTCTACATTAATGGTTATGCATATCCGTTTATAGATGCGGATGTACTTGATGAATCTCTTGCATATCTTTCGGCTTTATCTGTATTTTCATATGGATTTACAACGCAGGGTGAACTGATATATCCGAATGTAGATGATGAATGGATGATAAATGAAGCATTGGAAGCAGGTGTGAAGCCTGTCCTTACACTGACACCCCTTGACGTGAATGGCAGGTTCAGTAATATATTGATTCATGATGTATTGATAAATGAAGATGCTGTTAATGCGTTAATTGACAATCTGCTTACTACTGTAGTAGAACGAGAATTTGCAGGGGTTGATGTCGATTTTGAATACATACTGGCAGAGGATCGTGACAGATTTACTACATTTGTAGCAAGACTTACGGAGACGCTTAATCAGTATGGATACGAGGTTTCTGTCGCACTTGCACCGAAAACAAGCTCTGACCAGCCGGGATTGTTGTATGAAGGAAAGGATTATGGTGGACTTGGCGCTGCAGCTGACCATGTGTTATTGATGACATATGAATGGGGATATACTTACAGTGAACCAAGGGCGGTTGCACCGGTTAATCTTGTACGGCGTGTGATCGAATATGGCATTACCGAGATACCGTCAGGTAAGATTGATATGGGTATTCCTAACTATGGGTATGACTGGCCGCTTCCATATGAAAAGGGAGTAACTAAGGCAAGGACAATTGGCAATGTTGAGGCGGTGCGGATAGCTAATGATTATGGGGCGGTTATTGAATATGATGAGCTGGCACAGACACCACATTTTAGCTATGTGAATGAATCGGGCACTGCCCATGAGGTATGGTTCGAGGATGTAAGAAGTATTAAGGCGAAGCTTGGGCTTATAGAAGAATATAATCTGAGGGGTGCAGGTTACTGGCAGATTATGAGGCTTTTCAGGGCGGGATGGCTTCAGCTTGCACAGATGTATGGGATTAACCGTTAATGAAAGCTGTCAGGTATAAGTCTGGCAATTATGAATTATAATAGTAGTTATGTTATTCACAGAAAGAAGGAAAAGCATTGAAGACAGGTCTTGTTATGGAAGGTGGAGCCATGCGTGGAATGTTCACGGCGGGCGTTATAGATGTATTTATGGAAAATGATGTGAGATTTGATGGGGCAATAGGTGTATCTGCCGGAGCAACATTTGGCTGTAATATCAAGTCGCATCAGATAGGCAGGGTAATAAGATATAATATTAAGTACTGTGGTGATTCAAGGTATGGAAGTATGAAGTCATTACTTAGGACGGGTGATATATTTGATGTTGACTTTTGTTACCACAGGCTTCCGGACGAGCTTGATATATTTGATACAGATACATTTACGGATAACCCTATGGAATTTTATGTGGTTGCCACTGATATTGAGACCGGAAAACCGGTATACCACAAGTGCTATGACGGAAAAGCTGGGGATCTTGAATGGATAAGGGCATCAGCTTCGCTTCCACTTCTTTCCAGAATTGTTGAGATACAGGGGCAGAAGCTGCTTGATGGCGGAATAGCTGATTCCGTTCCGCTTGAGTATTTTGAATCTATCGGATATGACCGGAATGTTGTTATCCTGACCCAGCCTGATGATTACCGCAAGCAGAAGTATAAGTCACTTCCTTTATGTAAAATAAGGTATAGAAGGTATCCGGAATTTGTTAAGATATTTGGTGACAGGCATATACGGTACAACAGGAACATTGATTATGTCCGCGGGCAGGAAAAGGCCGGGAAGGTATTTGTTATAAGACCCGAATCAAAGCTTGATGTCAACAGCTCAGAAAAAGACCCGGACAAGCTGAAAAGAGTATATATGCTTGGACGCGAAGCAGGGGAAAAGGCATTGAAGAACCGTGGAATGAAGGAGTGGCTTGGGGGTGAAGATACTTCATTATAGATGAGTGCAGGAATAAAAGACAAAGACCACCCGGAACGTCGGTAACAGATCGTTCCGGGTGGTCTTGTCAGATAAAACCATACCTGCAAAACTATACTTATGCTAACTTATTAAACATCTGATCCTGGTCATCAACGAACAGTCCATACACATTATAATTATCTGATCTCTTTGCAGCCCCGGCTAAGGCTGTACGTGTAAGGATATCCTTGAATGCAGGCTGTCTGCGTTCACGTTCACGCCGCTCACGTGATATCTTATCAGCTTTGTAAACGCGGATCGCAGCGTTTACGGGTAACATGCCATAAGTTTCCTTTAAGTAGATTGCGGCAATCATCCTCCTTGATTAAAAATGTAAAACAGCTCCATCTGATTACATAATATATATCGTCTTATTTTATATAATGTTTAGGGGTGTATGGAACATTGTCTATGGGATATAATGGGCAATACAATATTCAGACCCGCTATCTGCTAAGCTCACCGGCTGCCTGTGCAATATGATTCAGGACATTGGTATTCTCAAACTCCTGGTTCATTGCTTCTGATGCAAGGGCTGCCACTTCCTCTGACACGGCAGAAATTGTTTCAATTGAATCTGCGATTCCGTGGTTAGCGGTGGTTAATTCATTGACAGTATTAATCAGTGTGTTAATATTATCATTTACGGAAACTGTATTCTTTTCAATTGAAGCAAATGAATTCTCAGATTTCTTTACTGATTCTTTTTGCGTACTTATTTCTTTTGAAATCTTTTTGATTCCGTTGGTTATATCATTGAGTGTGGCAGAGATATTAGTGATCATACAACTTATCTCCTCGTTAGAATCCTTTGTCTTATGGCTCATGGCTGATACTTCGCCTGCGACAACAGCAAAGCCTTTTCCGGCAGAGCCGGCACGGGCTGCTTCGACATTGGCGTTAAGTGCCAGGATATTAGTCTGGAAAGCGATTGAGTCGATCATTTTACTGATCTTGTTCATCTCAGACATATTAACCTGAAGATCCTCAAGAAAAGTTGCCATATTTTTGCTGGATTCCACTGTCTCGTCAACGATGTTTATCAGATTGCGCAGGTCTTCCCTGCCCTGTTCGACACACTGGATGGTCTGTTTCATTGAAGAATCGATCATATTGACTGCCTGTTCAACAAGTGCGGTCTTTTCACTGATTGCCGCTGTCTGTAACAGCTGGCTCTGAACCGCTTCTGTAGTATTGTTAGTGCCTGATGATACCTGTTCCATTGCATTCCTGGTGCGTGTTGCCGATTCAAGCAGTGTATTCAGATCCCTGTTGATCAACACCAGACCCTGGTCAGTTGCGTCCATCATGCTGTTGATCTTATCAAGCTTCAGCCTGCTGTTGGCATTGATCGTCTTGGCAACCCAGTATGAAAAGACGGCTATCATAATGATAACTATATCCTGGATGATGGCATTACTGAGTGTACTGAATCCAAAGCGTCCGGTCATTCCGCCAATAATAGTGATAAGAAATGATTCTATTACTACTCCGATATTAACCTTAAGGCTGTATGCCACATCATTGTAAACAGAGATTACAAGAAGAAGAGGTACAACAAAATAGAACAGCATTGCATCTGATGAGGTAAATATTACAAAGGTAAAATATACTGCAAAACCATAGCCGACAAAATGACTGATCATTCTGGTCTCATGGTTCTTTTTCCAGCAGATATATTCTGCAATTGGAGAAAAGAAACCGAGTACAAGAGTAAACAGGTAATATGACACTGAGCATAAACCGCTTGCGCACCGGAGGGTTGCCAGAAGCTCCATGCATATAATTACGATAAAATGGCAAAGCATGCTGACACGGTTATTTCTTTCATATTCTGACACATTCATATTATTTTTGTCCTTTTTTGTTTTCATCATAAGTATTCCCCGCTCTTAATATGATTTATATTTTATATAATTATTATAATATTTTTATCAAATTAATTCCAGCCCTTTTGAATAAAAAATAGAAAAAAGTACAGGGTGTATGTTATAATGCATATGTAGCGTTATACTGGTAATTGAAATGGAGCAGAAAGGGGTCTGTTAATGAAGGTATTTAAGAATAGGATATGTAAAAAGACTGCTGTCCTTATGGTGGCAGCAATGCTTGTGGGTGCGGTTCCGGAATGTGGTATTGGTGATGGTGCAGTATATGCTGCTGCAGCAGAGAAAGCTGATACTGAAGGGCTTACAGAAGCCGTTATATTTTCACGGCAGTCGGGCTGTTATGAGGAAGAATTTGAACTTACGCTTTCGGCGGCTGAGGGGAGTACCATCTACTATACAACGGATGGTAATGACCCTGTTGTAGGTGAGCTTGCAACTAAAAAGTACACAGGTCCGATTATGGTCAAAGACCTGAAGGGCAGTGTATTTTTGTCAAATAAGGAGAATTCAGGCAAGTATGCAGAGAATGTTGAGGATACAAGGAGTGGTGATAAGTTCTGGGTGTATGTACCTGATAAGACAAAGGTTGACAGGGCATTTATCGTAAGGGCGGTTGCCGTTGACGCGGCAGGTACCGCTTCTCCGATATCCACAAGGACATATTTTTTGAATAACGATATAGTTAAAAAATATAATGGTGCAGCAGTTATTTCTCTTGTAACTGATCCGGATAATCTGCTTGACCCTGCGACGGGAATATATGTACTTGGCAATGGTTATAAGAACAGTAATGACTTTAATAATGCTAACTTCATGATGTCCGGAAAGGAAGCGGAGAGGGCAGCCAATATGGAGTTCTTTAACGGTAAAGGGACAGCAGATATTTCACGCGGTGTAGGTATCAGGATTCATGGCGGATATTCAAGACGCAACCAGCAAAAGAGCATGAATATCTATTTCAGGGATACATATGATTACGGAACTAATAAGCTTAAAAAGTATGAGCTGCTGCCCGGACTTAAAAAATATGCAAATATTATGATTCGTAATGGTGGTAATGATGCTGATTACACCAAGTTCCAGGATGCATTCATCCAGGGACAGGTTGCAGGGCTCAACGCCTCAACACAGGGGGTAAGACCCTGTATAGTATATCTTAATGGTGAATTCTGGGGACTTTATAACCTTACTGAAAAATACAGTGATAATTCTATTCAGTACAGATACGGAGTTGATAATAAGAATGTTGTAATGTATAAGGATTATAAGATTGACGAAGGTGAAGATCTTGACCCTGATGGAAGTATGCTTAATGAGTATAAGGCGCTTGCGAATCTTGATATGACAAAGGCTGCCAATTATAAGAAGTTCTGTGATATGGTTGATGTAGATAATTACATTGATTATAACGCAACAGAAGTATATATCGATAATGGTGACTGGTGGGCAGGCTGTACCAATATCCATAATCACCAGATGTGGAGGGCAGCTGACCCGTCAAAAGAAGACCCGAAGAATAAGTATGGGGATGGCAGATGGAGATTCTGTCTGTTTGACACCGAGTATTCAATGGATTTTCTGAACGATGGTGGCAATTATTACAGCTATTCTTCATGGTGCAGGGATTCCATAAAGGATCACCTGCTTGCAGGGGACAGTGTTTTTGCAGCTGTATTTAAGAATAAAACATTTGCAGGTAAGTTTATGACCAGGCTGCTTGACCTCAGAAATTATCTGTTCGAGTATTATTATGCTGCCGGTGTCCTTGACAATTATGTTGACCTGTATAACCCGCTTATGCAGATGCATAAAGTAAGATGGGGTTATGAGGATGTTGTGAAGAGCGTGAAGAGAATGAAGACATTCCTTGCATACAGGGGTGATTATTCACTGAAAATGATTGAAAGTAACTTTAATGTCACGGCTTCCGACAGGGTAAATGTTACTGTATCACAGAATCTTGAATCTGGCGATGCGGTTATGGTTAATGATATGACACCTGTCAGTAACAGTGAATGGAAGGCAATATATTACAAGAATAATGTGCTTAGACTTGCAGCCAGGGATGTGGAAGGATGTAAGTTTGATCACTGGGAGGTTGATAATGCAGTAATTGATGATGCTTCATCAGCTGATGCAGTGGTAACACTTACTAAGCCGGGCAGTACTTCGGTTAAGGCAGTATATGTCAATGGGGATGGGGAGATTAATGACCCGGGTCCGACAACAGTGCCGACAACAGCGCCATCAGCAGTGCCAACTCCTAAGGTGACACCGACTCCAACCAAGAGACCGGGTGGCGGCTGGAACTGGGGTGACTGGGATTTTCCGGGTGATTCGCCGACCAAGACACCAAAGCCATCTGCAACACCGAAGCCATCTGCTGCACCGGAGCCAAGTGCTGCACCTGAAGCTACGGATGTGCCTGCAGGAACAGCGACACCTGCTTATTCGGCTGGGGTTCAGACTACTCCTGTAGTAACAGTTATGCCGCAGCCGGATGTAACAGCTCCGGGAACAGACACAGACAAAGTGCCTGATACCGCCAGGGTATATACGGTGGGAAAAGGAAAGTACAGATTTAACGGCAGTGATGGGGTAATACTGACAGGAACCGTATCTAAGCTTGTAAAATCATTTATTATCCCTGCTTCAGTTAAGATTGATGGCAGAACATATAAGGTTGTTGGAATATCAAAAAATGCATTTAAGAATTGCAGGAAGCTTAAGAATATAACTGTTAAATCCTTAACAATCAAAAAGGCGGGGCAGTCTGCCTTCAGGAACATACATAAAAGAGCAGTGATCAGGGTTCCAAAATCATGCCTTAAGAGATACAGGAAGTTATTCAGGGGCAGAAAAGTACTGTCAGTATCAGATAAGCAGGTATTGCCGTAATGTGATACCGGGTATAATATGCAGGATGAAATTTAGTGAATCAGCTTAAAGAGGTGTGGCAGTATTGCTGCATCTCTTTGAAGCTTATAGAATAATTGAGGGAATATCCGTAAAAGTAATATGAGAGAGGAAAGTTGTCGTGAACAGATTATTAGTTGTTGAAGATGATAAAAGTATTATTGCAATGCTTCGTGAATTCCTTACATCAGAAGGATTTATGGTTGAGGCAGTGACAGGCCAGAATGATGCTGTCAGGCATATTGAGGAAAATGTATATGATCTTCTTCTTGTTGATATATCATTATCTGATGGAAATGGGTTTGCTGTGTGCAGGGCTGCAAAGGAAAAGGATTATCCGGTTATATTTCTGACGGCATCCGGGGATGAATACAGTGTGGTTGCCGGACTTGATATGGGTGCGGATGATTACATTGCAAAGCCATTCAGGCCAAGGGAGCTTGTTTCAAGGATCAAGAGTGTGATAAGGCGCTGTGGCAGGACCAATACCATAATGCTTTCAGGGAATATAACCGTGGATACTGAACGTGCAGCGGTATCACGCGGTGGTGCGGAGCTTATGCTGTCAGCGTTAGAATACAGACTTCTTCTCGCACTTATTAACAACAGGGGAAATGTGATGTCCAGGACAAGGCTCCTTGAGGAGATATGGGATATTGCAGGGGATTTTGTTAATGACAACACGCTTACGGTGTATATTAAGAGACTTCGTGATAAGATCGAAGAGGACCCACAGAATCCTGTGGTAATTAAGACTGTCCGGGGATTCGGGTACAGGGTAGACTGATATATTGCTATATATATGGCCACATAAAAAGGGGGAGGTGCCTGTAATGGACTTTATCAGGAATCCGGAGATTAAAAGAGAGATTTTATTATATATGGTGGCGGTAATTGTTGTACCTGCCGCAATGGGGATTATATGCGGCAATACACCGCCTCTTAATATTACAACCATTACAGCCGTAATATGTCTGTTATATACGATAATACATTTTGGCACATCATACCTGCGTTATGCCAGAATCAGAAGAATGAGCAGCCAGATAGAGGAGATACTCCATAAAGGTTATCATATTAAGCTTGATGATTACACGGAAGGTGAACTTGCAATACTTGCAAATGAGATACATAAGGTGCTTTTAAGACTTACAGAGTCAGAAGACAGACTGACCAGGGATAAGGTACATTTGATGGATTCTATCGCAGATATTTCACACCAATTGCGGACTCCGCTTACATCTATCAATCTTGTTGTTACAATGCTTAATTCGGAAGAGCCGGGCAGTACCAGATACAGAGAGCTGGCAACGGAGCTCAGAAGACTTCTGAAAAGGATTGAGTGGCTAATAGAAAGCCTGCTTAAGCTGTCACGCTTTGATGCAGGGGCGGTAACGCTCAGGGAAGATAAAGTATCTGTACCGGAATTAATAAAAAAAGCCTGTGAGCCACTCGCAATACCGCTGGAGCTTAGTGGTGTAAGCCTTATAACCAATGTAAATGATGAGACATATTCAGGTGACATGAAATGGAGCATTGAAGCAATAGGCAATATAGTAAAAAACTGCATGGAGCATACAGCCCGGGGCGGCAGTATTATCATAAACGCCGGGGAGACGCCATTGTATACCCGGCTGACGATACGTGATACCGGGTGTGGTTTCGTACCGGAGGATATACCACATCTGTTTGAAAGATTCTACAAAGGCAGTAATGCTTCTGAGGACAGCTTTGGGATAGGGCTTGCGCTTGCAAGGCTGATAATAACAGAACAGAATGGAACGGTTAAGGCTGCCAATTATCAGGATGGGGATGTAAGCGGCGCACAGTTTGAGATACGGTTTTGGAAAGGAATTGTGTAAGAAGCTTCATTACAGAACTGTAATATTCCAGTCACCATATTGTAAGTATAGTCTGTTATGATGTAACTGTAAGAGAGAATAATTATATTATGAATGAAGCATCATGAAAGGGGTATTTGCAATGGATATAATCAAAGTTGAGAATCTTACAAAAATATATGGCAAAGGTGAAAATGAGGTAAGGGCACTTGATAATGTGTCATTTACGGTGAAAAAAGGTGAATTTGTAGCAATAATCGGACCATCAGGTTCAGGAAAGTCAACCCTGCTCCATCTGCTTGGGGGTGTTGATAAGCCAACATCAGGCAAGGTCTGGATGGATGGACAGGATGTATATGCATGTAATGATGAGCAGCTTGCAATATTCAGGCGCAGGCAGGTTGGCCTTATATATCAGTTTTATAATCTTATACCGGTGCTGGATGTCATGGAGAATATGACACTGCCGGTTCTTATGGATGGGAAAAAAGTAAATGAAGACAGATTAGAAGAATTACTTGGGATTCTCTCGCTTAAAGAGAGACGTAAGCATCTGCCAAACCAGCTTTCGGGAGGGCAGCAGCAGAGAGTATCGATTGGAAGGGCTCTTATGAATTCACCGCTTGTGGTGCTTGCGGATGAACCGACAGGCAATCTTGATTCAAAGAACAGTCAGGAGATAGTTGAACTTCTCAAACTGTCTAATGAACGTTATAACCAGACTCTGATCATAATAACCCATGATGAAAATATTGCATTACAGGCAGACAGGATTATTGCAATTGAAGATGGAAAAATTGTCCGTGATGAAACTGTCAGGGGGTGATCTGAATGAAAGTATTATGGAAGTACACAATAAGAAACCTCAGAAAAAATAAAGTAAGGACATTGGTGACCATACTTGGTATCATACTTTCAGTGTCATTATTTACGGCAGTTGCGGAAGGCCTTATAAGTGCAAGGCAGTATGGGATAGATGTCGTCAAAAAGACAGTAGGAAGCTATGAGGCTTTAATAAATAACCCTGACAGTAAAATTATGGAAAACATAGCCCGAAATGACAAAATTGTTGAATATACGGTTATGAATAACTTAGGCTATGCTGATAACATAGGAAGTACAAACAATGGAAAGCCGTACCTCAAGGTGTGTGAGGTATCGGATGAATTTCAGAAAATGGTGGCAGTACAGCTTACTGACGGACGTATGCCGGAAAATGATAAAGAGATAATTCTTCCGGCGCATCTGTATAGTAATGGTGGTGTGGAGCATAAGATTGGTGATATTTTAAAGCTTGATATCGGACCGAGGACGATAGATGGTGAGGTTTTATATGAGTGCAGTGAGCATATGGAAGGCGAAAAAATAGATGTAAAAGAGTCGAAGGAATACCGTGTTGTTGGATTTTATGAACGGTTTAGTTATGATATTGAAGATTATTCATGCCCGGGGTATACAGCCATTACAAGAGCGGGAAATGAATATTCTGACAGCAGGATTGGTGATGACAGCATTGTATTCATAACAACAAGTGATTATGAGAAGCTGGCTGAAATAATGGCTGACGTGTTTGAAGATACTGATTCAGCTGCATTATCGTCACGCAATAATTCAAAACTGTTAATGCTGTACGGATATTCAAAGGATGCCGGGCTGATGGGGTTGATGATATGTCTTGTAGTAATATTATTTGCACTTATAATGGTTGGCTCTGTAATGCTTATATATAATTCATTCTCAATATCTGTCAGCGAAAGGATTAAGCAGTTTGGGTTGTTAAAATCAATTGGTGCTACCAGAAGACAGATTATGATGACAGTGATATTTGAAGCGGTAAGCCTGTGTATAATCGCTGTTCCGGCAGGTCTTATTACAGGATGCCTGGGAATTGGCATAACGTTAAGACTGCTCAGGGGGGCATTTGATGCCATACTTGATTATGGAGATATAGGTGTATACATCGGGATTCATATTGAGACTTCTGTTCTTTTGTTAGTGGCAGCTCTTGGAATAATTACGGTTATAATATCTGCGATGATACCGGCACTTAAGGTTGTCAGGATTCAGCCGATAGATGCTGTTAAGCAGTCAGGTGATGTGCAGCTTAAGAGAAAAGACGTAAGAACACTTGGGGTAACTGGAAAAATATTCGGTTTTGAGGGAATGATTGCCGCCAAAAATTACAGAAGAAGCAGAAGAAAATACCGCACGACAGTAATATCGCTGTTTGTCAGTGTAGTATTATTCATATCAGCAACCTCATTTACACATTATCTGGCCCAGACTGTGGAAAGAGTGATAGATGAAGCTAATTATGACATTGCGTGCGGCGTGTACATGCCGGGTGAGTATCCTGAAATATATGATCAGCTTAAGAATATAAAAGGTATAAGTGACAGCAGCGTTGTAGAGAGAATGCATGTAAGGATAAAGCTGGATAAGGATGCCGTCTCTGAATATTATGGTGGCTTACTTGATGCGGCTGATTACAGTGTAGATCCGGGAGAAGAAGTCTATGAGGGTCTTTCTGCGGATGAATTAATGGATGAATGCAGGATGAATTATTCTGCATATTATGAAACGGTAGAACCTTATATTGAAGTTAATTTTGTGGCTGATGATGTGTATGATAAGCTTGTAAGGGATAATGGAATAAAGCTTGATAATTCAGGTGGTGTACAGGCATTATTATTTGATGATATTTACACACAAAACGTGGTTGACGGAGCATCAACATGGGAGGATGCCAGCATGTTCAGGCATGACAGATTCCCACTGACACTTACTGCTGAATTTCAAAAGAAGATTAAGGGTTACTACTTCAATGAGATGAGACCAGAGTTTAATGATAACTTTGAATTGGTAAAAGAAAATTATATATATATTAAGTCGGGTGAAGATGCTGCAGACGAAGACCCTGCAGGGGTAGAAGAAAAAGTATTTGACAAGGATGAAATAACAGAGAATTATGATATCTGCATTGCCGGAATGATTAAAGAGTGCCCGATGGGAGTTAACAATGTTACAGGCATAATATATAAGAAAAGTGATAAGGACAGGGTCTTTGGTGACAGAAGTTCAGAGACATATTATAAGATGTTCTTCAAGGCAGCTGATAACAGGCAGGTTACAAAAGATATTAAAAAATCAGTATCAGAATATGCCGCTTCGCATGGTGGTGCCGGAGACAGCCATGTGGAAGATCACAAGCAGAGTGTAGAAAGTGAGAGGGCCATTATAACAGTTGTAAAAGTATTCTCATATGGATTTATCGTACTTATCTCACTTATTGCACTTGCCAATGTATTTAACACGATATCAACCAATATACTCCTTCGGCGAAGGGAATTTGCAATGCTGAAGTCAGTAGGAATGGCAGGAAAGGGTACATTTAAAATGATGTGCTATGAATGCCTGTTATATGGAATCAAGGGGCTTTTGTACGGAATACCTGCAGCAATTGCCGTTACGTATATTATATATGATTCCCTGAAAAATACGATAGCGGTATCATTTTATATACCTGCATCAAGTATTGTGATTGCTGTTCTGAGTGTATTTGCGGTAGTATTCATCACAATGATATATTCGATGAGTAGAATTAAGAAAGATAATATCCTCGATACGCTTAGAAAGGAAAGCATCTGATACAAGCATAATCTTGACATTTGAACCTCCCATGGTAGAATTATTATATACTACTATGTGGAGGTTTTTATATGAAAATGAAAAAAATTGCAGCTGTCATTCTTGCGGCAGCTACAGTGATAAACCTGCTGCCTGCTGCTGATGCGGCTGCTGCAGTACCGAGGCTTGGTACAAAAAGTGTTAAGCTTGCTGTGGGAAGCAGCAGGGTGATTAAGGTTAAGAACAGTGCAGCAAAGGCAAGGGTTACTTGGAAGAGCAGTAACACTAAGGTTGTAAGGATTGTAAAGAAAGTAACAAAGGGAAGAAAAGCAAGTGCAACAATCCGTGCAATTGCAAAGGGGAATGCTAAGATTACAGCAGCATATAAGCTTAAGGGCAGGGTTAAAAAGCTTACATGTTCAGTTAAAGTTTCTGCAAAGGGGGATAATACCGTGAAAGTAACAGATATACCGGTAAGCAGTGCTGCTCCTGCGAATGTGCCTGCAGCTGCAGCGACACAGCCGGCAGCACCGACTGCAACACCGCAGCCGACATCAACACCGGTGCCGACCCCAACACCGACAGCCAGGGTAATTACGGCAAATGAGGCAAGGCTTGTCAAGGAGGTTGATGCAGATTATAACCGGAAGCATGATGATATAGATGATTATGGTTCATTCCGGACTATTAAATATATGTCAGATATTACCAACTCTGTAAGGCTGGCCAATGTATTCCTTCCGGCTGATTATGATGAGAATGATGAAGATACAAAGTATCCGGTAGTATATCTTCTTCATGGAATCGCACAGGATAAGAACCTGTTTGGTGGAAGCATTAACAGCTCTATTGCTTATATTGCAGGTAATGCAGTCCAGGCAGGGCTCTGTAAGAAGTTTATAATTGTGTGCCCTAATATCAGGGTTTCTGATACACGCGAGACAGATAATCCTGATCCGGATAATCCTAATGAAGTAAAGACACATTCAATTGCAAACTATAAGTTTTATGATGATTTCAGGGAGGATCTTGTCAATAACCTCATGCCTTACATGGAGGAGAACTTTAATGTGGCGTCCGGACGTGAGAATACCGGTGTATGCGGATTTTCCATGGGAGGAAGGGAAGGCCTTTATATCGGGCTTTCAAAGCCGGAGTATTTTGGCTATGTTGGCGGCTTCTGCCCGGCAGTAGGTCTTCTTGATTACGGCAGGGATGGCGTGGAATATGGTTCAGATTCCCTGTTTGGGGCTGATGAGAATCTTAAGCTTCCTGAGGAGTATGTCAATAACACGTTTGTTGAGATATTTGCCGGAAAATATGATAACGTAGTTAATGACGAACCAAAAAGGTATCTTAATGCACTCACAGCTAATGATGTTCCTGTATTGTTCTACGGTGAGCTTCCGTATGGACACGAAGCAAGAACATATGAGCCGGGATTTTATAATTTTATTATCAATGCATTTGCAGCAGACTAAGTTTAAGAATTATATTATTAATCTTGCGTTAAACTATTAACTGTGCTACAATCTGATAGTCCTGTATTGGAACGTATAATCCCCAGGTATGTGGATATTGGCAGGGATTGTGGGAGTGCAGAGCACGGAACAGTCCACAGGCATCATAGCCCGGGGCTTTGTCTCCATACCGTGAATATAATATAAGAAAAGAGGAATATATAATGTCAAAAAAACCAACAGTATTAATGATACTTGATGGATATGGCCTTAATGATAAAAAAGAGGCTAATGCAGTTGCAGAAGCAAAGACTCCTGTAATGGACATGCTTATGGAGAAGTATCCTTTTGTCAAGGGATATGCAAGCGGTCTCGCAGTTGGTCTTCCTGACGGACAGATGGGTAACTCAGAAGTTGGACATATCAACATGGGTGCCGGAAGGATTGTATATCAGGAACTTACAAGAATCACCAAAGAGATTGAAGACGGAACATTCTTTACTAATGAAGGTTTGATGGATGCCATTAATAACTGTAAGAAGAATGATTCGGCACTTCATATGTATGGTCTTCTTTCTGATGGTGGAGTGCACAGCCATATCACACATCTGTATGCACTTCTTGAGCTTGCTAAGAAAGAGGGCTTAAGCAAGGTATATGTTCACTGCTTCCTTGACGGAAGAGATACACCGCCTGCTTCAGGAAAGAATTATGTACAGGCACTTGCTGACAAGATGGCAGAGATTGGTGTTGGTGAGATTGCAACAGTTATGGGAAGATATTATGCGATGGACAGAGATAACAACTGGGATCGTGTTGAGAAAGCATGGAAGGCAATGGTTAAGGGCGAAGGTGTTGCAGCTGATGATGCTGTGGCAGGTGTTGCTGCTTCTTATGCTGATGATGTAACGGATGAGTTTGTTGTACCTATTGTTGTCCAGAAGGATGGCAGACCGGTTGCAACAGTTAATGAGAATGATTCAATCATCTTCTATAATTTCAGACCGGACCGTGCAAGGGAGATAACAAGGGCATTCTGTGCTGACGAGTTTGACGGATTTGACCGTGGTGCAAGAATGAACCTTACTTATATCTGTTTTGCAGAATATGATGTAACCATTCCTAATAAGGAGATTGCATTTAAGAAGGTGGAGATCAATAATACATTCGGACAGCTTCTTGCAGCAAAGAGACTTAAGCAGGCAAGAATTGCCGAGACAGAGAAGTATGCACATGTAACATTTTTCTTTAATGCCGGGGTAGAAGAGCCGAATGAAGGGGAGGACAGAATCCTTGTTCCTTCACCAAAGGATGTTGCAACTTATGACCTTAAGCCGGAGATGAGCGCATATGGTGTATGTGATAAGCTTGTTGAGGCTATTGAGTCACAGAAATATGATGTGATCGTAATTAACTTTGCTAATCCTGATATGGTAGGCCATACCGGTGTTGAGGCTGCAGCGATAAAGGCCATTGAGGCTGTTGATGAATGTGTTGGCAGGGCTTATGATGCTCTTATGAAGGTTGACGGACAGATGTTCATCTGTGCAGACCATGGTAATGCAGAGCAGCTTGTTGACTATGAAACCGGTGCTCCATTTACGGCACATACAGTTAACCCGGTTCCGTTTATTCTTGTTAATTATGACGAAGACTACAAGCTTGCAGAGGGTGGATGTCTTGCAGATATCGTTCCTACATTACTTGAAATGATGGGACTTGAGCAGCCAAAGGAGATGACAGGTAAGTCATTGCTCGTTCATAAATAATTTTAAGAATAACAATGTTCTGAAAATGTCTCTTGAAATATACAGATGGGTATGATATAATACTCTTTGTGTGATAATGTATGTGTGAAGTAATTAGGAGGAATAGTAATGTTAACAGTAGTTAGGACAATATTAACAGTATTATATATACTTGTTTGTATAGCTCTTGTAGTTGTAGTACTTCTTCAGGAGGGTAAGTCAGCAGGACTTGGTGCCATAAGTGGTGCTGCTGAATCATATTGGGGTAAGAATAAAGGAAGATCAATGGAAGGCGGATTGCTCAGAGGTACACAGGTACTTGCAGTTCTTTTCTTCGTAATATCACTTGTACTTAACCTTAAGTGGTAATTGATAAGACTTATGTGATTCCAGAGCCCTTTGTGAAGAAGCAAAGGGCTCTTTATTGTATACGTGCGCCTGATGCACTCTGATGTGTGAGGGGTACGGCAGCAAAAGATAATGTATTAGCCGGATGTTTTGGAGAGGGTGGTGATAATTATGCAGTCATTATATGAAGATAAAAAAAATATGATCAATGAGTATATTCAGTCCAAAGAGTATCGTCCCATGAAGATTAAGCAGATGGCTGTTATGCTGGGAGTTCCGTCTGATGAACGTGAAGAATTCCGCAGCATTATTAAGGAGCTTACTGCAGAAGAGAAGATATATATTGACAGGCATGGCAAGATAAAGCCTAAGGAGGATACTGTTATAACAGGAAGATTTTCACAGGCAAAGCAGGGCTTTGGATTTGTTATACCTGAAGATGGCGATGAAGATATATTTGTCAGGGAGGCAGACACGGGAACAGCCATGCATGGTGATCAGGTCAGCGTAAGACTGAACAGAGGAATGTCAAAAGGAGGCAGGCGGAGAGAGGGCGTTATAATTAATGTTCTTGAGCGTGCCGTAACAAGTGTGGTTGGAACACTTGATATGTGTGATAATTATGCATTTGTTGTGCCTGATTCTGCGAAGCAGTTAAAGGATCTGTTTATTCCAAAGGAGAAAATCGGTGGTGCAAAGCATGGTGAAAAGGTAGTTGCCCTTATTACTGATTATGGTGACGGACGCAATAAGAATCCGGAAGGGCGTGTTGTTGAAGTACTTGGAGATCCACAGGATCCCGGGGTGGATATACTTTCTATTGCAAAAGCATTTGGAATACCGGAAGAATTCCCGGAAAAGGTATTGAACGAAGCAAAAAAGATGCCTGCTGTTGTTGGCGGGGCAGAGCTTGCAGGGCGCAGGGATATAAGGGACTGGCTGACTATTACTATAGATGGTGAGGATGCCAAGGATCTTGATGATGCTGTAACACTGACATATGAGGATGGTGTATATACACTTGGTGTCCATATTGCCGATGTTACTAATTATGTCAAGGAAGGTAAGCCGCTTGATAAGGAAGCTGTAGCAAGGGGAACAAGTGTTTATCTTGTGGACAGGGTAATCCCTATGCTTCCAAAGGAGCTTTCTAATGGAATATGTTCACTTAACCAGGGTGCAGACAGGCTTGCTTTAAGCTGTATCATGCAGCTTGATGAGAAGGGTAATGTAATCGGGCATGAGATTACCGAGACGGTAATTAATGTTGACCATAGGATGACATACACTTCTGTTAACAGGATTGTTGAGCTTATGGACGAGGAAGAGAGAGCCAGGTATAGTGATATAGTGCCTATGCTTGAACAGATGCGTAAACTTGCAGAACTTAGGATTAATATAAGGACAGAGCAGGGTTCAATTGATTTTGATTTTCCTGAGAGTAAGATTATACTTGATGAAAAGGGATGGCCTGTAGAGATTAAGCCATATGAGCGTAATATTGCAACAAGAATTATTGAAGAGTTTATGCTTCTTGCAAACCAGACTGTAGCAGAGGATTATTACTGGCAGGAGCAGCCATTTATATACAGGTCACATGAGAATCCGGATATAGGCAAGATGCAGGAGCTGTCAATATTTATAGGTAATTACGGACTTAGGATTAAGAGGATGGGAGACACAGTCCATCCTAAGGAGATTCAGAAGCTGCTGGCAGGGATTAAGGGAAGGCCGGAAGAGAATATGATAAGCAGGCTTGCGCTCCGTTCCATGAAGAGGGCAAGGTATACTTCGACGGCTGACGGACATTTTGGGCTTGCAATGAAGTATTATTGTCATTTCACATCACCGATCAGAAGATATCCTGACCTTCAGATACACAGGATAATTAAGGATAATCTTCATGGAAAGCTTGACAGGAAGCGTAAGGAACACTATTATTCGATAGTTGACAGCATTGCTGAAAGCTCAAGCAGGCTTGAAAGACGTGCGGAGGAAGCAGAAAGGGAAGTCCACAAGCTTAAGAAGGCGCAGTATATGAGTGACCATATCGGGGAACAATTTGATGGTGTCATATCAGGAGTGACCGGATGGGGAATATATGTAGAGCTTCCGGATACAATAGAGGGTATGGTGCGCCTTGAAGATATGACAGATGATACGTATTACTTTGATGAACCAAGTTACAAGGTTATTGGCAGGAAGAAGAGAAAAGAATATACTCTTGGACAGCATGTAACAATTAAGGTGTTAAGGGCGGATCTTGATACAAGAACAGTTGATTTTCTTCTTGTAGAAGATTAAGATATAATGTAAAAGCATATGCTGCATATTTTTTTTAAGTGGCGGCAATAGCAACCTGGGGGAGACTATGGGAAAAGAAGCAGTTAAGATGATTGCTAATAACAAAAAGGCATATCATGATTATTTTATTGAGGAAAAATACGAGGCAGGTATTGCCCTTGTGGGAACAGAGGTAAAGTCACTCAGAATGGGCAGGTGCAGTATTAAGGAATCATTTATCAGAATAGAAAAAGGGGAAGTGTATGTATATAACATGCATATAAGTCCGTACGAGAAGGGGAATATTTTTAACAAGGATCCCCTCCGCGTACGAAAGCTTCTTCTTCATAAGAGCGAGATACGGAAGATTGGGGGGGCTGTCAGCCAGAAAGGGTACACGCTTGTACCGCTGCAGGTTTACCTTAAGGGAAGTCTTGTAAAAGTGGAGATAGGACTTGCAAGAGGTAAGAAGCTTTATGATAAACGCCAGGACATTGCCCGGAAGGATCAGAGACGCGAGGCGGAAAGAAACTATAAATTGTCAGGCAAGATGTATTGACAAATGTAAAATAATTAAATATACTATGAATACTTTATGGGGTAGTAAAGGTTTCGACAGGGTACTAGAAGTTGGAGAAGCAAGCCGCAGGATGATGCGTCAAATCTCAAATTAAAATTAAACGCTGAAGATAATTTAGCATACGCTGCCTAATGGCAGCAGTCTGACCCAGGGCACCTACACTTTGGGAATCAGGCTTCAATGATGTAGGAAACGACATGTACAAAGCTTTGAGTGCATGGGCGTATAATGAAGCTACTGAAGCTGTGACCGTGCTGTTCCGGGCGCAGCAGAGGGAATGTCAAATGACCGGCTAAGCTTGTAGAAGTACAATGAAAGGTATTTTGGACGCGGGTTCGATTCCCGCCTATTCCACTAAAACTGAACAGGTTGGATTCCGTATATGATAATATCGTATACAGAAATATGTTTTGTTTGGTGTGTTGAAGAAAATAATAGTAACGGTGCTGTATATTGCGAAAGTGATATGCAGTGCCGTTATTTTTACGATATAATGCGGATCATTATCATTTCGAACAATTAAAGTTTCATATGTTGTAATAGTGTCAAAACTTCATATACTTTATGCATAAGAAAGTTGAGGTTCGACTATGAACAACAGTTTAGCAGAAGTACGCCCGGAGCTTATTGTGTTTAATTATTTGCCTGTATATAATTTAGGATTGCAAGTAACAAAAAGTTACAAAGAGAGAAAAAATAATTGATAATAGTATCTCATTATGTTATAATTTCTTAAATAATGTAAATTTATCAAGGAGATGACTAAATGGCTATTATTGATGTTGTACGTTTTGATGGTTTGAAAAGTCGAGATTGGTTGATTTATAAGTATCCATCCGAGGAATTAGTATTAGGTACACAACTTATTGTTCAAGAAGGTCAGGTAGCTCTGTTTGTAAGAGGTGGAATGGTAGCAGATGTTTTTTATCCGGGAACCTATACTCTGGCAACAGAAAATCTTCCGATTTTGAAGAGTCTTATAAATTTGCCTTTTGGTGGCAAAACTCCATTCAGTGCTGAAGTTTATTTTATAAATATCACAGTTAGATTGGATATCAATTGGGGAACTACAGATCCTATTCAGCTTATTGACCCTAAATATTATGTTAAACTAAGAATACGTGCTTATGGACAGATGGGGCTTCGGGTTGTTGATGTAACAACTTTGTTTAAAGAAGTTATTGGTGGGATGCAGAAGGCTGATATTGTTAAGTTTGATAAGATTAAAGAATATTATCGAGGAATTCTTGTTGTTAAAGCAAAAACTGCGATTGCTGATGCGATTATTAACGATGGAATATCGGCATTAGAGATTTCGACTAAACTGGAAGCTTTGTCTGAGAGGGTTAAGGAACAGATTTCCCCCGGATTTGAAAAATATGGTTTTTCTGTTGTGAATTTCTTTATTCAGTCTATCAATTTCCCAGATGAGGATTTTGAGAAGATTAATAAGATTCTTGAAGATAAAGCTGCGTTTGAAATTATGGGTGATGGCAGATATGCGACAAAGCGTTCTTTTGATGTATATGAGGGTGCTGCAAATAACCAGAGTGGAGTTGCAGGAGCTTTTGCCGCAGGCGGAATTGGACTTGGAGCTGCTATGGGAATGGGGGCATCAATGAATCAAACAGTTGGAAATCCTCTTCACAGAGAGGATACTAAGGAATGTGCGTCATGTCATGCAAAGATTTCAGTAGCCTCTAAATTTTGCCCAGAGTGTGGCTTTAATAATAGCGAGATAGTATGTGAGTGTGGTAATAAGTTAGCACCGGGAACAAAATTCTGCTCAGAATGTGGAAAGAAGGTGCTATAAAATGAAAAAAGTATTATCTTGTTTTTTATGGGTATTTTACTTGGCGATTATTCTTTATGTGTTCTTTGTGGTTTTGAACATTAATACATTAGAGAATTTTGTGCCAGCCTTGATATTTGAAATTATAGGTTTTCTTGCATTAGCATATTTTATTTTTTTCAATATGTCTTTAGCTTCTATCAAGGTAGGATTTTTTGTTCCGTTATTGATGACTACAGTTATTTATACAATAGTATTAGATGTTATAAACATCGCTTACATAACTTCTGTGGATAGTGTGTTTTTTACACTAATTCATTTAATGGTATTATTTGTATATTGTTTGGTTTCTATCCCCATGTATTTAATGGGCAAAAGATAAATTTAAGGAGGAACGTTAATTATGGCAGAAAATGTATGTCCGCAGTGCGGAGCTCCGATTGGTTCAGGAGTAACAGAATGTAGGTTTTGTGGGGAGAAGTTAGAAGTTCAGCAGGTAGCACAGCAGGTTCAGCAACCTCAGGCTCAGCCTGTATATGTTCAGCAGCCTCAACCACAAGTAATTATTCAACAGACAGCACCTCAACAGGTTTATATGACAGGTATTAATCCTTCGTGGCCTATTAAGAGTAAGGTTGCAGCAGGAATTCTTGGGATTTTTTTGGGAGGAATTGGTGTTCATAAGTTTTATATGGGCAAGGTTGGAATGGGCATTTTATATCTATTATTCTGTTGGACAGGTATCCCTGCAATTATTGGATTTATTGAGGGTATTATCTATCTCTGCTCAAACGACGAAAACTTTCAGCTTAAGAACCATGTAAGGATTGGATAAGGATTGGATAATGAGAAAAGTCATCAGATTTGTTCATTGAATATTGATGTAGAGGGTTAACTTTAAGCACTTAAGAGAGATCATATCAATCTTAGGTGCTTTTTTAGGAAATGAAGGTGTGAAATTAAAAAGATTATTGATATGATTATGATAGGCCGACACCACTAAAGAATAACGAGACTTGATTAGTTAATTGGGTGAAACACTTTTTGCATCTGATTTAGAATTTATGCTGGAAAAGGTGCGGTTGCTACGTTCTAACAGTTTTACATCCAGAATCTGGATTCACTCTTGCGGGTATTTTTTCACTGGACCGGAAAGACAGTTACAGCATATAAGCAGGAAGCTTCTCTTTAGGAGACCTGCTTTTTGTGGTATTATTGCACTGGAAAAATACGCAATTATAATTTATACTTAATTTGAACACATTTTTATGCTAATATAAAGAAAATATTAAGGGGAGGATTATATTTGATGGGAAATAATGTTAACAACCAGAATGAGGGAAATAATAAGGACAGGGACAGGAAGCTTGCAGGAGTGATCGTGCTGGCGCTTGTTTTTGTAGTGGTTGCCATAATTGTGATATGTAATGTTGTAAACCGTAACTCAGGAAGTACAGAGGTAGCAGAGGGCGTTGCATATGACTACGAAAATGATGGATATATTACTCTGGGTGACTATAAGGGTATATCAATATCTGTTGAAGTATCAGATGCAGATGTGAAAAGTGAGGTAGATGACATTCTTTCAGAGGAAGTGCCGCAGAAGGTTGAGGGAACTGCTTCTGCCAATGACACAGTCAATATTGACTATAAAGCATCACTTAATGGGGTATTGGTAGAGGATGAGAATGCAGAGGATGTTGAGATACAGCTTGGGGAAGAGGAATATTTCAAGGAATTTGACACGGAAATTGCCGGCATGAAGACTGGTGAGACCAAGACTATTGATGTTGCTGTTCCTGATGATTACGGCTATGATGAGATTGATGGTAAGACTGTTCAGTATGAAGTTACGCTTAATTATATCTGTGGTGACATGGTTAAGCCGGAGCTTACAGATGAATTTGTAACGGATTATTCAGAAGGCGAATGTACATCTGCTGCTGATTTTAATGAATATATCCGCAGCCAGCTGTATGAAACAAACGTTGCAGCAGTTAATGAAGATGTGTGGGCAGAGGTTATTGAAAATACTACGGTTGACAAGTACCATGAGGGTGAACTCAATAAGGCAATAGAGGAGACTGAAAAGAGTTACGATAGTTTTTCGGAGATGTCTGGTTATTCATCAAGGGAAGAACTGCTTGAGCAGTTTGATATGACAGAGGATGATGTGAAGGACGTTGCAAAGGATATGGCTTTGGATAAGATGGTTGCAAAGACAATAGCTGCAAAAGAGGGTCTTGTAATGGATGATGCAACTTACAAGGAAAAGCTCATTGAATATATGGAATATGAAGATGATGCAGATAAGAATAAGAGTCTTGAGGAGATTGAGCAGGATTATACGGAGACATACAGTGAATCTCCAAGGGATGGAATATTCCTTGAATATGTAAAAAGTTATGTTGCAGGACTTGCAGATATTACCGGTATGGAGTAATCGGTGGCCATTCTGCAGATATCAGTTTTTTATGGTCCGGGAGGAATGATTATGGGAGAATCACAGGAATACAGACTTGATGGATATGATTTTGCTGATAAAGCAGTTTATGAACAGGCAAAGAGGGAATCAGATACAATACACGATATTGATAAAAAGATGAATCTTGGGAATCCGAAGGTAGCACTTAATCTGTATAACCAGGCTATCGCAAATAATCTGTTTAAGACGCCGGTAGGATATGCATTCCTCAAGGAATTGCGGACAACAATTATATCGTGCGGGCTTGTGGTGGAGAAAGACCTTGAGCCCATCCCTGTAGGGGCAGCTGATGGCATCAGGGGAACCGGCGGTGTGGATAATTCGATTATTAAGAACCTGTATGCAAAAGAGAAGAAAAAACGCATAATCCTGTCAGTTGCGGTATTTGCCCTTGTGGGTATTATAATTGCAATGTTTGTTGTGACACTGCACTCAAAGTATTCTTATATTACTTATTTTACTGATTATGAGAATAATATAAGAGAAGAAGTTATTGATGAGTATGAAAACTGGGAAAAGGAGCTTGAGACCAGGGAAAAGGCACTTGATGAGAACAATAAGTAGGAGGCGGCTTTCGATATGGATGATGTGAAAATTCTTGTGGTTGATGATGAGCAGAGGATGAGGAAGCTTGTCAGGGATTTCCTTGTAAGGCAGGATTATGTTGTCCTTGAAGCGGAAAATGGAGAACGCGCCGTTGATATTTTTTTCTCAGAGAAGAACATATCACTTATCATTCTGGATGTTATGATGCCGAAAATGGATGGATGGGAAGTCTGCAGGGAGATAAGACAGTATTCCGAGGTTCCGATAATCATGCTGACGGCAAAGTCCGGGGAAAGAGACGAGCTCCAGGGATTTGAACTGGGTGTTGACGAATACATTTCCAAACCTTTCAGCCCGAAGATACTTGTAGCAAGAGTGCAGGCTATACTCAGAAGAAGTAATGGAAATGAAGCTGAGACTTTAAGTATCGGTGGAATTGTCCTTGATAAGTCGGCGCATGAAGTTACTGTTGATGGTAAAAGACTCGATCTTAGCTTTAAAGAGTTTGAATTATTGACATATTTTATTGAAAATAAAGGAATAGCACTTTCTCGCGAGAAGATTCTCAACAATGTATGGAACTATGATTATTATGGTGATGCAAGAACTATTGATACCCATGTCAAGAAGCTTCGCAGCAAGATGGGCAGCAAAGGCAACTGTATTAAGACTATATGGGGAATGGGATACAAGTTCGAGGTTGAGTAGATGAAAAAATCAATTCGTACCAGGCTGATACTTATACTGACCGTATTTATAACTGTATTTGTATTGCTGACAATAATAATGAATATATCATTTCTTGAAAAGTACTATACCCATGCAAAGATTAATGATATGATTAAAATATACGGACAGGTCAATCAGCTTGATTATGAGGGGCAGGGTCATAAGAACACTGACGATGATACATTGTTTTATTCACTGAATACTCTTTCGGCCAATAATGGTGTTACAATATATGTATTTTCGCTAAAGACTGACGGTCTGTGGAATTATTATGACTTTGCTTATCCGGATGTTGACGCAGACAGTGCATCATTCAGGATGATCAAAAGCCATCTGGATAATTATGTTAATGCATATCTGGGCTGGGATGAGCTGTCGGATAATTACCAGCTGCTTAAAAGTAAAAGTAACTATAACCTTTATAAGATATATGATGATACGATTGAGTCTAACTATCTGGAAATGTTTGGAAAAGTGTCTGGTGGTAAGTTTGTATACATGCGTGCAAATTACCAGAATATGAAGGAAAGTGTTGCAGTTTCCAATAAGTTTATCACATACATTGGAATACTTATACTTGCTATAGGGGCAGTTGCAATGTTTTTTATCGGGAGAAGCTTTACCAAGCCTATCCTTAAGCTTGCGGATATTGCCGACCGTATGACAAGACTTGATTTTGATGCCAAATATGAAGGAGTTACGGATGATGAGATTGGGAGACTTGGCAATAGCATGAATATGCTGTCTGAGAATCTTGAACATACAATATCTGAACTTAAGAGTGCTAATAACGAGCTGCAGAGAGATATAGAGAGAAAGTCCAGGATTGATGAAATGCGACAGGAATTTCTTTCAAATGTTTCGCACGAGCTTAAGACACCTATTGCGCTTATCCAGGGATATGCGGAGGGGCTGCAGGATGGGGTAATAGATGATCCGGAGGATAGGAAGTTTTACTGTGATGTTATCGTAGACGAAGCTGATAAAATGAACCGGATGGTAAGAAGGCTGCTTGATCTGAACCAGCTTGAGTTTGGAACGCAGACACCTAACATGGAACGGTTTGATGTTGTTGAGGTTATCAGGTCTGTTGTATCAGCGTCGGATATTTTATTCAAGCAGAATAATGTGGAGCTTATAATGTATGAACCGGCACCTGTATATGTGTGGGCTGAGGAGTATCTTGTGGAGGAAGTACTTACTAATTATGTAAGTAATGCACTGAACCATCTGAAGGAGCCTAACAGGATACAGATATATACCAGACATTTTGGTGACCACGTAAGGATAGGCGTCCGGAATACAGGCGAACATATTCCGGAAGATGAGCTTGATAAAATATGGGAAAAGTTTTACAAGGTTGACAAGGCGAGAACAAGGGCATATGGTGGTAATGGTATTGGCTTATCGATCGTCAAGGCGATTCTTAACTCATTTAACAGGGAATGTGGTGTGAAAAATGTTGAGGACGGAGTTGAATTTTGGTTTGAATTAGACGCAAGTAACATTTGATATATTTAATAACATGTGCTAAAATATTATAAAGATATGGGTTTAGCGGAGGTATGAAGTTGGATAATAGGAGAGATAAGGATACTTCTTTTGTTATAAAGGTTGCGGCAATGCTTGTAATGACAGTATTTGTATTTACTCTTACAGGATGTGATTTGACTGTGACATCCCTTTCAGATGGGGAAAGCTACGAGATTGCCAGATATATGGCTGATAAGCTGTTACAATATGACCGGTCATTCGGAAGTATGGGACTGGTATATTCTGATCCTGCGCTGCAGACACCGGAGCCGGAGGGTACGGAAACACCGGCCGCTGCAGAGATGCCGTCATCGACAGAAGCACCTTCTGCAGCCCATACGCCGGCAGCAGGTGATAAGCCTGGTGATGTTGTTCCCGATAGTGAGGATAATGCACAGGATAATACAGTTACTGCTGACTGGTCTGAGTTTTTCACAACAGATGATTGGGTTATTACATATTCGTCATATGATACCTGCAAGACATACCCTGAGAAGTCTGATATATATCAGGTTACGGCGTCCAAGGGAAAGAAGCTGTTAGTTATATCATTTGATGTGATCAATAAGACCGGTCATAAGATAGATATTGACCTTACAGAAGCAGGGCTTAAGTATCAGTTACATATTGGTAATGAAAGCTACGAGCCTATGATATCAATTCTTGATAATGGTGGATTGATGTTTTTGAATGTTAAACTTAAGCCGCATGGGCAGGATAAGGCTGTTTTGATTTTTAATGTTCCTGAGGGTGCAGATTTGTCGGCAATGCGGTTAGATGTAAGCAGATAGTTAACAGAGAGTTATGTGTTAAATAGGAATAGTTGAAAGGTGGATGGATTATTATGGATAATAATATTTTATTGGAAAGTGGAACCAATGAATTTGAGTTACTTGAATTCACCGTTAATGGTAATCATTATGGAATCAATGTTGCTAAGATAAGTGAGCTTCTTCCTTATAAAAAGCCAACCATTGTTCCCAATAGTCATCCTTACATTGAAGGTATTTTTATGCCGAGGGATTTTATCATAAGTGTTGTTAACCTTCCAAAGTGTCTTGGTTATCCTGACCCGGAGGATACAACAGGGGATATGTACATAGTTACCAATTTTAATCAGTTGCATACTGCCTTTCACGTAGAAAAGGTACTCGGAATTCACAGGGTGTTCTGGTCAGATATTACCAAGCCTGACAGTACGATAAGTTCAGAACGCAATGCTACAGCGACAGGAATTGTAAGATTGCATGGAGAACTTATTATCATATTGGATTTTGAAAAGATTGTATCGGAGATTAATCCAGAGACAGGCGTTAAGACATCTGATATTGATAAGCTTGGATCGAGGGAGAGATGTGAGAAGCCTATTCTTATTGCTGAGGATTCGCCAATGCTTAGCAAGATGATATGTAATTGTCTTGTAAAGGCGGGATATACAACGGTTATACCTACAGATAACGGACTGGAGGCATGGGAGCTTCTTAAGCGATTTAAGGGTGAGGGTGTTCTTGATTCAAAGGTATCCTGCGTGATTACGGATATTGAGATGCCACAGATGGATGGACACAGACTGACTAAGCTTATTAAGAGTGACAGCGCGTTTAGCCATATACCTGTAGTTATATTCTCATCTCTTGTTAATGAGGAGATGAGACGTAAGGGTGAGTCTTTGGGTGCAGATGCACAGCTTTCCAAGCCTGAGATTGGTCAGCTTGTTGAGCAGATTGATAAGCTTGTAAGATAACCGGGAATATATTAATAATGTGATACGTTTGTATTAACAGCCAAATGGAGGTTTGGCAATGGGTTATTGCTCTATATGTGGAAAGAAAATTGAACAGGAATCAGGGTTATGTGAGGAGTGCAAAAGTAAGAGTTCCATTGAAGGAGGTATGGATGCACTTCGTAATACCATAGGTACATCTGAAGACCTGTTTTCGCATAATGATAATGTTAGTGAAGATGATTCGCTTGAGGATATAGATATGAATGAATTTGATTTGAATAGTCTGACCGGGGCTTCAGATGATGTTGAAGAGCCTGCTATGGATAATGTGATGAATACAGGAAAACAGGATGGGACTGATAATCCTGATGCTGCTCTGAGCCCTGAAGCGATTGAAGCTCTGTTTGCGCAGATGACATCAGATTCCGGAGATGTTATCAGTGATGAATCAGTTCAACTGATCGATGATGACATAGCAGGTGAGCCTGCGGCAGCTGAGGAACCGTGGGAATCAGGTGAGGCGGCAGAAGTGACTGATACGGACGCGGATACTATGGAGGAGCCTGTGGCAGCTACAGAACCGTGGGAATCAGATGAGGCGGCAGAAGTGACTGATACGGACGCGGATACTATGGAGGAGCCTGTGGCAGCTACGGAACCGTGGGAATCAGATGAGGCGGCAGAAGTGACTGATACAGACACGGATACCGTGGAGGAGCTGGATGAAGCACCAGAACCGGATGAAGCGCCTGCCTCAGAGGAAGCACCAGAGTTGGATGAAGCACCAGAACCGGAAGAGCCTGTAGATGTAATTGCAGCAGATACTACGGCAGGGTCGGAGGGATCAGATGACTTAGGTGATATAGATATTGACAATATCGACCTTATGAGCCTTTTGACTACAGGTGATGATTCATTTGAGATGATGGATGATGTGCTGGATGCAGATGAGACTCAGGACGATGCAGATATGGCAGAGACCGGAGTGGCAGATGCCGTAGAGGCTGGTTTAGGAGAACAGGAGCACTTAAAAGATACACCTTATACTAATGATGGCCGGGCTAATGTTATCAATAATGGATTTGATGGTAATTCAGGTGCTGATATACTTATTGACAGTGATCTGTTGAAGCCTGAAGATGAGGAAGCTGCGGGTCAGAGTATGGCAGATGTATTTTCTGATGCATTGTCGGCGTTGTCCTCGGGACAGGACGAAGCATATACTGATAATGGTCAGATGGAAGCACTGCTTGATAATGTCAGGGATAACACTAAAAAGAAGAAAAAGGGTTTTAAAGAGAAGTTTGGTAAGCTGTTTGGTAATATTGTTGATGAAAAAGAGATAGAAAAGGCAAAAACCGAGAAGGCTGAAGCGGAGCAGGCAGAGAAGGATAAAGAGGAAGAGACCAGAGCAAAGAAGGAACAGGCCGAGGCGGATAAGCAGGCTAAGCAGGCGGCTAAGGAGGCAAAAGCCAGGGAAAAAGAAGAACAGCGGCAGATAAAAGAGGCAAGAAAACAGGCAAAAAGAGAAGAAAAGCAGCTTAGGGAATTAGAAGAAGCTGAAGAGATAGAGGGCAGAATTAATAAAGCAGGTGCAACAATAGTATTTGTGGTGCTTGGAGTAATGGCTGCATTTATATTCTTTGGAACGAGCATGTTTTCATATAGTAACAGTATTAAGAATGCCCAGTCATATTTTGATAAAGGTGATTATTCAAGATCCTACAATGAACTCCTGGGGGTAGATATCAAGGAGTCTGATCAGTTACTGTATCAGAAGGTCGTTACGGTGATGCATGTGTATAAGCAGTTAGAGGCTTATGATGCTTATTATAAGGAATCAAAGTATCCGGAAGCACTTGATGCACTTCTTAAGGGTATAAGGGAATATGAAAAATATATGCCGGATGCCGTTGAGCTTGATGTGACTTCTAATCTTGAATCCATAAAAGCACAGATCGTGACTGAGATGGAGACTGAATTTGGTATTACAGAGGATATGGCAAAAGAGATTAATCAGATAACTGACTGTGCGGAATACAGCAGGCGGGTGTATGACCTTGCACAGAATGTGGCAGGTAATATGCAGATATCTGCTGCAGATGTGTTATCTGTTACAAGGAAGAGGAACATGTTATGATAGCAATCATTGACTATGATGCAGGTAATCTTAAAAGTGTTGAAAAGGCTTTAGAATACATAGGAGAAAAGCCTGTCATTACCAGGGACAAAAATGAGATACTTTCAGCCGGCAGGGTGATACTTCCGGGCGTTGGTGCATTTGGTGACGCGATGGGTAATCTTCGCAGGTATGACCTGGTTGACACATTACGTATTGTTGCTGATAAAGGAACGCCGCTTCTTGGAATATGCATGGGAATGCAGGCATTATTTGACCGTAGCGATGAGACTGATGGAGTTGATGGATTATCGATTTTGTCTGGAGAGATTAAAGCAATACCACATGATGGAATTCATAAGATACCCCATATGGGCTGGAATTCTCTTGAATTTTCAAAAGAATCAAAGCTGTTTTCAGGAATTCCTGAGGGGTCATATGTTTATTTTGTGCATTCGTATTATCTTGAAGCTGCAGATGCAGGTGATGTGGCAGCAACAACAGAATATGTATGCCATATTGATGCGGCTGTAGAGAAGGATAATATTTTTGGATGCCAGTTCCATCCGGAGAAAAGCGGGGATATAGGACTGGATATACTTAAGAATTTTGTTACAATATAACACGGAAGAGCTTGATATAATAATAAGAGGACATATATAAATGCATACAAAAAGAGTAATACCTTGTCTTGATGTTAATAATGGAAGAGTGGTAAAGGGAGTTAATTTTGTTAACTTAAGGGATGCCGGTGATCCGGTCAGCGTGGGTGCTGCATATGGTGCTGCCGGTGCTGATGAGCTTGTTTTTCTTGATATTACAGCTTCGTCAGACGCAAGGGACATTAAGCTTGATATGGTAAGGAAAGTTGCCGAGACGGTATTTATCCCATTTACTGTTGGAGGTGGGATAAGAACGGTTGAGGACTTTAAGCTTATCTTGCGTGAAGGTGCTGACAAGATTGCTGTTAATTCTGCTGCGATAATTAATCCAGCACTTATATCGGAAGCAGCAGATAAGTTTGGAAGCCAGTGCGTGGTTGTTGCTATTGATGCAAAGAGACGTTCAGATGGCAGTGGCTGGAACATATATAAAAATGGCGGACGTGTTGATATGGGAATTGATGCCGTTGAGTGGGCCATGAAAGCATGTGAGCTTGGTGCAGGAGAGATTCTTCTGACGAGTATGGATTGTGATGGTACTAAAGACGGATATGACAATGAACTGACAAGAACCGTATCGGAAAATGTTTCTGTTCCTGTAATTGCTTCAGGCGGTGCCGGTAGGCTGGAACATTTCTATGATGCTATTGAAAAAGGTAAGGCAGATGCTGTACTGGCAGCGTCGTTATTCCATTTTAAGGAACTTGAGATACGTGAAGTAAAAGAATACCTTAGAGACCGTGGGGTCAGCGTCCGGTTATAGGAGATAATAATTATGGGAGCTATTACTAATGACTGGCTTGGCGTTATAGGTGGTGAATTTTCAAAGCCATATTATGCGTCATTATACAAGTTTGTAAAAGAGGAGTATAGCAGATATGTTATATATCCTCCTTCAAATGATATATTTAATGCATATCATTATACACCATATTCCAATGTAAAAGTGGTGATTATCGGACAGGATCCTTATCATGGGCCTGATCAGGCACATGGATTATGCTTTTCTGTAAAAAAAGAGGTTGACATTCCACCATCACTTGTTAATATATATAAGGAACTTGAAAGTGATCTTGGATGCTATATTCCAAATAATGGATATCTTGAAAAATGGGCTAAGCAGGGGGTTCTTATGCTTAACTCAGTTCTTACTGTAAGGGCGGGCAATGCGTTTTCGCACAGTGGTCACGGATGGGAACAGTTTACGGATGCTACAATAAAGGCGGTTAATAAGATTGACAGACCTGTAGTATATATTTTGTGGGGTGCACCTGCAAGAAAAAAGAAGGAGATGCTTAACAATCCAAGGCATCTTGTGATAGAATCACCACATCCAAGTCCGTTGTCGGCTTACAGAGGATTCTTTGGTTCAAGACCATTCAGCAGGACTAACGAGTTCCTGGAGGCAAACGGAGTAGAGCCTGTTGACTGGCAGATAGAGAATGTATAATGTTTAAATGGTCATAAGGTAATATGGACATGGAAGTGTGCCGGAGACCACAAGGTATGTGAATAATTTGTAACTGGTAATAATGCATATATAATACACACCCACTGTATGTTATGTACAGTGGGTGTTTGATGGAATGGAGAATGAATAATAATGAATGAAAGTATGCCATACGAACAATCCGGATTAGATGCACGAATTTTAAGGGCTGTTGCAGAGCTTGGATTTGAGAGCATGACACCTATACAGCAGCAGGCTATACCTGTATTTTTAGAGGGCAGGGATCTTATCGGACAGGCACAGACCGGAACAGGTAAGACAGCCGCCTTCGGTATCCCGATATTACAGATGGTTGATCCAGAGATTAAAGCACTTCAGGCACTTGTGCTCTGTCCTACAAGGGAGCTTGCCATACAGGCGGCTGAAGAGATAAGGAAGTTTGGTAAATACATGGAAGGTGTAAAAGTTCTTCCAATATATGGTGGACAGGATATTTCAAAGCAGATAAGGTCACTTAAGGGAAATGTCCAGATTGTAGTTGGAACACCTGGACGTGTTATGGACCATATGAGGCGCCATACGCTCAAGCTTCAGAATCTTAAGATGATAGTTCTTGATGAGGCAGATGAAATGCTTAACATGGGATTCAGGGAGGATATTGAGACTATTCTTAAGGACATACCGGGAGAACACCAGACCGGTCTGTTCTCAGCGACAATGCCAAAACCAATCCTTGATATTACCAGAACCTACCAGAAGCAGGATGCCGTCATGGTTAAGATTGCGGCAAAGGAGCTTACAATACCGCTTGTCAGACAGTACTATTATGAGGTTAAACTCAAAAATAAAGAAGAAGTAACTGCCAGAATACTTGATTATTATAATCCGAAAAGGACTCTTATATTCTGCAATACAAAACGAAAGGTTGACGAGCTTGCGGAAGTACTTAAGGGCCGAGGATATTTTGCGGAAGGATTTCATGGTGATATGAGCCAGGCGCAGAGAGATAAGATTATGAATGGATTCAGGAAAGGATTCGTAGATATTCTTATTGCTACAGATGTTGCTGCCCGGGGAATTGATGTGGATGATGTTGAGGCAGTATTTAACTATGATATCCCACAGGATATTGAATACTATGTCCACAGAATCGGAAGGACAGGAAGAGCCGGAAGGACAGGCCGGGCATTTACACTTGTTGTTGGGCGTGACA
The DNA here is from genome assembly GCA_934437985.1 of uncultured Lachnospiraceae bacterium. Lineage (GTDB taxonomy): Bacteria > Bacillota > Clostridia > Lachnospirales > Lachnospiraceae > V9D3004. The sequence continues at coordinate 47,087 of CAKSBI010000008.1, forward strand.
TATACAAGATCCGGGACATTGAGCGGGTATGCAAGACTAAGATTAAGCCACGCATGGTGCCTTCTGCCAGGGATATTAACAGTGCAAAAGCAGATAAGATTGTAAATGAGGCAATAAAACACATCAAAGAAGACGACCTGTATACAATGCTTAAGCTTGTTGAGTCAAAGCTTGATGATGAGGACTTTACGGCAATAGAGCTTGCGGCCGCACTGCTTAAGATGCAGATGGGTAATGTCGTGGAGGAAATGGAGCTTGACTATAGCTGGTTTGACAGTGATGAGTATAAAGAACGTAAGAAAAAGCGTTCAAGATTTGGACGCGGCGATGATGGTGACGGAGACATGCGTGGCAGAAGAAGAAACCGCCGTGATGGCGGAGACGAGCGCAGGAAAGAACGCCGTGACGGAGAAAAGAATGACCGCAGGAGAGACCGCCGTGATGGTGGAAAAGATGAACGAAGAAGAGACCGACGTGACAGAGGGGATGAACGAAGAAGAGACCGACGTGACGGAGGAGATGAACGTAAGAGAGACCGACGTGACGGCGGAAGAGACGAGCGTAAGAGGGAGCGGCGTGAGGGAGGCCGTGATGAACGCCGCAGAAACAGGCGGGGTAACGTTAAGCGTGATGCATATGGTAATAAAATTGAGGATTAATGAACAGTATCGCATAATCCGACATACAATATAGTAAAAAATGTAAAGGCAGTTGCTATAATGTATCAGAAAAGATGTAATGGAATTTTACATGAAGTAAAAAAAGGTGATACTCTTTATACGATAAGCAGAGAGCACAACGTACCGCTTGAGAGCGTTATGTTAGCCAATCCGGATGTTGACATATACAATCTTCAGATAGGTTCAAAAATATGCGTACCGGTGAAATGTATGATGAACCCCATGATGAAGCCTGTTTATCCTGACATGCCTGTGAACAGACAGATGCCTGACAGCCAGACAGGCATGCAGATGGATATTGGTACAGGGGTAAGCAGGGATATGGACACTGGGATGAGGGCAGATATGATGAATACAGATACGGACGCAGACAGGGATTTAGAATCTGTTAATGCGCCGGGTGATGACAGTACATTTGCATATGTTGTCAGGGATGGGGATTCCATGGAGCATATCATGCAGAAATTTGGTGTATCGTTAGAAGATATCTGTAAGTATAATTCGGATGATAATATATTGTTTAAACCGGGAATCGCAATAATAATTCCGATCCGGGAATATGGCACTGATATGGATGAAGAAATGTAATATGACGGAATTGCCGGCATAGAACAACAGAACATGACATAAGAACGTTAAGCCTGGTATGGGATTGGTCTCATGCCGGGTTTTTGTACTTATGGTATAAAATCCTTTGTAACGCATAGTAACAGGGGCAAAATAATAGGTTGACACATACCCACCGTGGGAAGTATACTCTTTAGAGAAATTAATAAAAAGGAGACTGGGAATATGGGTGGTTTTTTTGGAGTGACATCCAGAGATAGCTGTGTATTTGATCTGTTTTTCGGTATTGATTATCATTCACATCTTGGTACGAGACGTGGTGGCATGGTAGTGTATGACAGAAATAAAGGATTTGACAGGGCTATCCATAACATTGAGAACTCGCCATTCCGAACCAAGTTCGAGAGTGATGTTAACAGTATGGAAGGTAACATTGGAATTGGATGTATATCCGATTATGAGCCACAGCCATTACTCATAAGATCGCATCTGGGTAATTATGCCATAACAACTGTTGGTAAGATTAACAATTCAGATGAACTTATCCGGGAAGTATTTGATGGTGGACATACTCATTTTATGGAGATGAGTGGTGGGGAGATTAATCAGACGGAGCTTACTGCAGCGATCATTAATCAGAGGGATTCCATTGCTGAGGGACTTAAGTATGTGGGTGAGAGAATTGACGGTTCCATGTCAGTTCTGCTCATGACAAAGGATGGAATATACGCAATGCGTGACCGCCTTGGCAGAACCCCTGTTATCATAGGAAGAAAAGATGGGGCAACATGCGCATCATTTGAAGACTTTGCATTCATGCATCTTGGCTATCAGACTGCAAAGGAGCTTGGACCGGGGGAGGTTGCATTTCTTACGCCGGATGGATGCACTACACTTGTAGAACCAGGCAATGAGATGAGTATATGTACATTCCTATGGGTGTATTATGGTTATCCGACTTCAACATATGAAGGTGTTAATGTCGAAGAGATGCGTTACAGATGTGGAGAATATATGGCAGAACGGGATAATGTAAGTCCGGATCTTGTTGCAGGTGTACCTGACTCAGGCATCGCACATGCGATAGGATATGCCAATAAGGCAGGAATCCCATTTTCAAGACCATTTATTAAGTATACACCGACATGGCCGAGGTCATTTATGCCACAGAACCAGGAGAAGCGTGACCTTATTGCCAAGATGAAGCTTATCCCTGTTGAGAATCTTATTAAGGATAAAAGCATGCTTCTTATTGATGATTCTATTGTAAGGGGTACCCAGCTTCGGGAGACTACTGAATTCCTGTTTGACAGTGGTGCGAAGGAGGTTCATATACGTCCGGCATGTCCGCCGCTTATATATGGCTGCAAGTATCTTAACTTCTCAAGGTCAAAGTCAGACCTTGACCTGATTACACGCCGTGTAATTGAGGAGAGGGAAGGAGAGGTTACAGAAGAGATACTTCAGGATTATGCAGATACAGAGAGCAGCAACTATTCTGAAATGGTAGACTGCATATGTAAAAAAATGAAGTTTACATCACTGGCGTTTAACCGTCTTGATGATATGATGAAGGCTGTGGGAATAGAGCCTTGTAAGTTATGTACATATTGTTGGAATGGAAAGGAAGGTAATAAGTAAGATGGCAAAAAGAGAAGATATTCATAAAGTACTGATAATAGGTTCAGGACCTATTATTATCGGACAGGCATGTGAGTTTGATTATTCCGGAACACAGGCTTGTAAAGCACTTAGGAATCTGGGATATGAGATTGTTCTTGTTAATTCCAATCCTGCAACAATTATGACGGATCCGGGAACAGCAGATGTAACATATATAGAACCACTTAATGTTGAGAGATTAGAGCAGATCATTGAAAAGGAGCGTCCGGACGCACTGCTTCCAAATCTTGGAGGACAGTCAGGGCTTAATCTGTGTGCGGAGCTTGCTAATGCAGGTATACTTGACAAGTATAATGTCAAGGTTATTGGTGTGCAGGTTGATGCCATTGAGCGTGGTGAAGACAGGATAGAGTTTAAGAAGACTATGGGCAGTCTTGGGATAGAGATGGCAAGAAGCGAGGTTGCTTATACAGTTGATGAAGCACTTGCGATTGCTGATAAGCTTGGATATCCGGTTGTAATACGTCCGGCATATACTATGGGTGGAGCCGGCGGCGGACTTGTATATAATGTTGAAGAGCTTAAGACTGTTGTTTCAAGAGGGCTTCAGGCAAGCCTTGTCGGACAGGTTCTTGTAGAAGAATCAATACTTGGATGGGAAGAGTTAGAGCTTGAGGTTGTCCGTGATGCCAAGAACAATATGATTACGGTATGCTTTATTGAGAATATAGATCCGCTTGGTGTACACACAGGAGATTCATTCTGTTCAGCACCAATGCTTACAATATCACAGGAGGTACAGGACAGACTTCAGGAGCAGGCATATAAGATAGTAGAAGCAATTGAAGTTATAGGTGGAACCAATGTACAGTTTGCACATGATCCTGTATCAGACAGGATAGTAGTTATTGAGATTAATCCGAGGACGTCGAGATCATCAGCACTTGCAAGTAAAGCAACAGGATTCCCTATTGCACTTGTGTCGGCTATGCTTGCAAGCGGACTTACACTTGATGAGATCCCTTGTGGTAAGTATGGAACACTGGATAAGTATGTTCCGGATGGGGATTATATAGTAATCAAGTTTGCAAGATGGGCATTTGAGAAGTTCAAGGGGGCGCAGGATAAGCTTGGTACCCAGATGAAGGCTGTCGGTGAGGTTATGAGTATCGGTAAGACATATAAGGAAGCGTTCCAGAAAGCTATCCGTTCACTTGAGACAGGCCGTTATGGACTTGGATTTGCCAAAGACTTCCACGACAAGACCCTTGACCAGCTTATAGCAATGCTCAGGACACCATCAAGCGAACGTCAGTTCATAATGTATGAAGCACTTAGAAAGGGTGCTACAGTTGAACAGTTGTTTGAGCTCACTAAGATTAAGAAGTACTTCATTGAGCAGATGAAGGAGCTTGTTGAGGAAGAGGAAGCCCTTATAAGGAATAAGGGTGGCGTACCATCTGATGAAGCACTTACTAAGGCAAAGAAGGATGGATTTTCCGACAAATACCTTAGCCAGATACTTGCAGTTCCTGAAGAGGATATCAGAAATGCACGTACAAGGATCGGTGTAGTTGAGGGCTGGGAAGGTGTTCATGTATCAGCAACAAAAGATAGTGCATACTATTATTCAACGTACAACGCACCTGATGCAACAACTGCAACAGATAATAAGAAGAAGATACTTATCCTTGGTGGAGGACCTAACAGAATTGGACAGGGTATTGAGTTTGACTACTGCTGTGTCCATGCCGCGCTTGCGCTCAAGGATCTTGGATTTGAGACAATTATAATTAACTGTAACCCGGAGACTGTATCAACAGATTATGATACATCTGATAAGCTTTATTTTGAGCCGCTTACACTTGAGGATGTACTTAGTATATACGAAAAGGAAAAACCGGTTGGGGTTATCGCACAGTTTGGTGGACAGACACCTCTTAATCTTGCAGCTGAGCTTGAAAAGTACGGTGTCAGGATACTTGGTACAGCACCTTCGGTTATTGACATGGCAGAAGACAGGGATCTTTTCCGTGCAATGATGGACAAGCTTGAGATTCCAATGCCTGAGGCAGGAATGGCTGTAGACACGGAAGAGGCACTGGCAATTGCAGAGAAGATCGGATATCCTGTTATGGTACGTCCTTCATACGTGCTTGGCGGACGTGGAATGGAAGTTGTATCAGACCCTGACATGCTGCGTGATTATATGAAAGCAGCAGTTGGTGTAACACCTGACAGACCGATTCTTATCGACCGTTTCCTTAAGAATGCGCTTGAGTGTGAAGCTGATGCTATCAGTGACGGAACGCATGCATTTGTTCCGGCAGTTATGGAGCATATTGAGCTTGCGGGAATCCATTCAGGGGATTCAGCATGTATACTTCCTTCCATGCATATCTCTGAGAAGCACCTTGAGACAATTAAGGAGTATACACGTAAGATTGCTGTTGAGATGAATGTATGCGGATTGATGAACATGCAGTATGCCATAGAGAACGATGTTGTATATGTACTTGAGGCTAATCCAAGGGCATCGCGTACTGTGCCGCTTGTATCAAAGGTATGTGGAATCCAGATGGTAAGACTTGCAACGCAGATTATTGTGTCAGATATTACAGGTGAGGAATCTCCGGTACCATCACTTAAGGAGAGGAAGTACTCACATTACGGAGTTAAGGAAGCTGTATTCCCATTCAACATGTTCCCTGAGGTTGATCCGCTGCTTGGGCCTGAGATGCGTTCAACAGGTGAGGTGCTTGGACTTGCAAGCGGATTCGGTGAGGCATTCTACAAGGCACAGGAAGCAACACAGACAAGACTTCCACTTGAGGGAACAGTATTGTTCTCAGTAAATGCAGCATCAAAGGAAGAACTTCCGGAGGTTGCAAGGATGTTTGATGAATGTGGATTTAAGATTGTTGCAACAGGAAGGACATATGATGTGATCGTACAGGCCGGAATACCTGCTGTTAAGATTAATAAGATGCAGGAGGGAAGACCTAACATTGCGGATGCGATTATGAATGGCGAGATTCAGCTTGTTATCAATACACCTGCCGGTAAGGACAAGGTATTTGATGACAGCTATGTAAGGAAGACTGCTATTAAGAAGAAGATTCCATATATCACAACAATGGCTGCGGCTAAGGCAACAGCAGCAGGAATTAAGGCAGTTAAGATGGATGGAAGTCTTCCTGTACAGTCACTTCAGGAGCTTCATGCTTCGATCACAGATAAATAAACGTTGACTTGAATAACAATGGCCTGAATTAATAATCCCAGAGGATTGCCACGCAACGTGTGGCAGTCCGCTGGGCATTGTAATAGTGAGAGGTGTGTATATATGAAGCAGAGCTGGCTTGATAAGCTTGAGAAAAAGATAGGATGGTTAAGGGTACCGGGACTTATGAGGTACATTATTGCAATACAGCTGGTTGGTGCATTTATAGGTGTATTTGCCCCCGCTGTATATAATACTTTTCTTGCACTTAATTTTTCTGCTATTGCAAGAGGGCAGGTGTGGAGACTTGTAACATTTGTATTTTATCCAAGTATTGATTCACTGAGCCCGGTTAATATACTGCTCCTTGCAATTGAGCTCTACCTGTATTATATGATTGGTAATACACTTGAAAATATCTGGGGGACATTCAGATTTACACTGTACTATGTATCAGGATATCTGCTTTCAATAGTTGCAGCATTTCTTGTATTCGTTGTTACGGGATTCCCGATATGGCCGGCAGGATTTGATTACGTGAACCAGTCGCTGTTTCTGGCGTTTGCGGTAATATTTCCTGATATGGAATTTTTGCTGTATTTTATACTGCCTGTCAAGGCAAAATGGTTTGCGCTGATATATGCGGGAATTATGGTGTATGATATTTTTGCATATGTTGCAACAGGTAATATCGTGGGATATGTGTATGCGGCGGCAATAGTTATATCAATGCTTAATTTCCTTGTGTTCTTCTTAAGTACACGCAATCTGGCAAGGTACTCACCAAAGCAGACGAGGAGAAGAAGGCAGTTCAGGCAGGCAGCGGGAACATCAGACCGGAAGAGTGTTAATTTTGACAATCACGTTGCAAGACACAGATGTGCAATATGCGGAAGGACAGAGAAGGATAATGCTGATCTGGAATTCAGGTTCTGCTCTAAGTGTGAGGGTAACTATGAATATTGCAGTGACCATATTTTTGCCCATGTGCATGTAAAAAAGAACCAGCAGCATTAATAAATATGCAGCTATATATGCTGATACAGACCGGCATATAAGACTATGGATGTGTAGTAAAAAACGTATAATAGAAAAATGAGAGGAGTTTCGGTAATATGAACAACAAAAGTAAGGTGTTAAGCCCTGCAGAGGCCAAAGAGAAGCAGGAGAGGTTATTAGGTCTTCTTCTCCTTATGGTTGCGGCATTTATTACGCATGTTATATTTGCTGCTGCCTATATAGGATATGAAGTCGATATGCACTGTTTTTCATGGTGGTCGGATGCGGTATTTGAAAATGGTGTGGGTAAGTTCTATTCTCTTGATGCGTTCACTGATTATCCACCGGGATATATGTATGTGTTATATATTATTGGTTTTCTGAGAAAGATTACAGGACTTACCGGACTTACACCGGCAGCATGTGTACTGCTTAAGATGCCGGCAATGTTTTGTGATCTTGGAATCGGATATGTGGTATTCAGGGTTGCTTCAAGATATACCGGCAATATGTATGCATTACTGATTTCAGCAGCATTCATGTTCAATCCGGCTGTTATTATTAACTCTGCGACATGGGGACAGGTTGATGCAGTATTTACTCTGTTCGTTGTACTTATGTGTTATTTTGTTACAGAAAAAAAGCTTCCGGCTGCATATTTTATGCTGGCTGTAGGAATCCTTATTAAGCCGCAGACTCTTATATTTACACCGGTACTTATATACGGAATTATTGACCAGGTATTCCTTCATGATTTTACATGGAAGAGAATGTTTAAGGAGCTTGCGATCGGATTATCTGCGATTGCGATATTGTTCCTGCTTGCTGTTCCGTTTGGCTTAAAGGATGTGTTGTCACAGTATGTTGATACACTTGGTTCTTATAAATACGCATCAGTTAATGCATATAATTTATGGACACTTTTAGGATTTAACTGGCATAACCAGAATGACTATTTTATGTTTCTGCCATTTAAGACATGGGGAACTGTATTTATATTATTGACGGTTGCTGTTTCGGCATGGTTCTGTATCCGTAACAGGGAGTCAGAGTCAAAGTACTATCTTACAGGCGCATTTATCGTTACTTCCGTATTCATGCTTGCCGTACGTATGCATGAGAGGTATATGTATCCGGCACTTGCGTTGCTGCTCGTGGCATGTGCGGTCAAAAGGAAAAAAGAATACTTTATTGCATATGGTGCGTTGTCACTTGTCCAGTTTTTGAATGCATATCATGTATTATTCTATTATGACCCTGACACATATGATTTTGATAATCCTGTTATATATACGATTGCCGGGCTCAGCATATGTGCATTTGCATATTTTGTATTCGTTATATTATCAAAGGCAAAGGAGCCGAGGGCACTTACGGCGGGCGAAGCTGCAGAAGCTGCAGAGCGTAACAGACAGGCTAATAAAAAGAATAACAGGAATGCAGGTAATAAAAATAATAATAACAGGGCTTCCGGCAATAATGTGGCTTCGACAGCAAAAGAGCCCTTCTGGAAGATAAGGCTTTCGGAGATTATTCCAAAGTGGAGTCTGCGTGATACCGTCATTGTGTCTGTGATCACGTTAGTGTATGCATGCATTGCTTTTTATAACCTTGGAGATATGGATGCACCGCAGACATTCTGGAAGAGTGAGGAGCTTGACAGTGAGATAGTTCTTGATTTTGGAAAAGAAGTTCAATTTGAGAAGATGTTTAATTATCTCGGCTATTATGAGAACAGAAAGTTTGAGGTATACACTTCCATGGACGGGAATGACTGGACGAAGCTTCAGCTTGGAGAGTCATCGGAGGATGAAGATGCAGACGATTCAAATGACCCGGCATGGATGAACATAGGCAGCGTATTCTGCTGGAATGAGCAGGCTTTCAGCTATAATACACGGTTTGTTAAGTTTATATCAAAGAGTGACCTGTCCGTTATTATGGAAATGATGTTCTATGACAGGTCAGGTAATGTTGTTACACCTGTTAATACTGCAGATTACCCTGAATTATTTGATGAGCAGGATATCTTTGACGGTAAAAAGACATTCATGAACAGTACTTATTTTGATGAAATCTATCATGCACGTACTGCATATGAGATGATCCATGGTCTGTACTGTTATGAGAATACACATCCGCCGCTTGGAAAAGCAATTATGGCAATAGGAATTCTTATATTCGGAATGTGTCCTTTCGGATGGAGATTCATGGGAACACTGATTGGTGTACTTATGATTCCTGTAATATATCTGCTTGGACGCAGACTTACGAAAAGTACATGGTTTGCTGCAGTCACTACGTTGTTGCTGACGTTTGATTTCATGCATTTTGCGCAGACAAGAATTGCAACAATTGATGTGTATGTAACATTCTTTATAATGCTGATGTATTACTTTATGCTCAGATATTACCAGATGAGCTTTTATGATACACCGCTTAAGAAGACATTTATTCCTCTTGCACTTTCAGGAGCCTGTATGGGTCTTGCATGTGCAAGTAAATGGACAGGTGTATATGGAGGAGTTGGACTGGCGGTTGTATTTGGTGTTGTAATGCTTAGGAGATATATGGAATACAGGACAGCACTTAAGAACCCGAAGGGTGAAGTGGTTGATGAAGGGACTGACAGGAGAATTTCACATCAGTCGATTATAGAAAGCTACGGACTGAATACGATGAAGACACTTGCATTCTGTGTTGTAGTGTTTGTAGTTGTACCTATAATCATATATGCATGCTCATATATACCATTTAATGATATGGGCGCACAGGATCGTCAGAGTAACAGTCCATTTATTGAAAAGGTATTGAATAACCAGACTTCTATGTACAATTATCATTCAACACTTGAGGCAACGCACCCTTATGAATCAACATGGTATCAGTGGCCGGTAATGACAAGGCCTATACTGTATTATCTTGAGGCTGTTGATGATATTTATAAGTCAGGAATAAGCTCATTTGGTAATCCGCTTGTATGGTGGGTTGGTATTATAGCCTTTGTATTTATGCTGTATCTTATATTTAAGGAAAAGGACAGGATAGCACTATTCATTACAATTGGATATCTTGCGGAATATCTGCCGTGGATGCTTGTAAGCAGGTGTACATTTATATACCATTATTTTCCGAGTGTTCCGTTCGTCGTTATGATGATCGGATATGGAATATATAAGATGGTTAAAAAAGCCCCAAAAGCAAAATATGCAGTATATGTATATGCTGCAGCGGTTATTGGACTGTTTTTCGCATTTTATCCTGTACTTTCAGGAGCACCATGCACTATTGAGTATGCAAAAATGCTTAAGTGGATTGATACATGGGTATTATTATTCTAAAGAGAATATGTATAAGAAGTATTAATTATAATATGAGATTGAAAGGTTGACGGTATATGTCATATATCAATGATATCAAGAAGTTAAGATATAGTGAAGACGCTGATATGAAGCTTACCAGGCTTGGTGTGGCAATGACGGAGAATTATCACAGGTCGTCGCTTTTAGAGATTGTCATGGAGTATTTTACGTTATGTGAAATGCTTTCTGAGAGTCTTAATCCTGAACTTGAAAATGCTGCCGTAGAACTTGATGTGATTCATTCAGCTGTCAAAAGGATAGCAGATGGGGATAATGTTGCAGGCTGTATTGATGAGTATGCCGGGATACGGAAAATTATTACCGATAAAATGAATATTGTCACGGCATATGTGGACAGATTCCTTGTATTTGAATATATACTTGACAGACAGGCTCCGGCATTTAATATGAGCCGGGGTGAGCTTGAGGCAGAGTATGGCGGATTTGACGCAGTTAATTATACAAAGGAGCTTCTGCAGTATATATTTGGCAGTAAGGATAATATGGTTGTTAACGAGAGACTGCATGAGGTGCTTGAGTGCATACCTGTGAGAATGTCAAGAAAGAAGTATCTTGGGCTTGTTGAGAGCGGTCTGAATCTGTACGAAGGATCTGATAAGGCATCGTTTGACGAATATGTATATATGCTCAGGACATCATCAATGCTTTATGAGTGTCAGAGTGATGCAGGGGAATTTGAAGGTTTTGCTGAATTATATGAAGAGCTGATGAATACAGATTATCAGAACCTGGGTGCAGACCATTATAGAATATTAAGTGATAAGCTTTATAATGCAACAGTAGCATTAAGTAACATGTCAGATGTATATATGTGCCTGCAGAAGCTTGTCAATATGCTGTATATATATGCCCTTAATGATTCTGCAGTTGAAGAAGATATGGAATATGTGGCAACATGCAGGGACATTCTTGCAGGACTGTATGTGGCTGCCGGAGATGAGAAGCTTGATGTGATGTCACTTGAAGAGGGGCTTGTCAGGCTTGAAGGATATATGGAAAAGCTCTATGAAGAGCGTGAAGTGCTTGTTCCGCTTATTGAGGAGATGGAGCTTGCATATGATGATAAGATCAGTGAGCTTGGTCTTTTGGAATGTTATAAGAAGCTGTCTGTGTCAGGCAGGCTTATGAATGGATTATTTGCCGACGTAGAGGATACGCAGTATGAGGAGACAACCGTAGAATACGCTATGGCAGAGAGTGCAAGACTTCTTGAGGATCTGGAAAGGCTGATAAAGAACAGCAGCAGGCATGTCGTAAGGGCTGTTATTGCTCTTACAATGGGAAAACTGCCTATGCCATTTACATCTTCGGATGATATAAAAGATTACATACTTAATGCATTTGAACATTGTGGCGATAAGGCAGAGATAGTGGCTGTTAAGAGGATGATAGACGATATGGTTATATCAGTGTGATAATGGGCTTATGGCAGATGGAGTGTGTGTAAATTGTTAGAATGGCATCGTAATATGTATATGGATGAGGTTGTTGCATCAGAGCCGGAAAGGTATAAGCGGCTGGTTTCGGATGACAGGTTGTGTATTCCGGCAATATATTGTGTTACTCTTGCGTCTAATAAAGACAATCTGCTGGATATAATATCCTGTAATGAATTGTTATTCTCACATTACAGGCGTAACAGCATACCGGTTGTCGGGCTTGCTGCTTCATACAGAAATGCCACCGGGCTTGTCATGGATATTGTTCTTGATGCATACCGTTCGACCGGAACTTATAATGTCCGCCGCTTTTTCAATCTGCAGGGAATGTAGAATGTGGAATGTTATGCGTGCCGGCAGGACGTGGAATCGCCATACCCAGCCGGTACCGGGAATTAAACAGGATGTGGTTAATAATTGCATGTGATTTTGTTAATATTAAAAATAATAGGGATTGCATTGCTGGTAATCCTAGGAATTCTGGTCACGCTTGCGGTGCTTGTTCTGTTTTCGCCGGTAAGGTACAGGTTTCTGGCTGTATTTCCTGAAAAAAAGATTACAGCACGGTTTCGGTGGCTTGCGGGTATCGTGTCACTTTCCATATGGTATCCGGATAGTGGCAGAAGCTACAGTTTCAGGATATTCGGAATCTCATTTAACCGGTTGGCCGGCCGGTTTCTGAAGAATACCGGGGGCGATGCCGCCACAGAAAGCAGTAATGCCGAAGAAAGCAGTGATGTCGAAGAAAGCAGTGATGTCGAAGAAAGCAGTGATGTCGAAGAATGCAGTGATGCCACGGAAAGCCGTAATGCTGACAAACAAAGTATAATGGATAAACAGAGTAATACCGAAGGACAGGAAGTACCTGGAGAATCTATTAAACAGGAAGAATATGACAATAAAAGCATCCGGAAATCTGACAGCCCAAAAGAAAAAACAGAAGATAAAGATACAAAAAAAATAAAGGGAAAAGCAAGTGATATCCACCATAAGATAAAAAGAGTTAAAGCTGGTATAAAAAAAGTCTTTCTGGCATTACGTAATCAGGACAATATGGTGGCTGCAAAAGTTATAAAAGACAGAATCATATTATTGTTAAAGCACTTGAAACCTAAGAAGATATATGCGAATATGATTATTGGAACCGGTGATCCGTGTAATACAGGTCTGTTGTTCGGCGGAATAAGCATCCTGATGGGACTGTGGCCGGGGGATTATACGTTTGTGCCTGATTTTGATAATAAAGTCATTGAAGGCAAAGCATATTGTAAAGGACGTATCAGGGTATCGGTATTACTTTACCATGTGATTAAGTTATTGCTTGATGATACGGTTAAAAAAGCTTGGAAACATACATCAAAAGGTATACGCCGTAAGGCAGGAAATGGAGGTAACAGGTAATGGAAGAAAAGAAGAGTACTCAGTTCACAGCAACAGTTGAATCGTTATTTAAGGGAATGGACAGCTTTATTACAAGTAAGACAGTTGTGGGAGATGCAATTAATGTGGGAGATGGAACGGTAATACTTCCGCTTGTAGATGTATCATTTGGTGTGGCCGCAGGTGCATTTGTTAATGGTGATGCAAAGAAGAATAACGGCGGAGGCGGAATGGGTGGTAAGATTCAGCCGAGTGCAGTTATCGTGATAAAGGACGGCAATGCAAAGCTTGTCAATGTTAAGAATCAGGATGGCCTGACCAAGATTCTTGATATGGTACCTGATTTTATTAACAGATTTACTTCAAAGGATGAAGATAAGAAAGATGAGGAAAAAGAAAAAGAATAGCAGGAATTGCAATATTGTTAGCAGAAAATATAAAAAAGTACTTGCAAATATGTTCAGCTTTTGTTAGAATAATCATGTTTGTGACATATGGGATATGTCAGATTGAGATGTAAGGAGGTGCTTCAGATGGCAAAATGTGCAATATGCGATAAGGGTGCGCACTTCGGAATTAAGGTGAGCCATTCTCATAGAAGAAATAATCGTATGTGGAAGTCAAATATCAAGTCAGTTAGAGTTAAGGTTAATGGTGCAACTAAGAAGATGAATGTATGTACAGCATGTCTTCGTTCAGGTAAAGTTGAGAGAGCAATCTAATTTGTTTGATTACAGAGTATGTTAATCCCATCATTTTGTATATACAGGATGATGGGATTTCTGTTTTATTTACAGGAAGTGAACAGATTATAGCCGAGAACAAGGCATAATATGATAATGAGTAATGCAATTAACCAGTTGTGGATCAGCAGCATGAGTATCATGCCGATTGCTATCCATAACAAAATGAAACCAATTACTTTTTTCATAAAATATCACCTGTGGGTATACTGATAATATTATAGTATATGCGTTAATATGAAATAATTGCTTTTTGGGTTATAATCAGTTATAATATATAGGATTATTTTTTTAGATTATATCCTTAAGAGCATATTCTTAAGGTTACAGTTTAATATAAGGAGGGTTTTGTATGAGAGGGCGAATGAATACCGATATGGGTAAGATTGTTGTAGATACAGATGTTATTGCCAAGTATGCGGGTGCATCAGCAGTGGAATGTTTCGGAATTGTCGGTATGGCTACTGTCAATGTAAGGGACGGATTTGCCAAGCTGCTTGGAAAAGATAACCTGGCCAGAGGTGTTGAGGTCAGTATTGAAGATAACAAGCTTAATATAGAACTTAGGATAATAGTTGCATATGGAGTCAGCATAGCGGCAGTTGCACGTAATCTTATTGACAATGTCAGATATAAGATCGAGCATTTTACCGGAATGACTGTTTCTGATATAACGGTCAGGGTTGAAGGTGTCAAAGTTATAGATAATGAGTAATAAGTTGATGGATTTTATCTTGGAAAGAGATGAGTCATGAAGGGAGAATTATTTTCATGAGTACTATTAATGCAGTATTGTTGCGTGATTTATTTATTGCAGGTGCAGATGCACTTGATGCTAATAAGGAATATATTAATGAACTTAATGTATTCCCTGTACCGGATGGTGATACCGGAACTAATATGACAATGACGATTATGTCGGCAAAGAGGGAAGTGGAGGCAGTAACAGACATAACAATGGAGAGTGTCTGCAAGGCAATTTCAACCGGTTCATTAAGAGGGGCCAGGGGTAACTCCGGAGTTATACTTTCACAGATACTCCGAGGATTTACAAGAAGTATTAAGGAATTAGAAGAGCTTGATGTGTCGGATATTGCTGATGCATTTGTTAAGGCTGTTGAGACTGCATATAAGGCGGTAATGAAGCCTAAGGAGGGTACAATCCTTACTGTTGCAAAGTCAGGTGCGCATATTGCCGCATATCTTGCTGATTATGATGTTGATATTGTGACTTATTCTGAGATGATCAATGAATATATGAGGGAAGTGCTTGATAAGACACCGGATATGCTTCCGGTCCTTAAGGAAGCCGGAGTGGTTGACTCCGGGGGAGAGGGTCTGCTTGTATTTCTTGAAGGCGTAATTGCGTGCCTTAAGACAAAGGTTGACAAGCCGGATAATGCCCCAAAGCCTGACATGACAGGTTTTGACCGTAATGGTTATCTGTCCGGCATCAGTGAAAAAGCATCTAAGGCTGATAAGAAGGCACAGGATAAGGAAAAGAAGAAGCAGGATAAAAAACGTACAGAAAAGAAGACAACAGAGAAGATATCTGAAGGAATAGGAAAAATGATCAAGAAGGTTTCCAAGGCTGATATAAGTACATCTGATATCAGATTCAGATACTGTACAGAATTTATCGTTCTTCTTGAGACAGAATTTGACAGTGACAGGGAAGAAGAATTTAAGTTATTCCTTGAGGCAATCGGTGATTCTATTGTTGTGGTTGCTGATGATGAGATAGTTAAGGTTCATGTACACACCAATATGCCAGGTATTGCTATTCAGAAAGGTCTCACATATGGTTCGCTTACAAGCATGAAGATTGACAACATGCAGGAAGAACATAATGAGAGGCTTGCACTTGACGAAGCGGCTGCAGCACCGGCCGGATATAATACATCTGCAGTACAGTCTGCAAGTGCCGATAATAATGACACAGCGGAACAGGCAGGCGCAGCATCATATGGGACGGCAGATGGGCAGCCTGTAAGTGAACCGTCATATGAGGCAGCAGGCGATTCATACGCATCAGAATATGGTTCTGGGACGGATGATAACAGTGACAGCGTGGCCCGCAGGCCTGTTGGATTCATTGCAGTGTCAGCAGGTGAAGGACTTAGCGAGATATTTGCCGGGCTTGGTGCTGACATAGTTATTGAAGGTGGCCAGACAATGAACCCGAGTACAGAGGATATGCTTAATGCCATAGAAAGAATTGATGCAGACAATATATTTATATTACCTAATAATTCAAATATTATACTCGCATCACAGCAGGCGGGCAGCCTTGTAGAGGATAAGAATGTTATTGTCATACCATCTAAGACTATACCGCAGGGTATTATGGCACTGCTTAATTACATGTCTAACAGATCCGTTGAGGATAATGAAAAGGTAATGACAGATGAGATGGCTAATGTCAAGTCCGGTTCCGTGACATATTCTGTGAGAGATACTTCTATTAACGGAATTGATATAAAGCAGGGTGACATCATGGGAATCAGTGAGTCACAGATAATGAACGTTGGTGCGCAGGTTATGTCTACAACAGTTGAGCTTGTTGAAAATATGCTTGATGATGTATCAGAACTTGTATCCCTGTATTATGGTGCTGATACAACGGAGGATGAAGCTAATCTGATTGCTGATGCGGTCAGACGTAAGCATCCTGATGTTGATGTGGAAGTCCATTATGGTGGGCAGCCGGTATACTATTACTATCTGTCTGTAGAGTAATAAGTATAACTAATATGAATATAAGGCGGTTAACTGATGGAGGTTATCATGAAGTGGGATGATGCGGTAACATGTGTAAAAGGAATTGGCAGTAAGACAGCTGCGGTTCTTAATCATCTTGGTATTGATACTGTCGGCAGTCTTGTAGCTTATTTTCCGAGGGACTATGACAGCTATAATAAGATAACTTCTGTGTCGTCGGTAACGCCGGGCAGCGATGTAATTGTAGAGGGCTCGCTTATGACGAGACCGGAGGTATCAAAGGTAAGGAATCTTACGATAATCAATGCTGACCTGAGAGATTCTACAGGCATTATAAGGCTTACGTGGTTTAATACGCCCTACATTGCCAGGACATTAAGACCGGGGGCATATTATATTATGCGTGGCAAGGCGGTTGTTAAGAATGGCAGGCTTGCTATGGAACAGCCGGGACAATATTCAAAGCAGGATTATGTTAATGGTCTTGGTAAGCTTTTGCCGATATACAGACTTACAAAAGGAATAAGTAATAATAATTTAAGAAAGTATATTCAGCTTGCACTAAGTCAGGTTGAATTTGATGAAGATTATCTCCCGGCAAAGTATTGCAGGGAGAATTCTTTGTGTTCAAGAAAAAAAGCAATCACGGCTATTCATTTTCCTAAAAATATTGAAGAAGCTGCCATGGCAAGAAAAAGGCTGGCATATGACGAATTCTTCTCATTTCTGCTGTCTCTTAGACGGCTTAAGGGGTCTTTGCACGATAAGCCTGAAAAAGAAAAATATTGTGATAACGGAATATGTGATTCATTTATAAATAAGCTTCCGTATGAGCTTACAGGTGCGCAGGCTAAGGTGTGGGATGAGTTGAAAAATGATATGATGTCCGGCAGGGCAATGGCAAGGCTTGTACAGGGAGATGTCGGGTCGGGTAAGACAATACTTGCCGCATTAGCACTTTTATTCAATTATGATAATGGATACCAGGGTGCGATAATGGCACCGACTGAAGTACTTGCGAGACAGCATTATGACCTTTTTAGTAAGCTGCTTGATGAATATGGCATTAAAATTGGACTGCTTACCGGAAGTATGACTGCGGCAGCAAGGCGGAAAATGTATGAAGGTATCGCAGATGGTGATATTGACATTGTTGTAGGAACACATGCAATAATTCAGGAAAAGGTGGAATACAACAATCTTGGTATGGTGGTAACGGATGAGCAGCACCGTTTTGGTGTGAATCAGAGAATACAGTTATCGGAGAAGGGTGTATATCCACACACTCTTGTAATGAGTGCAACACCAATTCCGCGTACACTTGCAATGATATTATATGGTGATATGGATATCTCTGTGGTGGATGAACTCCCACAGGGAAGACTCCCGATACAGAACTGTGTTGTAGGGACCACATACAGGAACGCTGCTTACAGGCTTATGAATAAAGAGATAAGTGAGGGGAAGCAGATATATATTATATGTCCGATGGTTGAGGAAGACGTGGAAAGCGGTCTGGAAAGTGTTGAGGGATACAGTGCAAAGATTGCAGGTGTATTTCCGGAGAATGTCAGGATTGGAACGCTGCATGGCAGAATGAATGCGAAGGACAAAAATGCAGTTATGGAATCATTTGCCGCCGGGGATATTGACATACTTGTGTCAACTACTGTCATAGAGGTTGGTATTAATGTTCCGAACGCTACAGTTATGATGGTAGAGAATTCGGAAAGATTTGGCCTTGCAACACTCCATCAGCTCAGGGGAAGAGTCGGAAGAGGTGACAAACAGTCATATTGCATATTTATGCATGGAGATATTGGCAAGGACAATATTAAACGGCTTGAAGTTCTTGGCAAGTCAAACGATGGCTTTTATATTGCATCGCAGGATCTTAAGATGCGGGGGCCAGGTGATATGTTTGGAGTAAGGCAGAGTGGCGACCTTGCGTTTGTATACGCTGATGTATATTCAGATGCTGATGTGCTTGTGCTTGCTAACGGGCTTACCTCAGGAATGGATGCTGATACGGCAGCGGAGTATTGTGAGAGGTATCCGTATCTTAATAAGATGATGGAGCCTGTGGAAGGTAATCCCGGATTATAGGATGTAAAAGCTATATACGTGTTTTTGCACGGTATTTAAGAGAAAATTTGTAGAAAAAAATACGGGAAACCCTGATAAAAGGCAGGCTCACATAAGGATACTTTCAAAAAGTGACCGATTGAGAGCAGCACAACGCCACAGAGATTTAAAACTCTGTGGCGTTGTGCTTTTTTATAGCTAAGCGGACGCCGGAGAGAAAAGCGTTGACGCCGGCATATTTCATCAGGTTTTTGAGTACCGCCGCAATTAAAAGTATAATAACGAAAGACGGAAGAACAACGCCGAGCGTAGCAAGAAACGAGCCGAGAATGCCGCCTTGCGTGGAACCTATAAATGTCGCCATATTAACGGCAAGCGGACCGGGCGTCGATTCCGAAACGGCAATGAAATTTAAGAGTTCGCTTTTCTCAGTCTACCCGCAGCATACGGTAACCGATGCCGATATGCGTCTGAATGTATTGTGGACTGTCCTTTTGCGGCTCCAGCTTTTTACGCAGTGTCGCCATAAATACTCTCAGGGAAGCTATGTCGTTTTCCCAACTGCTGCCCCAGATCTGCTGCGTGATATAGGTGTGCGTCAGCACCTTTCCGACATTATGAGAGAGCAGGCATAAAAGCTTGTATTCGATCGGGGTCAGGTGCAATTCCTCCCCGTTTAAATAAGCGCAGCCGGCAGCAAAATCGATTTTAAGCACGCCGTTTTGAAAAACGGGTGAGTCGGCGTCGCCGCTTGCCTGAAGAAGCAGCAGCCGTCTTTGCGTGACCCGAAGGCGTGCCAAAAG
>CAKSBI010000009.1 GCA_934437985.1 uncultured Lachnospiraceae bacterium
ACATCCGGTGGATGTTTGTTCTGCTCCGACCGGAGTGGAACGTAGAAACGAGGTCGATGAAGCAGGAAGCCCATTGGTTTAAGACAATGGGTAGTTCACATATACATCCTTTTTGGACTTTCATATTATATTAGTCAATTTTTGTATCTTTTTTAGTCATTTTTTGTATAATGAGAAAAACTGGCAGTTCTTGAACAAATCAGCGTCTCGTGCCACAGTATGGGTGATGTAAAAAAGGCACTGTCAGTACTTCAGCTTTTTTGTACACCTTCGGAAGATGATAAATGAAGCTGCTGCAGCCAGTGTCTCTGTCACCGGAAACGCCCAGAATACTCCGGCTGCCCCTATGATGCGGCTTAATATAAATGCTGCGGGGATCATAATAAGAGTGTAGCGTAACAGAGAGATCAACAGAGAAGCCGGGCCATTCTCAAGAGCCTCCAATGCACCACAGCATGTCACGGAGACAGAGGAGATTATAAAGCCTGTGCATATGACAGTCAGTGCCCTGATACCCATCTGTATAGTCTGTGTATTTTCTGTAAAAAGTCCTATCATCTGCCCCGGAATCAGTAGGGATAATATTACTCCAATGGCCATAACCCCGGCAGTAAGGCAGAGTGTGGTATAGAAGATTTTGCGGACACGTCGTTTTTCACCGGCACCATAGTTAAAGCTTATTAATGGGCGGATACCCTGAATGATACCATTAGCGGACAGATAAATAAATGTCTGTAATTTATAATATGCACCCAGCACGAGTACATACTTTTCTGAAAATGCAGTCAGGATTCCGTTAAGACATGAGATCATAAGTGATGGCAGCGCCATATTTAATGATGCAGGGATTCCTACAGCATATAACTTGTACAGCATATTCCTGTTAAATGATATATTTTTTGTGCTGAAATTAAGTGGCAATGGGCGGAAAATACAGAAAAACAGATAAATAAGCAATGTTATTGTCTGTCCGATACCGGTTGCATAGGCGGCACCGGCCATACCCATCTCCGGGAAAGGCCCTATACCAAAGATCATTAACGGATCAAGTATAATATTAGAGATAAATCCGCACATCATACTTAGCATGGAAACCTTCATCCGGCCAACAGCCTGAAAAATCTTTTCCAGGGAGATTCCAAGCATGATTATTATTGAAAATAGAAATGCCCTGTAGGCATATATAAGTCCCATTTCAATAATCTCGTTATCCTGTGTATATAGGGACAAAAAATGTGGTATCTGTGCCATGCATATGACCATAAGAATTAACCCATGGATAAAGCTTAACAGCATTCCGGTTGTGGCTGCCCGGTCTGCCTGTGCCTGGTCCCCGGCTCCAAGGCAGAAAGCGATTCTTGCATTCATTCCAATTCCAAAGCCGACTGCGACTGCTGTCATCAGATTCTGAAGCGGGTATACCAGTGAGAGTGCAGTCATGGCATCCTCACTGATCTTTGCCACAAAATAACTGTCTACAATATTATATAAAGAATTAATAGCCATGGATATCACCATAGGAAGTGCCATGGATATTACCAATGGTAAAACCGGTTTTTCTTTCATAAAGTTCTGATTCATATTGTTAATTCCTTTTGTTATATGTTATTATTAATGTAATGCACCTGTTAACTTTATTCGGTTATGGATATTTTGTCAAGCGCAGGGTGTATTAACATTCAGGATTTTGCCGGGAAGGAGTGAAGTGGGACGATGATTATTTTAATAGCAGGGGCATCACATACAGGCAAGACAGCACTGGCACAGAGGCTCCTGGAAAAGTATGGATACCCATATTTATCGATAGACCATTTAAAGATGGGGCTGATACGGAGTGGCAGTACGGAGCTTACCCCGACAAGTGACGATTCTGACCTGACGGCGTATTTGTGGAATATTGTACGTGAAATTATAAAGACAGCAATAGAAAATAAGCAGAACCTGATTGTTGAGGGCTGTTATATCCCATTTGACTGGTCAGACAGCTTTGAAAAAGAATATCTTGATAATATCAGGTATTATTGTCTTATAATGAGTGAGACTTATATTAAGAAGCATTTTGATGATATAAAAGGATATGCGGATATAATCGAAAGCCGCCTGGACGATGATTATTGTACCATGGAATCTGTGATGGAGGACAACCGGCGGAATCTGGTTCTCGCCAGGGAATACAAGGTGAATTACATACTTATAGATGAAGAGTATAATGTGGATATTGATCCGGATGATATCGAAGAATAGGTATGTAGAATTACTATCCCGGTGAAAGGGAATAAGTCATATTTTGACCATCTGCATAATATAATTAGCTAAACAGGTTATTTAACGTTGGGGGTTACTTAGTTGAAAAAAGAGGGAACAGGCATAATATGGGGAATACTTAAGTTCCTGCTTATGTCATATGTGATAACAACGGTCATACTTGTGATACTTGCACTGATGTTGTGGAAAGCAGCTCCTCCGGCGGCACTGATAAGTGGCGGGATGATATTTGCATACATTATGTCATGCTTTCTGGGCGGAATGCTGCTTGGAAAGCGGATAGGCAAAAATAAATACATATGGGGTCTGCTGTTTGGACTGCTGTATTTTGCGGTTTTGTTCGGAATATCATTTGCATTTAACAGGATATCAGGTGAACCCTTTGGTAATGCACTTACAGTGTGTATGCTGTGTGCAGGAGGGGGAATGCTTGGTGGAATGTTAGGCTGAAAATGTTGTTGCCATTAAAAGATAAGTGTGATATACTTGAAAAGAATATAGATGAGATAATACATATAGAAAGAGGTTAGCAGTTATGAAGCATATTAAGACATTGAATTCAAGAAATCTTAAAGAGAGCATGAAGAAGGGTGGATGCGGTGAGTGCCAGACATCATGCCAGTCAGCCTGCAAGACATCCTGTACAGTTGGTAATCAGACATGCGAGAATAAGAGATAATTTTTTGAATCAGAGAAGAAGCAATGGAGGGCTGGTTTGGTTTTGCCGGTTAAGGCATGCCAAGGGGCTCTCTTTTAATTGTATATAGCAGCCTGGATAAGAAGCAGATGAAAAGGAAAGAGAACATGATACATAGATATAGGAATAATGGATATAATATTGTACTTGATGTTGTAAGCGGATGTGTTCATTCTGTTGATGATATAGCATATGAGGCCATAGGAATGTATGATGAAGATGGCTCTGTTGATGCAGACAGACTTAAGGCAATGTTTAATGGTGTTACAGATGAAGATGTAAAGGAGCTTACATCTGAGATAGAGGAGTTAAAGGAACGCGGAGAATTATTCGCTGAGGATATATATGAACCATATCTTAAGGATGTGGGTAACCGTAAGACTGTTGTTAAGGCGTTATGTCTTCATATTGCACATGACTGTAATCTTGCGTGCCGTTACTGCTTTGCAGGAAAAGGCGAATATAATGGCTCGGCAGGTCTTATGAGTGCTGAGGTTGGTAAGAAGGCAATTGATTTTCTCATTGCCAATTCCGGTGCGAGGCGTAATCTTGAGGTTGATTTCTTTGGTGGGGAGCCTCTTATGAATTTTGATGTTGTTAAGCAGATCGTTGAGTATGGAAGGAGCCTTGAAGAAAAGTATGACAAGAATTTCAGATTTACCCTCACGACCAATGGTGTGCTGCTTGATGATGATATAATGGAATTTGCCAACAGGGAGATGGCGAATCTCGTTCTCAGTATAGATGGACGCAGGGAGGTTAATGACAGGATGCGTCCTACAAGGAATGGTAAGAGCAGCTATGATGTAATCCTTCCTAAGTTTATTAAGGCAGCCCGGTCAAGGCATCAGACCAATTATTATGTGAGGGGAACATTTACGCATTACAATACTGATTTTGTTGAGGATGTCCTTCATCTTGCGGATCTTGGATTTGAACAGATCAGTGTTGAACCGGTTGTATCACCTCCGGAAGAGCCGTATGCGATTACGGAAGAGGATATTCCTGTTATATGTGAGGGTTACGACAGGCTTGCTGTAGAGATGCTTAAGAGGGAAAAGGAAGGAAAAGGATTCAATTTCTTCCATTATATGATTGATCTTGAGGGTGGACCATGTGTTGCCAAGAGATTATCGGGATGTGGTTCGGGAACGGAATATCTTGCGGTAACTCCGTGGGGAGATTTGTATCCGTGCCACCAGTTTGTAGGTAATGAAGATTTTCTTTTGGGAAATCTTGATGAGGGTATTAAGAATATAGGTATTGTTGCCGATTTTAAATTATGTAATGTATACTCTAAGCCAAAATGTCGTGATTGTTTTGCAAGATTTTACTGCAGTGGGGGCTGCGCAGCTAATGCGTATAATTTCCATGGAAGTATTAATGAGTCGTATGATATTGGTTGTGAGCTTCAGAAGAAGAGGGTTGAGTGTGCCCTTATGCTGCAGGTTGCAAGGGCAGAAGAACAATAAGTTGTCCGTGTATTGGAACGGGCATTGACTTGATAAGGATAATAAGGTATATAATATTAATAATGATTATGATTGTTAATTGATGTTAATACTTGATATAAGTACACATTTGGGAAAGGAGATATACAGATGGGAAGCGATATTGGAATAGATCTTGGAACGGCCAGCGTTCTTGTATATATAACCGGCAGAGGCGTAGTACTCAGGGAGCCTTCTGTTGTTGCATTTGACAGAGATACAGGTAAGATCAAGGAGATTGGTGAGGAAGCAAGGCTTATGCTCGGAAGAACTCCGGGTAATATAGTTGCGATACGTCCCCTCAGACAGGGAGTTATCTCGGATTATACTATTACTGAGAAGATGCTTGTACATTTTATCCAGAAGGCAGTGGGAAGAAAGCGTATCAGAAAGCCTAAGATCAGCATATGTGTCCCAAGCGGTGCAACAGAGGTTGAGAAGAATGCCGTTGAACAGGCAGCGTATCAGGCCGGTGCACGAGATGTCATGATTATTGAAGAGCCGATCGCCGCTGCTATTGGTGCGGGAATAGATATATCCAGACCGTGCGGTAACATGATCGTGGATATAGGTGGTGGTACAACAGATATAGCTGTTATATCGCTTGGAGGAACTGTTGTGAGTACTTCCATTAAGATTGCCGGTGATGATTTTGACGAGGCGATTGTAAGATACATGAGAAAGCAGAAGAATCTTCTTATTGGAGAGAGGACTGCAGAGGATATTAAGATCAATATAGGTTCTGCATTTAAGAGACCTACGGCAGAGACAATGGATGTAAGAGGACGTAATCTTGTGACAGGGCTTCCTAAGACGATTACTGTATCCTCAGATGATACAGAGGAAGCGCTTAAGGATGCTACTTCCCAGATAGTTGATGCTGTACACAGTGTATTGGAGAAGACTCCGCCTGAGCTTGCTGCGGATATAGCTGACAGGGGAATTGTCCTTACAGGTGGTGGAAGTATGCTGTATGGTCTTGATGAGCTTATTGAGTCAAGAACAGGTATTACAACAATGACTGCCGATGATCCTACAACTGCTGTTGCAATCGGTACAGGTAAGTTTGTAGACTTTATGGCAGGAAGAAGAGACGAATAAAGGGTTTATTAAACTGGAGGGGGACATATGGTAAGAGCCTTATATACTGCGTACACAGGTATGTATAATGAACAGAACAGGCTTGATATTATATCCAATAACATTGCCAATTCAGCAACGACGGGATATAAGCAGGAAAGTGTTACAAGCCAGGCTTTTGAACAGATGCTTGCGGTTAAGATCAGGGATGGTTCTGATGCATATATTAACAGACGTATAGGTAAGATGAGCCTTGGTGTAAAGCTGGGTGAAGTATATACGGATTATGACCAGGGGTCTTTAAGGCAGACTTCTAATACATATGATATGGCAATTAGCGGAGAGGGATTCTTTCAGGTAAGGATACCTTCTTCTAATGGAAGTTCTGTGGTTAAGTATACAAGAGATGGTAATTTTAACATGAATAAAGACGGATATATCGTTGATGTTAACGGCAACCACCTTCAGGGAACCAACGGAGACCTGCAGGTAGATCCGGATGCTGCAGAGGTTTCTATTACACGTGATGGATATGTCCAGGTAGATGGTACTGTTGTTGACAGGATTGCCCTTGCAGATTTTGAAGATTATGATTACCTGAAGAAGTTTGGGGAGAATATGTATGAGACCGTTGATGGTGCCACGGCAAAGGCAGCAACAGGACTGATCGAACAGGGATATCTTGAGCAGTCGAATGTCAATGTAGTATCAGAGATGGTGGATATGATAACGATTACGAGGGCTTATGAAGCTAATCAGAGGATCATCAGATCGGTTGATTCAATGCTTGATAAGGCTTCTAACCAGATAGGAAGAGTGTGAGTACCGTAACAGATTGCTGATGAATTGGAGGAATGTATTATGATGCGTGCATTATGGACTGGTGCATCAGGAATGATAGCACAGCAGACTAATGTTGATACAATAGGTAATAATCTTGCGAATGTCAATACAACAGGGTTTAAAGCAGAGACAGCAGAGTTTAAGTCGCTGTTATATCAGACAGTGCAGGATACATCAACTGATTCAGAGGGTCAGTACAAGCCTCTTGGTGTACAGGTCGGACTGGGTGTAAGGAATTCAGCGATCAGTACTAATTTTAAGCAGGGCTCACTGCTTGAGACAGGTGGAGATTTTGATTTTGCGATTGAAGGGGAAGGCTTCTTCATGGTACAGCTTGAGGATGGCAGTGTCGCTTATACACGTAATGGTAATCTTGTGATGTCCATTGGTAATGACGGTTATACGCTGACTAACGGAGACGGTAACCCGATTCTTGATACCAATCTCAATCCTGTAGTTGTTCCGGCAGGTTATGATATAGATGATGTTGCGATTGACAGATTTGGTAATCTGACAGCAAGGGGGGCAGATGGTAACGCCCACACTATCGGAGTACAGATAGGGCTTGCATTATTTAATAATGCAGGTGGCTTAAGCAAGCTTGGTGGCTCTAATTATGCTGCGACCGGTGCTTCGGGTGAAGCTAATGTAACCACGGCAGATAAGTCCGGAACGAAGTTTATTAATGGATATCTTGAGGGCTCTAATGTGCAGGTGGTTGATGAGATGGTTAACCTCATTGTTGCACAGAGGGCATATGAATTTAATTCAAAAGTAATTAATGCGTCAGATGAGATGCTTCAGCAGGCTAATAATTTAAG
Organism: uncultured Lachnospiraceae bacterium; assembly: GCA_934437985.1. Lineage (GTDB taxonomy): Bacteria > Bacillota > Clostridia > Lachnospirales > Lachnospiraceae > V9D3004. Next base: position 7,197 of record CAKSBI010000009.1, read on the forward strand.
GTCATAATTATTATAATGCATTGAGTGCGGATTAATAGAAAGGTTGGTGTATGGTATGGCAATTTCACTTGATTCGGCATATATGTCAGTTAATAATATGGTTAATAGCACCTCACAGGTGAATGCTGACAGGCTGTCGGACAGTCTTAAGGGCATTAAGGAGGATGCATCGGATGATGAACTGATGGATGCCTGTAAAAGCTTTGAACAATATTTTGTTGAACAGGTAATGAAAGGGTTTACCAAGACACTTGATGAATTTGAAGATAATAAGTATATGGATATGTTTGGAGATACACTGATATCCGAATATGCCGGTAAGGTTACGGATTCAGGTAATCTTGGAATAGCACAGATGCTTTATGAATCAATGAAAGCTAATAATGTATGATATGCGGATATACATTGTAAAGTAATTAAAAAAAACTAAGTTATGCCCCGTTGCCTGATGCGGGGTATTTGTTTATATTAGAATATTATTTTGGATGTTGGGTAAGTGAAAAGGTGGATAAAAGTTGGCAGAACAGATTACAGGATATGTTGAGAAGATAAAGTTTCGCAATGAAGCTAATGGATATACGGTATTTGAGGTGTCAGGAGATGCGCCGGACAGTCAGCAGGTCTGTGTCGGTGTCTGCCCCACTGTGAATGTTGGCGAACGTGTTGAGGTAACAGGTGAGGAATATATACATCCGGGATACGGCCCCCAGCTTAAGGTCACATCAATTAAGATAATGGAGCCTGAAGATTCAGAGGCTGCCTTCAGATACCTTGCGTCGGGTGCAATCAAGGGAATTGGCCAGGTGATGGCGAGGAGAATTGTAGACCGCTTTGGCGAGGACACATTTCGGATAATGGAAGAAGAACCTGAGAAGCTTACAGAGATAAAAGGAATAAGTGCCAATATTGCAAGAAAGATATCTTCGCAGTTTGATGAGAAAAAAGAGATGCGTGAGGCTATGGTTTTCCTGCAGAAGTATGGTATTGCTAATCAGCTGGCAGTTAAGATATATAATGAGTACAAGGAAGATATGTATAATGTGATCAGGAATAATCCATACAGACTTGCAGATGATATAAAAGGTGTCGGCTTCAGGATCGCAGATGAGATAGGCAGAAGGATCGGGATTGAACCGGATTCGGGATATAGAAAAAAATGTGCGATTAATTATGTATTAACGCAGTCATCCGGATTTGGTAATATATATCTCCCGGAAAATGAACTGTTACACAGTGTAAACGAGCTGCTGGGAATTGGTGGAACAGATATAAAGCATGAGCTTGATGAGCTTGCTGCCGAAAGGGTCATAGTCCGTAAGCAGGAAGAAGATATGGTCAGGTATTACAGCAGTTATATGTATTACACGGAACTTAATTGTGCAAGGATGCTGTTAGATCTGAATTGCTCATTCAGATACAAAGACAGTAATATTGATAAGATTATATGTAATATTGAAGATAACAGGGACATCAGACTTGCTGACAGGCAGAGACTTGCAGTTGCGGAGTCACTCAAGAATGGAATACTTGTTGTTACAGGTGGACCCGGTACAGGTAAGACTACTACGATTGACGCCATAATAAGTGCGTTTGAGGAAGCAGGGATGGATATAATGCTTGCTGCCCCGACAGGCAGGGCTGCAAAGAGAATGACAGAGACAACAGGATATCCGGCGCAGACGATACACAGACTTCTTGAGCTTAGCGGATCAGTAGAGGACGATGAATCTGTTATGGCATTTGAGAGGAATGAGTCGTACCCGCTTGAGACGGATGTTGTGATAATTGATGAGATGTCAATGGTAGATCTGCCTCTCCTTAATGCACTGCTCAAAGCAATAGTTGTCGGTACAAGACTTATCATGGTAGGTGATGTTAACCAGCTTCCGTCAGTTGGCCCGGGAAATGTGCTTAAGGATATAATTAATTCGGAATGCTTTAATGTTGTACGGCTTAATGAGGTTTTCAGGCAGGCACAGGACAGTGACATCATCATGAATGCACACAGGATCAACGCAGGGCAGCAGATTGCACTTGATAACAAAAGTATGGATTTCTTTATGCTTGAGAGGAATGATCCGGGAGTGATAATTAATGTTATGCTCCAGCTCATCATTAAGAATCTGCCGTCTTATGTGGATGCCGGTATGATGGATATCCAGGTACTTACACCCATGCGCAAGGGGGAGCTTGGTGTTGATAACCTGAATGTCCAGCTGCAAAAGTATATTAACCCTCCATCAAAGGGAAAGTCAGAGCTTGAGTACCACGAGACCATCTTCCGTGAAGGTGATAAAGTAATGCAGATAAAGAATAATTATCAGATAGCCTGGGAGAGAAGAGGATACCATGGTGTTGTGCTTGAAGAGGGAACAGGGGTATTTAACGGTGACTGCGGAATGATCAGGAGGGTTGATACGGATCTTAATCAGATAACGGTTGAATATGAAGACAACAAATATGTAGAATATCCGTACGCATCCCTTGATGAGCTTGAGCTTGCATATGCGATTACAGTACATAAATCCCAGGGAAGTGAATATCCTGCGGTAATCATTCCGCTGTTGTCCGGGACTTCGCTGCTGCTTCATCGTAATCTGCTGTATACGGCGGTGACAAGAGCAAAAAAATGTGTTACTATCGTGGGACTTAAGGACACTGTGAAAAGAATGATAGATAATGAAAGAGAGCAGGGCAGATACTCAACCTTAGATGTCAGGCTCAGGGAAATGAATCAAAAAACTAATGCAATTTTATGAGAATAATGGTATACTGTAACCAGCTGGTAATGGTTAGTGACACCTTGTCCGGGTATTGTGCGGAAAGGATGGCTGACAATTAATAATATCATACAGGTAATGCTTCAGGTATTGTATCCGGTAAGATGTATAGTATGTGGAAGGGTACTCTGGCAGGAGGAGCATGGTGTATGCAGGGAATGTCTGCACAGAATTCCACTTATTACAGGTAACAGATGCCTGATGTGCAGCAAGCAGATTGAAGCAGGTGATGTATACTGCAGGGATTGCAGCAGGAAAAAGCATGCATACGAATCAGGATATGCCATGTGGAGCTATAACAATATCAGCAGAAAGGTTATTGCAGATATTAAGTATTCCGGACGCAGGGATGGCATCCGTTATATTGCCGGGGAGCTTGCGTATCATGCCGGAATATTGTGCAGGGCATGGAGGGTGGCTGCGGTCATTCCGGTACCGCTTCATAAGAAAAAACTGCGTAGGCGGGGATTCAATCAGGCGGCTGTTATTGCAGAAGCATTTGCATCTGAGCTTGGTCTGCAATATATAGATGACGTGCTTTACAGAATAAGGAATACGAAGCCGCAGAAGTATTTTGATGATAAGGGCAGGGTACGTAATCTGAAGATGGCTTTTGGAGTCAGGAAAGATATTATGGAAAAATATAGAAATATTAAAAGCGTTATATTGATTGACGATATATATACATCAGGAAGTACAATTGATGAATGCACAATGGTGCTTAAGGAAGCAGGAATTAAAAAGGTCTATTTTATTTGTCTCTGTATTGGGGATGGATATTAAGGAGGGATTATATTATGGATATAAGGAATTGCAGAAGCTGTGGAAAGTTGATGCAGTATATAGGAACAGGCCCGGTTTTGTGTGGTGAATGCCATAAGAGACTTGATGAAACTTTTACGCGGGTTAAGGCATATATTAAGGAAAACCCTAATTGTACAATTAATGAATTATCTGATGATATGGATGTGAGTGTTTCACAGATTAACCAGTGGATTCGTGAAGAGAGGCTTTTGTTTTCCAAGGATTCCCCGATCGGTCTTCCCTGTGAAAAATGCGGCAGGACAATAAAGTCAGGAAGATACTGCAAGGAGTGTAAGGATAGTCTTGTCAGGGAGCTTGGAGGTATTAAGTCTGCACCGGCACAGCCGGTTAAGCCGGGCGGTTCAACCAAGGCGAAGATGAGATATCTTGACCATTAACATAATGGTGGACATATGTACTGTAAAAAGGACCGGGTTCGTGGGAACACCGGTCTTTAACATCTTATATCATGTATATGCCATCTTCTTTTATTAATATCTTTTTGTCTTTATAGAGCCTTCCGATAGCACGCTTAAATTCAGACTTGCTCATTTCAAATTCACTACGTATAACTTCAGGTGAAGACTTATCTCCGTAAGGGAGAAAACCACCATGTGCCGACAGATTTTCCATGATGATTACACTGTTGCGGTCCATCTGGAATTGTGTCTTTTCACGTAAGCTTAAAGTAAGCTTGCCATCGTCCCGGACCTCCTTTACGCGTGCATGGATTCTTTCACCGATGTATACACGTTTAAACAGCTCATTGCGTGGAATAAGGGCTGAATATATATTATCTACGGCAACAAATGCACCAAAGTTGTCTGACAGCTCATATACGGTTCCTGTTACAGATGAATCCTTTTCATATTTGGAATCTGTACGCAAAAGATCATATAATTTCATTGTGGCACACAAGCGCTCACTCTTATCTATATAAAGACTTACAAGAACAAGATCGCCTTCCTTAACGTGGTATGTCTGTTCTTTAAATGGCAGGAACAGATCCTTCATAAGTCCCCATGAAAGAAAAGCTCCGATTTTGGTAGACTGGACTACTTTAAGGGTGGTGATTGTTCCAAGGGTAAGCGGAGGGATTGTCGTGGTTGCTATAGGGCGGTCCTCTGAATCCTTGTATATAAATACATCTATAAGATCACCTGCCTCGCTGCCATCAGGAAGCTCTTTTTTAGGTAAAAGAATAAGCTCTTTTGCTTCGCTGCTGTCCCTTAATGTTTCAGGAAGGGAAAGGTAAGCACCCATAGGAACATGCTTTATTATCTGGAGACGCTGGACTTCGCCTAATCTGAATATACTTTTCATGCTATTCTCCTTTTTGTATCTTTTGGGGCAAAGTATAACATAATGCCGGCTAATAGTCAAAAATGGACCTGAAAAAAATAAAATAAATATAAGTAAATCAGGATTAGGTGCTTGACAATAAATATTACATGGACTATACTATCGAAGTAGTACAAAACATGAAATATATTTAACAATTTACATTAATTAACTTTGAATGATGGTTTACGAAAGGAGAAATATAATGAAGAAGAGGTTGCACATAGGGGTTTTGGTCTTTACATGTGCCGCTGTTATGGGTGTTTCATATAATATGAATGCCGCATCTGTATGTTCAGAAACAGAGATTGCCGGAATGTCAATGATGTTAGATACATATTATAATAATTCTACTGATCTGGCTGCAGCCGGCGTTAATGATAATCCGGAAAGTGTTGTTCCTGTAACTGACGATGATCCGGTTCAGGAAGAATCATACGCTAAATATGAATATAATGGGACTGGTGAAGATAATATTTTTGTAGAGGCAGGAGCGGATGGAGCTGTGGCTGATGCTCCGGCAGCTGAAGGTACTGATGAAGTATCAGGGGATGCCCTTACAGCAGATCCGGCAGCTGATGTAACACCTGAGCCTGTGGTTACACCGGAGCCTGTATCTGCATTTGCTAATGTGGGAATCTCAATTGCTAACGAATATGTTAATATCCGAAAGAAGCCTAATACTGAAAGCAAGATCCTTGGTAAACTGTATCGTGGAAGTGCCGCAACAATTCAGTCTACTGAGGGTGACTGGGTCAGGATCAAGTCCGGCAGTGTGACGGGATATATTAAGTCTGAATTCCTTGCGATTGGTTTTGACGCAGAAAAGCTTATTGGGAAATATGGTACCAAGCTTGCAACTGTCACAACGGATACCCTGAAGGTTCGTGAGGAGAGTAATACCGATTGTACCGTCCTTACCCTTGTAGCGGCTGATGAGACGTTTGAAGTGGTCAAGGAGATTGATGACTGGGTTAAGATTATTGTCGATGAAGGAACAAAGGGATACGTTGCAAAAGAATATGTTAATATTGAAGTTGAATTTAAGGAAGCTATCTCAATAAAAGAAGAGAAAGCAGCGATCAGAGCCAGGAAGGAAGCAGAGCGCAGGGCGAGAGAAGCAGAGCAGGCTGCGGCAGAACAAAGAGAGCGTGAAGCAAGAGCCCAGGCTGCAAGAGAGGAAGCAGCAAAAAGGGCAGCTGCCTCAAGCAGGAGCAGTTCGTCTAATAAGAGTTCATCAGGCAGCTCAAATAGTTCAAACAGCGGCTATTCAAGCAGCATTAAAAAGATTTCACCAGGCTCGTCAGGCAGCAGTTCTTCAGGTAATAGTTCATCATCTTCAGGAACAGGTGCAAGTGCAGCATCGTATGCACAGAACTTCCTGGGTAATAAGTATGTATATGGTGGTACAAGCCTTACCAACGGAACAGACTGTTCAGGATTTGTCCAGTCAGTATACTCTAAGTATGGAGTCTCTCTTCCTAGAACTTCATCTTCACAGGCAGGTTCAGGAAGCAGTGTAAGTCTTGATGAGGTTAAAGCGGGAGATCTTATCTTCTATTCATCAGGTGGAAGCGTTAATCATGTTGCAATGTATATTGGTGATGGAAAAGTAGTTCATGCAAGCAATAAGAGAGATGGAATCAAGATTTCCAATATGAATTACCGTACACCATGTAAAGCAAGAAGAGTTGCTAATTAAATATTATTACAGCATATAACAGACAGCACCGTGGGCATGCCCCATGGTGCTTTTTATATATAAAATATGTTATTATTTACACAAAATGATATACCTGTTTTTGCTTCAAATATCATTTTGCAGACATCATTGTGCATTGATTTGAAGAATGTGATGTGCTATAATCAGTGTATAAGTTTTTTTCAATTATATAATGAGGAGGATATAAGATGAAGAGAAAGTATAAGACGTTTGGGGCATTGTTTATGTCTCTTGCAATGGCAGTAACAATAGTGCCTGCTGCTGATGGTAAGGCAGCTGAAGCGGCGGCAGACTATGAGTTTGACAACAGCTATTCAATTGGATACAAGGGTGGAGTAGTTGCATACAAAGATGGGAAATCAATGAGCCTTGCTGATGCAGGTGTTCCTACATATGCAAAAAAGGATGATAATCCATTTGGTACAGAGATTGAACAGGCATGGAATGCTGAGAAGCTCACACTTACACGTCCGGTACAGTATACCACAGAGGATGGTAAGGTGCATGACGTTGAGAGTATGCTTACTAACTTTGATTTTATAGCTGACCCTACGGCAATTGATAATTCAGCAGTAGATGGTAAGCTCTATGTGTACGGAACTACTGAAGGAATTGATTATGATAATAGTGGTAACATGGCTAATAACGGTTACAATAACCACTCATTAACAATTCTTTCATCATCTGATATGGTTAACTGGACGGATGAAGGATTCTGCGATACGCAGAACCTTACTAATGAGACATCGGATTCTGACAGTAAGGTTAAGAATAAGTGGGCAACTAAAGCATGGGCGCCATCAGGACTTGCATTTGACGGAGATGGTGATGGAAAGGATGAGTACTATCTGTTCCACACCAATTCGGGAGCAGTTGGTTACGTAATGAGTGACAGCCCTACAGGTCCTTGGAGAGATCCTCTCGGCAAGACACTATTTGCCGGTGTTCCTGGTGTAAAATGGTGCTTTGACCCTGCCGTATTAAGAGATGACAAGGGTAACGCATACTGCTATTTTGGTGGTGGTATATGGGATGGTGCTAATGAAAAGAAAGATCATCCGGATGGAATTGCAAGACCTAAGACAGGAAGGGTATGCAAGCTTGGTTTTGATGAGAATGGTGAAGTATTTGCTGATGGTGAGCCACAGGAGATGAATACATTCTACCTTTTTGAGGATAGTGAGATCAACCAGTTTAACGGTAAGTATTATTATTCATACTGTGCTAACTTCCAGGTTCCTGCAAGTGAGCCATTAGTTAAGTCAGGAAGCATTGCTGTGTATGTATCATCAGACCCGATGGATATTGCATTTGACCCATATGAAGATAACCGCCTTTCGGATGCCTATACAGATGAAGCAACCGGTGTATACCATCATTACCTTGGAACAATCCTTGATAATCCAAGTGTAATATATGGACAGTCATATAATAACCATCATCATATGCAGTCGTTTAAAGGGCATAATTATATATTCTATCATTCAACAGTACTTAATAACTCACTTCACCGTGAGAGCCACTCATACAGAAATCTTCATGTAGATGAGATTGACATTGACGAGAATACTGATGCAATTTCAATTGAACCTTCATATGAGGGCGCTAAGCAGATTGAGAATTTTGATCTGTACAGGGATTTCAATAAGAAGGACAAGTATATTAATGCAACGACAACATCATACAGTGCAGGTGTTAATTCAGTTCTTTCAGATGAGCTTACGACGCGTGTGAATGATGGAGATAATACAAGCGGTGGTTCACCAATGGCCCTTGATAACATTAACACTGGTGACTGGACTAAGATCCAGGGAGCTGATCTTGGCAACGGACCTGTTAAGTTTGAAGCAGTACTTGCTTCTACAACAGATGAAGGTGCAATAGAGGTATTTGTTGATTCACCTACTAAGGCTTCTAATAAGATTGCCACCCTTAAGGTTACTAATACAGGTGATATTGAAAAGTATGAATCAGTTTCAATTCCTGTTAATACGGATGTAAGTGGTGTCCATGATCTTTACTTCGTATTCAGAGGTTCTGATTACAGAGTTGCTTCATGGAAGTTTGAAGAGAGTTCTGCATCACCTGCAGTTCCTTCACCATCAGCACCTGCAGCATCAGCAACAGCAACGCCGACATCAGCACCAACAGCAACTCCAACAACAGCACCTGCAGCAACAGATGCACCTAAGTCTGTAGATACTACTAAGACATACAAGGTTGGAGGCAGCACATATAAGATTACTGACGCTAAGGCAGCAACTGTTAATTATGTGGCTCCTGCCAAGAAGTCAGTTAAGTCTGTATCAATTCCTGCTACTGTTAAGATTGAGGGCATCACATACAAGGTGACAGGAATTGCTGCTAAGGCATTCAAGGGCTGCAGTAAGCTTTCTAAGGTGACAGTTGGTAAGAATGTTAAGATGATCGGAGCTAAGGCATTTAATGGATGTAAGTCACTTAAGAAGATTGATGTTAAGAGTACTGTTCTTAAGAAGGTTGGAGCTAAGGCATTCAGCGGAATTAATGCAAAGGCTACGATAAAAGTCCCTAAGAAGCAGCTCAAGGCATATAAGAAGGTGCTTAAGGGCAAGGGACAGGGTAAGAAAGTACGTATCAAATAATTCTGTTTTATTATTTGGTCCAGCCATAATAAGTGTGTAGCTTAACCGTCTGGTTAAAAGTATAATGTAAAATATGGAAGTGCAGCTGTTATAATAATGATGGTTGCACTTCTCTTTACCAAGTCAAATGCAGGTCTGTCTGGTGTAGAGGATTTGCCCTTGAAAATGACTTTTGAAAATACCAAATGTGTTGAAGTCAAATAATGAATATGGTATCATTATGTCATAGGCTTGCGGATGATAAAGTAGGTTAATATAAGGAGGAGATATAATGAGAAAAAGGTTTAAGTCATTAGGGGCAATTGCGTTGTCTGCTGCGATGGTTGCCTCGATTATCCCGGCAGATACCGGAAAAGCGTATACACCGGGGAATTATTCTTATTTCAACGACTATTCAATTGGATGGAGTGGAGGAATAAGGGTATACAAGGGAAGCAGTAAAGGCCAGTCTGTAAAGGATGCAGGACTTACTGTGTACGATACATATGCTGATAAGGATAATCCATTTGTGTCTGAGATAAGTCAGGCGTGGGATGCAGATACGATTACACTTACACAGCAGGTGAGCTTTACAACAAGTGATGGTGTAGTTCATCCAATTGAGAACATGCTTACAGGCTTTGACTTCATTGCCGATCCGACAGCAATTGATAATACCGGGGTAGATGGTAAGCTGTATGTGTATGGAACAACAGAAGGGTTCTCATATGGCAAAATGTCACGTGACAATCCGGAGGTGACAGCGAATCCGGGGGATGCACTGGTTGGCAATAAGTATCAGAACCATTCGCTGACAATACTGTCAACATCGGATATGGTTAACTGGACAGATGAAGGCTTTATGGATAGCCTTAACCTGACTAATCTTCCTTCAACAGAAGAAGATGATTTTGTAAAGAGCGGTATCACTAATGGGCCTTCGTGGGCGCCGTCAGGACTTAAGTATGATCTGGATGGAAAGGGTAATTATAAGTATTATCTTTTTTATACTAATGGCGGTTCAACAGGATATGTTATGAGTGATTCACCAACAGGTCCATGGGTAGAGCCGGAGGGCGGCACAATATTCTCCAGTTCAACACCTAACTGCTCAGACTGTAGTGTATGCTTTGACCCTGCAGTTCTTTTAGATGATAAAGGTGACGGATATGTGTACTTTGGTGGTCTTTCAAGAACATCAGGCCGTGCCTGCAAGGTTAAGTTTGATTCTAAGACAGGAAGGGTGTCAAGAGACGGAGATCCTGTTAAGCTTCCAACATACGCAATGTTTGAGGATAATGAGATTAATCAGTTTAATGGTAAGTATTACTACTCATACTGTACAGACTTTAATGACCCGCAGACACTTACCAAGAAAGCAAGTATTGCCGTATATGTATCATCGGATCCGCTTAATGTAAGCTTTGATGTTAATACCAGACCGAAGAATCAGGAGACAGAAGCATTTACTGATGATGATGGAACATACCGTCATTTCCTTGGTACAGTACTTGATAATCCGAGCAATATCTTTGGTGAGGGATATAACAACCACCATCATATGCAGGAGTATAAGGGACATTATTATATTTTCTATCATTCAACAGTGCTTCATAATACGTTACACCGTACTAATAAGCAGTATAGGAATCTTCATGTAGATGAGATTACTGTTGATGAGAGCACAGATCAGATTAATGCACTTAATGGCGATACGATCGCTACATATGAAGGACCGGAGCAGATTGAAGCATTTAATCCATTTTATGATAGTGTTAAGAAGCAGAACTACAGATATATCAATGCAACAACATCGTCAAGCAGTGCCGGTGTTAATTCAACAAGAGATGATGTTATGGTAGAAAAGAGCAAGAGTGGTTCGCCTATGGTTCTTGATAACATTGACACGGGAGACTGGATCAGAATTCAGGGTGTTGATTTTGGTGACAAGGGAGTTGAAAAGATTAGTGCGGAGATTTCTTCACAGACAGATCAGGCTGCAATTGAGATGTTCATAGACAGTCCTACAGATGCAGGTAAGCTTGTTGCTACTATTCCGGTGAAGCCAACAGGCGGGGATGATTATGACACCCTGAGTGCGGATGTTAAGAAGGCTGTAACCGGAAAACATGACGTATACTTCGTATTCAGAGGTTCAGGCTATAAGGTTGCTTCATGGAGATTTGATAATGCGGATACACTTGCAGCAGAGGCGGGTGCCAATGCTACACCGGCTGCACCAACACCTGCTAATGGGACATCAGCAACAGCTGCACCAACTGCAGCCCCGACTGTAGCTCCAACAACAGCACCTGCAGTAACAGATGCACCTAAGTCTGTAGATACTTCTAAGACATACAAGGTTGGAAGTAATACATATAAGATTACTGACGCTAAGGCTGCAACTGTTAATTATGTGGCTCCTGCCAAGAAGTCAGTTAAGTCTGTATCAGTTCCTGCTACTGTTAAGATTGGGGGTACCTCATACAAGGTAACCGGAATTGCTGCTAAGGCATTCAAGGGCTGCAATAAGCTTTCTAAGGTGACAGTTGGTAAGAATGTTAAGATGATCGGAGCTAAGGCATTTAACGGATGTAAGTCACTTAAGAAGATTGATATTAAGAGTACTGTTCTTAAGAAGGTTGGAGCTAAGGCATTCAGCGGAATTAATGCAAAGGCTACGATAAAAGTCCCTAAGAAGCAGCTCAAGGCATATAAGAAGGTGCTTAAGGGCAAAGGACAGGGTAAGAAGGTCCGCATCAAATAGTTTGTTTGTATCTTACAGGGAATATAGGACAGCATAATAATTAATAAGATTAAAAACCACAATCATATGTAGTATAAGTATGATTGTGGTTTTTTTGATTACAGGGAATTGCAGCTTATTATAACTTGCAATTATCATTTTGACATTTTAAAGGGAATGAAGAAGTAAACTGTCGGTACAGGAATACGGATAATGCCGTTCCTACAGTCCATCCGATAGGCCATGCGCACCAGATACCTGTACTGCCAAACGGAATTGAGAGGATAGCTGCAAGAATGACGCGGAGAATAAGGTCGGTGAAGGTTGCGATCATAAATTGCTTCATTTTTCCTGCGCCACGCAAAATTCCGTCTGCAATTAACTTTACAGATATTACAAGATAAAAAGGAGATACAATTCTTAGTAAAAGAGTACCTGAATTAAGGGCATCCTTTGATGGTGTATCCATAAATATCCGTATTAATGTGCCGGTAGCAGACATGTACAGGATGAGTATTGGAATGCAGACCATCCACACAAGCTTTATTCCGGCTTTGAAACCGGCACGGACACGGTCGTTTTTGCCTGCACCCATATTTTGTGCGGTAAAGTTCGATACGCCGTTGCCAAGAGTTGTAAATGAAGTAATCACAAGGTTGTTTAACTTGATGGATGCGGAATATCCAGCCATAACACCGGGACCGAAGCCATTAATAATGCCCTGTATTATAATATTGCCAAAAGAAATAAAACTCTGCTGCAGTATGCTTGGAACGGCAATAAAAGCAATATCCCTGAAAAGAGTCCATGAGAATACAGCGCTTTTTTCTTCGCATTTAATTCTGTTAAGCCTTAAAAATACAAATATGACTGATAATATGCAGCTTACGCCCTGGCATATAAATGTAGCCCATGCCACACCTGCGACACCCATGCCAAAGGTTTTGACAAATAAAATATCAACGGCAATATTAGAGGTTGATGAAGCTGCAAGGAACCAGAATGGAGTTTTTGAATCTCCGAGTGCTGAAAATATTCCTGTTGATATATTGTAAAAAAATACAAATGGCAGTCCGAGTGAGTATATATCAAGATAAAGCCTAGAGTCATCAAATACATCTGAAGGCGTGTTGATAAGCTCAAGCAGATAACCTCCGAGAAAAAGTCCGGTAAGCATTAGTATGAGACAGATTACTGCGCTGGCTATCATAGAAGTTTTTACTGCTGTTTTGAGCCTGGCATAAGCCTTTTGACCAAAAAGCTTGGATACTATGACAGAACATCCAATATTACAGCCGAAGGCAAAAGCAAGAAATATAAGTGTGATTTCATAGCTGTTGCCAACGGCTGCAAGTGCATTTTCATTAATGAATTTGCCGGCAACAAAGCTGTCGGCAATGTTGTAAAGTTGTTGAAATATAACACTTCCAAATAATGGAATACAAAAATTTCTGAGAACTTTATCAGGATATCCCACGGTCAGGTCTTTATTCATTATGGCACCCTCTTATGTATAATATAGAGTATCGTATTTATTTATATAATACAATACGCACGCTAATTATAGCACCATATCCGGATACGTCAATATTATTCGTCAAAAATTGATACTATCTCACCATCAAGTATACGGTTTACGTTTTTGACGGCACAGAAGTTACCACACATACTGCAGGTGTCTTCTTTTTCAGGCTTGGAAGATTCCCTGTAGCGTCTTGCTTTTTCAGGGTCTATTGCAAGGTCGAACATAGCATTCCAGTCAAGCATGTGTCTTGCAGTACCCATCTGGTTATCCCAGTCAATCGCACCGGGAACACCCTTTGCAATATCTGCGGCATGTGCTGCAATCTTTGTAGCAATTATGCCTTCCCTGACATCATTAACATCTGGGAGACGAAGATGTTCGGCAGGGGTTACATAGCATAAAAATGCTGCACCGTTTTGTGCGGCAATAGCTCCTCCGATAGCAGAGGTGATATGGTCATAACCCGGGGCAATGTCTGTAACAATAGGCCCAAGTACATAAAATGGTGCGCCATGGCATAATGTTTTCTGAATCTCCATGTTGGCTGCAATCTGATTCATTGGCATATGTCCCGGTCCTTCTATCATTATCTGTACATCCTTTTCCCAGGCCCTCTGTGTAAGTTCACCAAGTGTAATGAGTTCTTCAATCTGTGAAGCATCAGTTCCATCAGACAGGCATCCCGGACGGCAGGCATCACCAAGACTGAGGGTTACATCATATTCCCGGCATATGTCAAGAATCTCATCGAAACGTTCATAAAACGGATTCTCTTTTCCGGTCATCTCCATCCAGGCAAATATAATCGAACCCCCACGTGATACTATGTTCATCATACGCTTATTGCGCTTGAACTTTTTGACCGTTTCTTTGTTGATTCCACAGTGAATAGTCATGAAGTCAACACCATCTTCGGCATGCATACGCACAATATCAATCCATTCTTCGGTGGTAATCTTGATAAGAGGCTTGTGATAGTATACAACGGCATCGTATATTGGGACAGTTCCTATAATGGCAGGACAGCTTTCGGTGAGCATTTTTCTGAACTTTCTCGTGTCGCCAAATGAGCTTAGATCCATTATAGCTTCGGCTCCCATATCAACGGCTGCCCGGACCTTATTCATCTCTGCTTCAGGATCGATACAGTCACGGCTTGTTCCAAGGTTAACGTTGATCTTTGTCTTAAGCATGCTGCCAATGCCGTATGGTGTAAGGCTTTTGTGATTTCTGTTAGCAGATATGACAACCTGTCCTTTAGCGACAAGACTTCTGATATATTCAGGGTCTACACCCTCGTAATCAGCGACATGCTTCATCTGGTCAGTAATTATATTCTTGCGGGCGGCTTCCATCTGGGTTGCGTAATTCATAATATTCCTCCTTAAAAATGTAAAATATATAATACAGGTGCGGATAATGCAGGGCATTTAAAATTATGTAAAATGTTATCCGGTATAATTAAAAAGAGACATGCCGGTGCAGTCTCCGCTAAGAATTCTAAATATATTTAAAATAATCTCATGAATTCCTACGGCGGCATTATCCGCATCAGGTATATGGGTCGAAGTATACTAACTTCCTCTCAGCCGGTTGTATTCCAGCTCCCCTGAAATTAAAAAAAGTGTAACATTATTAAAAATAGCTGTCAATAGCCGCTGACCGAATGTATAGAATTTCTGCAATAAGAGATACTAATATAACAAATATTAATCTACAGGCAGGTGTATTATATGACAGCACAAAAACACAGGGGAGAACAAAGCATTGAATTTGATAATCCGCCTTATATAACAGGGTGGGCATCGGTTGCCGGTAAAAAAGAGGGTGGAGGGCCGCTTGCGGAGTACTTTGATGTAATTGCAGATACCCCTGAATATGGTGGTAATAACTGGGAAGAAGCGGAAAGCCGTATGCAGATGACGGCTGTCAGGACTGCTATAGAAAAGTCATCAGTAGAAAAAGAGGATATTAACTATATAGTTGCGGGAGATCTGCTCGGACAGCTTATCGCAAGCTCATTTGGCATAAAAGCATTAGATATACCGATGTTTGGCGTATATGGTGCATGCTCAACGATGGGAGAGTCGTTAGCTGTTGCGTCACTGCTTATTGATGGGGGATATGCAGACAATGCGGCAGCAGTTACTTCAAGCCATTATGCTACGGCAGAAAAACAATTCAGGTTTCCGCTTGGCTATGGTAATCAGAGACCGCTGTCGGCTACCACTACAGTTACAGGAAGCGGTGCGGTTATTTTATCTTCAAATGAAAGCGTAAAGGACACCCGGCACCATAATCTGAGGATAACAGGAATTACAACAGGAAAGATAACGGATTATGGAATTAATGATGCCAATAATATGGGAGCAGCAATGGCTCCTGCCGCATGTAATGTTATTGCAGCCAACATGCAGGATTTTGGATATAGCCCGGAGGAGTATGACAAGATCATAACAGGGGATCTTGGATGTGTTGGTGGGCGGATACTGTTACAGATGCTTCATTTACAGGGCATATCAATTGATGACAGATATATGGACTGTGGGGTGGCAGTCTACAATAGTAGTATGCAGGATACCCACGCCGGGGGAAGTGGCTGCGGATGCTCAGCAATAACACTGTGTGGCTATATTATTAATAAACTGTTGTCGGGAGACTGGAAAAAGATTCTTTTTGTACCAACAGGTGCGCTTCTTTCTACGGTAAGCTCGCATGAGGGTAATACAATACCGGGAATAGCACATGGAATTATTATAGAAAATATGTATCAGTAGTACGGATTACAGATTAAGAAAGAATATAATCCGGTAATAACGGATCAAAGGAGTTGAAAAAATGGATTATATAATGGCATTTGTTGTAGGTGGATTAATATGTGCGGCCGTTCAGGTCATAATGGACAAGACCAAGATACAGCCCGGTAACATAATGGTAGGGCTTGTATGTATAGGAACAGTGCTTGGTGCTGTAGGAATATATGAACCATTTAAGGAATGGGCAGGTGCCGGTGCGTCAGTTCCCTTACTTGGATTTGGCAACACTTTATTTCAGGGAGTCAAAGAAAATATAGATAAGGATGGGATACTTGGAATATTTACCGGGGGACTTACAAAATGTGCTGCCGGAATAACTGCGGCTCTTGTGTTCGGATATATTGCTTCGGTCATATTTAAGCCGAAATGTAATGATTAACCGTGTAAATAATTAAAAATACTGTGTGGATAATTAAAAATATGGTAGCATTCCTTTACTTTTTGTGGTAAAATACAAAATATAAACTAATTTTATGTTAGAAGTATGTCAAAAATAAAGCAAAGGGGTGCTATTATAATGAAAAAACGAATTATTTCATGGCTTGCATATCTGACAGCAGTGGCTGTAATGCTTTCGGCAGCATTGGTTATGGATATGCCTGCAGCGGCAGATGGAGAAGCAGGTGCAGACGAGGAAGAATATGATGATTCTGATTCAGAGGAAGAAGATGCTGATGAGGAATATGATGATGACGCTGTAATTGATACCATTATTAATTTTCAGGCAACAAGTATAACCAGGAACAGTGTTACACTGAAATGGGATAAGGTTGAAGATATTGACGGATACGAGATTTCATATAAGAAGGCATCTGCATCAAAGTGGAAGACCATACTTGTTAAATCCCAGAGCAAGGTTACTTATGTAGTTAATAAGCTTGCGGTTAATACAAAATACAACTTCAGGGTCAGGGCATACATTTACTATGAAGAAGATTATGAAGATGAAGAAGATGAAGAAGAGGATGTATCAGGTGTAACTGATGATACTGGTGAAGAGGTCGATGAAGAAGATTATGATGAAGAAGAGTGGGATGATTACGAGTATGGTGATTATTCAAAGATGACACTCAAGACTCTTGATAAAAATGGTAAAGGTGATAAGACAGCCGTATCTTCTACATATGAAGCGGCAGCACATGTATCTGTTAAGGCACCTAAGCTTAAGAGTGTTAAGTCAAAGGCAGCAAAGAAGGCTGAGGTTAAGTGGAGTAAAAGTAATAAAGCTACAGGCTATGAGGTATATGTATCACTTAAGAAGAATTCAGGATATAAGAGGGCAGGAATTATTAAGAAGAATAAAAAAGCAGCTTTCACTGTTAAGAAGCTTAAGTCAGGCAGGACATATTATGTTAAGGTAAGGGCATATGTTAAGAATGGCAGGCAGTTCTCATATACCAGGTACTCTGCAGTTAAGAAGGTTAAGATAAAGTAATTAAGTGCAGAATACAATTACTGCAATACAATAATTGACCCAATATGTAGTTATCAACCCGGGTTTTACAGACTGTGATCAGTATACAGATTGTAAAATCCGGGTTTTCTTTTCTTTTAATCTGCCGTATTTTGTGGTACAATTCTATTATTATTGGTCTTTTGAAAGGAACGGACATATATGAGATTACGATATAGAGGAACTGCACTGGGAATGGTCTGTACTATTGTGGCAGGGTCATGTACCGGATGCGGGATTATTCCCAGGGAAGAGGAGTATAATACAGCCGCCTTTGTTAAGGAGTATGAGGGCGAAGAATTCAGCATGGCAACAGTTAAACGTGGTGATGTACGGGATTATAAAAAGATAGAATGTGAGTACAGGGAGTCTAATATCCAGGATGTTGAGCTTGATGACTGGGTGATGATTAAGAAGATTAATGTCAGTGCAGGTGACAGGGTTAAAGAAGGTGATGTGCTTGCAGAGCTTTATTCAGAGGAGATGGACACTAATATTGAAGAAGTCACGTATCAGATCAATCTGAAAAAAGCACAGATAAGACAGGCAAAGGATATGGAAAAGCTTGAGGTTAAAAAGCAGAAGCTTGAGCTTGATGATGAGACTGCAATAAGGGCTATACGTGAAAATTATGATGCGGATATAACGAGATACAGTTCAGAGCTGGATAGCCTGGAGCTTCAATATAAGTCATTGTCAGAGGATATGAAGGACTATCAGGTATGTGCGCAGTTTGATGGAACAGTTACATATGTTAATACTGACCTCATAATGGTTAATCCATGGGAAAGGATGGGTGGCAATGGACCGGGTGGAGACAAAAGCAGTACTAAGAATAAGGTTATATCAATAACGGATGGTTCTGAACCTTATTTTGTCGCTTCAGAGGATTCATCAGACTATATAAGTAAGCTTTCAGAGGGAGATCACATTAAAGTGTCAGATGGTGATGAAAAGTATGATACAACTGTGCATTTTGCCGATGGTAAAGTGTATTTTCTGTTAGATTTCCAGCCGGCAGATATTACTAATGGAAGTATGGCTTCGGCAGAATATGTTATCGAAGAAAGGCTTGATGTTCTTTATCTGCCTGACAGTGCTGTTAATCATATGGGTGATGAATATGTTGTGTATTATGAGGATGAGAATGGTCTCAGGAATGTTAAACCGGTTAAGGTGGGACTTATAGCAGGAAACAGGGCAGAGATAACCGAAGGTCTTGAATATGGTGAGTCGGTAATTATCAGATAATCAGCAGGAAGGAAGTTATATATGAAGATATGGTACAGGGCGCTGCTTATAGCCGGGATGTGTATGGGTCTTATGGGCTGCGGTAAGGATAAGGATGTGGAGGCTCCGGAGCTGCTTGAGCCTGTTGGAAGTGTTTCAGATGCGGTTACAGTTACAAAAGGAGATATAAGCAGCACAAAGATATACGATGCACAGGTAATACCTTATACGGAAGAGCTTGGTTTTGAGATTGATGGCACGGTTCTGGAGGTTAAGGCCAGGCTTGGGGATACTGTAAAAAAAGGTGATATTATAGGTGTGCTTACAGGGGCTGGCGATGGTAATGAGTACGATTCGGTTGTCGAACAGATTAATCAGCAGAAAAGCACTTATTCAGAGGAAAACCATAATGCTGAATATGATATCAGAATAATGGAGACTGAGAAGAAGCAGCTGCAGAATAGTCTGGGGAATGCTCCGGATGGGAATAAAAAGGATATAAAAAAGCAGCTTGAGGTAAAAAAGGTTGATATAGAGATAGCAAAAACCAGATTGTCAGGTAACAGGGCAATCCAGGATATTGAGCTAAAGGAGCTTGAAAGGAAGAAAAAGGCAGCGCTTGAAAAGCTCAAGGAAAATTATCTGTATGCAACAATGGATGGTGTGATAACATATGTCAATATGGAACCCGGAATGTCAGTTTCTGCCAATGATTTTGTTGTAGCATTGTCTGATACTGACAGGAAGCAGATAAAGTCTGAGTTTGTTTCAAAAAGAGACCTTACGGCAGCAGATGATTATTATGTAATGTATAAGAATAAGCATTATGGGGTTGTCCAGCAGGAATATGACCCTGCCGGAATTGATGAGCTGGTTGAACAGGAGTTGGTTCCACGTTCATATTTTGATGTTAAGGACAGTAATGCGGAGTTTGATATAGGGGAATCACTTGAGCTTTATGTTATATCTGATGAACAAAAGGATGCGCTTATTATTCCGTCAAATGCATTATACAGAGAGGGTTCAGTCTGTTATGTATATAAGCAGGAGGGTAATACAAAGGTGAAAACTGAGGTTACGGTCGGAACAACAACTACATCTATGGTGCAGATAGTAGATGGAATCGGGGAAGGAGATGTAGTTTATGTTAAGGAATAATAGAATGGGCAGAATTATGATGACTGCTGTATTGTGTGCAGGTGCATGTGTGTTCAGCATAACAGGCTGTGGAGACAGTAAGGAAAGCAGCAACGTTAAGAATGGGGCAGAAACGGAGGACACACAGAAAAAGACAGGGTCAGGTAATAATAAGATTAATCCTGACAAGCCGCGTAATGGTAAGAATGGTGACAGTGATACAGAAGCTTCTGCAGAGGATAATACGGATCTGTTCGGTGAAAAGGAGTCAGAGCTGCTGCTTAATACGGATGTACTTAAGCAGGACAAAGATGATACAGGTGCAACGGGGAAGATTAAGGAGATAGTTGAGGCCGGACGTGGAGATTATACCCATAAGCTGAATGCCATGGCAGAGATATATTATCTTGACAAGTATTATGAGACAGTAAGAATGCCTGATATTAAGTTTGTAAAATATAAGGTTGAAGCCGGTGACTATGTTAAAAGGGGTGACACAATATTTACATATAAAGCTGAAGTGGATGAGACGGCACTTCGGCAGATGGAATCAGATATAGTCCAGAAGGAAAAGGACTATACTGCCGGCTATGATTCTCGTAAGGCAGAGATTTCCAAGGCAAAGCACGAGCTGAAGACACTTAAGGAAGCGGATGAAATAAAGCTCAAAAAGCTTGAGATAAAAAAGCTTGAACAGGCTTTAAAGGAGTTTTCAGGAACAAAATCTGATCTGAAAAAGCTGAAGGAAGAGCTTGCTGAATACAAATCAGGTGCGTCATCGACAAGAATGACGGCAAGCCATGAAGGATATATCTTATCTTTGGAGGAGCTGCAGAAAGGGGATGTTCTTGTCAAGGGACGTACAGTTGCTGTCATATCACCGAAGAAAGAGTATTATGTACAGGTTGAAGATATTTCAGAGGGAAGATTAAGATATAACAGTGAAGTTGAGGTAAGTGTTGATGGCGGTAACGGAGAGAAGAAAAAGACCATGAAGGGAAAGGTTATAGCAGCGTCAAATCTCCTTGCACCGGATCATCAGCAGCAGTATGCGTATGTCAGCATAATCGATGAACCGGAAGGAGTTAACTGGGACAATCCGATCAAGATATCTTATACGGGTAAGGAATTGAAAAATGTACTTATGATTCCGAGGGATGCACTTTGTACGGAGACATCCGGTGAAGGAAAAGATATGGTTGAATCAGATTATGTATATATATATGAGAATGACCATGCATACAAGAGATATGTAGATGTGTATGATGATGGCGGTGACCAGGTTGTAATTATACAGGGTGTTAACGAAGGGCAGAAGGTAGTCGTCTACGAAGACAGGGAATAGTGTTTTTAATACCAATAACAGAAAGGCAGGACATAATTGAATGTTTAGATTCATGATACAGAAGCTGTTACATAAAAAATGGATGGTAATATGTCTGCTTATAGGCAACATATTACTGATTGCCGTTGCATGCAGTAATCCTATGTATAAGAATGCTTCACTGCAGAGGGCACTTACAAGGTCATTCAGTGATTATATTGAGACCAATGGAGAGAATCCGGCAGTTATAACACTTGAGTCTGCAATGACCAAGGGCAGTAACAATGAAGATGATTATAAGAAAATGGATGATTTTGCAAAGAGCCTGCCTGACTATATCGGGCTTGACCTGACGGACACTGTTCATTATATCTCAACAATGAGGGGTAATGCAGTATCACTTATGGAAAGGGACGATAATAACAGAGGTCACAATATGAAGGTTGCCTCAATGACCGGGCTTGATGAACATGTATCACTGCTTGCCGGAAGGATGTATTCAGATAAGCCTGATGAGGATGGGGTGTATGAAGCAATAGTAAGCCAGAAGGCGTTTGTTATGGCTAACCTGCTGCTTGATGAGAAGCTGCAGTTCCCGAAAGAGAAGGACAGCGATGGCAGAGCGTTAGTTGTGAAGATAGTTGGTGTGTATACGAATAAAGAAGCCACTGACACATACTGGGTTAAAAGTCCTTCTGAATATATGGAGGAGTGTTTCATATCCCCGAAGATTTTTGAAGAGAAGTTTATTAATACTGACAGGCAGGTATATAACGTTGAAAGTGTGTGGTATAACTTTTTTGATTATAAGGACATTGAACCGGGAGAGGTAAGTAAGATTGTAAGGCGGACGGAAAAATGTATTGATGCTTATAACAGCAGGATTGCACGTTTTGATGAACCGCTTTACCTTCCAATACTTAAGGACTTTATGCTGTCGCAGAAAAAAAGCTCAGCAACCCTTTTAATCCTGCAGGTGCCTGTCTTGGTGCTTTTGTGTGCATTTATATTTATGATATCAAGACAGATGCTCGACCTTGAACAGAATGAGGTGGCGCTTTTAAAGAGCCGTGGTTCGTCAAAGAGACAGATTATTACAATATATCTGTTACAGTCAGTGATCATTACAGGTGTAAGTATAATTGCCGGGCTGCCGCTTGGAATGCTTATGTGCAGGATTCTTGGTTCGGCTAATGGATTCCTGGAATTTGTCAGGAGAAGCTCATTACATGTAATACTTGACGGACAGGTTATGCTGTACTGCCTTATCGCAGCACTCGTGTCAGTAGCAGTTATGGTGCTTCCGGTATTGAAGGATGCCGGGGTAACAATTGTTAATTACAAGCAGCAGAAGAACAAGGCAAAGAAAAGCCTGTGGCAGAAGGTATACCTTGATGTAATACTTCTTCTTGTTTCCATATACGGCCTGTATTCATTCAATGACAGAAAAGAGACGCTGATGATGAAGGTACTGTCAGGGGAATCAGTTGACCCGCTATTGTTTTTATGTGCATCATTGTTCATTATCAGCGCCGGGATGACTGCATTGAGGATACAGCCCATACTGGTAAAGCTTGTATATTCTATTGGAAAAAGGTTCTGGAATCCGCCGGCTTTCGCATCGTTTTTACAGATATTACGAACAGGTGTAAGACAAAAGTTCATGATGGTATTCCTTATTCTTACGGTTGCCCTTGGAATATACAATGCAACAGTTGCAAGGACGATATTATCGAATGCAGGTAAGAGCATTGATTATGCAAATGGGGCAGATATTGTGCTTCAGGAGGTATGGAAGGATAACTCGGCATTTCTTGTGTCAACAGCTGAATATGAAGCGGATGAGAATCTGAAGCTTATGTACACTGAGCCGGATTGTACTGTGTATGAGAGCTTCCCGGAGGTTAAGTCACTTGCTAAGGTTCTGAGGAATGATGTTAATGTTGTAAGGGATACTCTTGGAAAGGACCCGAAGCCGGCTTCGCTTATGGCTGTTAATACCAAAGAATTTGGTGAGACAATTAATTTTGATGCTACACTTTTGCCGGAGCATATCAATACATACCTCAATGTGCTGTCTACTGACCAGTCCGCAGTTCTTTTATCTATGAATTACCATACGGTTGAGCAGTATGACATAGGGGATAATATTATATATACCAATGATGATGGCGATGTTATAGAGAGTGTTGTATATGGCTTCTTTGATTACTGGCCGGGTTACATCCCGACTTCGTATAATCTTAATGATGAGGGTGTGCTTGCCCCAACGCAGAATTATATGATAGTTGCGAACCTCGCCAACGTTCAGAACAAATGGGGAGTAACACCATACCAGCTGTGGCTTAAGACTGACGGCTCTTCACAGTTCTTATATGATTATGCGGAAGAAAATGGAATTCAATATACTGAATTTAAGGATGGTAATGCCCAGATGGTTGAGGTACGCAATAATACGTTGTTCCAGGGTACGAACGGAATACTTACGATGAGCTTTATCGTGGTGCTTATTCTGTGTTCGGCAGGTTTTCTTATCTACTGGATATTGTCCATCAGACAGAGAGAACTGCTGTTCGGTGTATTCCGTGCAATGGGAATGCGTAAGCGTGAGATAATACAGATGCTTATAAATGAGCAGATATTCAGCTCAGGCGTGTCAATAATTATCGGGGGAATTATCGGAGGCGCTGCCTCGGTACTGTTTGTTCCGCTCGTACAGATATTTTATTCTACAACAGAACAGGCGGTTCCGCTTGAGGTTGTAAGCAGACAGGTTGATATGGTCAGGTTATTTGGTGTGATCGGAGTAGTCATATTAGTGTGTATGATCATTCTTGGCATTCTCATATCTAAGATCAATATATCGCAGGCGCTGAAGCTTGGGGAGGATTAATATATGCAGGAGAAAGTAATATTAGAGACAAAAAATGTTGTTCAGAGCTTCCCGGTGGCAGATGGTGAATTTGTGGCACTTAAGAATATCAATATAAAGGTTTATAATAATTCACTTACCATTCTGAGGGGAAGATCAGGTTCAGGTAAGACTACACTTATGAATATACTTGGTGCACTTGACAGTCCTAAGTCGGGCAGCGTTATAATGACAGGGAAAGACATTGTGGCACTTTCGGAGCACGAAAGGGAGGATATCAGGAGAAAGAAGATTGGTTTTGTATTTCAGTCAGTTGCCCTGATACCGATGATGACGGCGTATGAAAATGTCGAGTTTGCACTAAGGCTTGCAGGCTGCAGGGAGAACCGGGCTAAGCGTACAAAAGAGGTATTGAACCTTGTAGGACTTGGCAGGCGCATGAACCATATGCCGCAGGAGCTTTCAGGCGGTGAGCAGCAGAGAGTTGC
This sequence comes from uncultured Lachnospiraceae bacterium, assembly GCA_934437985.1. Lineage (GTDB taxonomy): Bacteria > Bacillota > Clostridia > Lachnospirales > Lachnospiraceae > V9D3004. Next base: position 32,039 of record CAKSBI010000009.1, read on the forward strand.
GATAGCCAGGGCGATAGCACATAAGCCTGAGATAATATTTGCAGATGAGCCTACTGCGGAGCTTGATTCAGGAACCAGTGTCCAGGTTATGAAGATATTCAGAAAGCTTGTTGAAGAAGAGGGAATCACTATCGTAATGACAACGCATGATGTAGGGCTTATGGAAGGCGCAGATTATATATACGAACTGGAGGATGGTGAGATTGTTGATGAGAAAGAAGAAGAATAACGCAGAAGTAACAGAGACAGGGCTTGAGCACGAAGACATTGAGCTTGATGCTGATACAATGATTCTTTGCGACAATCTCGTCAAGATATATAAGACAAAAGACCTTGAGGTGCTTGCACTGCAGGGGCTTGACCTGAAGGTTGAAAGAAATGAGCTCATGGCAATAATTGGAAATAGCGGAAGCGGAAAGTCTACATTTCTCAATATGATTGGCGGGCTTGACAGACCAAGTGCCGGAAGGCTTTATGTAGATGGCAGAAATCTGTTCCGTATGACAGAGACAGAGCTTGTTGAATATAAAAAGAATACAGTTGGATTCGTGTGGCAGAATAATGCGCGCAATCTTCTTCCATACCTTACGGCATGGGAAAATATTATGACGCCTATGCTGTTTTGTAAGGGTGAAGATAAAAAAGTGCGTGCACTTGAATTACTTGAGCTTGTCGGACTAAGCCACAGGAAGAATAACAGGCTCAGCCAGCTGTCAGGTGGTGAGCAGCAGCGTGTAGCGATAGCAATAGCGCTTGCCAATAACCCGAAGCTTTTACTTGCGGATGAACCGACAGGTTCGGTTGACCGTAATACATCTGATTATATCCTTGATGTGTTCAGGGAGCTTAATGAGCAGATGGGAATAACAGTTGTAATTGTCACGCATGACCAGGGGCTTGCAAAAAAGGTTAACAGGGTTGTGTCTATCAGGGATGGTAAGACAAGTACAGAGCGTATTATGAAGTCTGATTATCTTGAAAAAATGGGAGATTCTGACTTTAACTGGAATGATACATACGATACCCAGGAAGAGTATGCAGTGCTTGACAGGGCAGGAAGACTTCAGATTCCGGGTGAGCTTCTTGACCAGCTTGGAATTGAAGGTAATAAGGTTAAGTTAGAATATGACAATGGCAGAATTATAATTGAGAAGCCGTAATTGTGCCCGGGGTTAAAACAACTCTTACCTTTCGGTATAAGATTTCGGGATAAGAGAAGTAAGTGTACAAAAAAATGCCCGGCCCACCGCACAGGCGGGTCAGGCATTTTTATACATTTGATGTTTTTCTGGCAACAAAGCAGTACCAGTCGCCAAGTGTATCTGTCTCAGTAATCTCAAATCCATTAGATATAATAGCTTCTTTTACATCACCGGCGGCAGTGTTGATGATTCCTGAAGATATGAACAATCCGCCGGGCTTTATGTGTCTTCCAATCTCACCTGATAAAGGAATAATAACATTGGCAAGAATGTTGGCTACTGCAATATCGTAGCATTCGTCACCGACTGAGTTCCGGAGTCCGGCATCATCTAATATGTTGCCACAGATTGCCTCAAACTGCTCCGGAGTTACGTTATTAATATCCCTGTTCTCAAGTGTGGATGGAATTGCATACTCATCAATGTCAATTCCGAGAGCGTGTCCGGCTCCAAACCTGACAGCAGCAATCGAAAGAATTCCGCTTCCGCATCCGACATCAAGTATATTCATGCCTTTTGTAACATGCCGGTCAAGGGCATTGATGCAGAGCCTGGTGGTCTCATGCGAGCCTGTCCCAAATGCAGTACCCGGATCAATACTGATTACAATATCGTCTTCCTTGTAATCAGGAAGTCCAACGGATTCTTCCCAGGTTGGCTTAATAACAATTCTGTCTGAAACCCTGAATGTGTGGAAGAATTCCTTCCAGTTGTTGATCCAGTCTTTGTCAGCGGTCTCTGATACAGTAACAGTGGCATCTCCGATATCCATGAAGCTGCGAAGCCCATCAAGGGCGGCATTCACCTTTACCAGGAACTCTTCGGGATTCTCATCTTCATCCCTGTAAAAATTAATTACGGCAGTGCCGTCATCCGGCTCTGTATCCGGAAGAATATCAACATACATCTGGCGTTTTTCATCTTCCGTAAGTGGTACATGGTCTTCAATCTCAATTCCTTCGACACCAATCTCACCGAGCGTATAGCTGATCATATCAGTTGCAGCTGTAGTGGTTTTAAGGCTGTACTGTGTCCATTTCATGTATTATTACCTCTCATTTTCTATGTGATATTATAACTGTTATATGAATATTCCGGACAATACACGGTATGCCACGGAAGTCCATACCAAAGTATAACATATTTTTAAGCCTGCGTCGACTTGAATGTATAATAACCTGAATGTGTAATGCAAAAATAGCAGCAATAAAAACGACTTGAATCAACATATAAATGTTGTTCAGGCCGTTTTCGTATTTGTTCTGCCGATGATTATACTACAACTGTAGTTGAATGGCGTAAAACTTTATTGCCACGATTGTATCAGGCTGGCTGACAGCTTTGTTTCTACAATTGTAGTATGCTGGCAGATATCTTTATCGCACGATAGCAGTGAGCCGGGTCAGAAATGCTATTTTGCAGTGAAGCTGTGGCACTCTGTCTCATGGCAGCAGCAGTTAGAAGAGCATTTGCATATATCTATGCCGTCAGCCCTGCAATCACATTCATCATTAAATGTGCAGTCATTGGCGGTACAGTATACATGGGTTTTTGCTGATGCTTCAACAGATTTGTTGGTGGCATTTTCTGCAGTTCCCGCTTCCACAAAGCTTTCACAGCATGTCCCTTCCTTGCTGTTACCACCGGATATTTTTATTGAATCGAGAATACACAAGTGATCGCTGTTGTGTTTACAGTGTGTTACTGAACAAGATAAATCAGGCATAATATGTGGCCTCCTTTAAATTCTTTTTTTAATATGCAGATATAGTATGTGTCTAATTTATATAAATTATTTAGGAATAATATGGAAATAATATGCCGAAAAAATAAACCGGAAATTAGATGGCATAAGAAGCTGGTATGCTTAGTCTGTGGACAGGTGCAATTTGCATAAGCTGATAATAGTATGCTACAATGCATTTAGTTATTTTTTTATTAATACAGGGTGACTTACATGAAAGAACAATGGATATTAATGAACAAAGGCACTGACTTTGCTGCGACAGGGGCAGAGCTTGGGGTGCCGCCGCTTATAGTAAAGCTTATGTTTAACAGGGGAATTCAGAAGGAGCAGATGGGAGCTTTCCTCAGGGATGATATTAATTCACTTGCAGACCCCACACTTATGAAGGGTGTAAAAGAAGCAGCAGGGATACTGTCGGAGATTGCAGGGTCAGGTGACAGGATTGCAGTTGTAACAGACTATGACTGTGACGGCATATTTTCAGGAATGGTTTTGTATACCGGACTTTTGCGGATTGGGGCAGTACCGGTTCTTTTCACACCGGACAGGGTTAAGGATGGTTATGGGATTAACAGGAGGATAATTGACGAGATATATAACCGGGGGATTAATTACATAATAACCTGTGATAATGGCATTGCGGCATATGATGAAGTATGCTATGCAAAGGAGCTTGGAATGAAGATTATTGTCACTGACCACCACGAGATACCATTTAGCATGGACGGAGATAATGTTGTGTATACGGTTCCGCCGGCAGATGTGGTGTGTAACCCAAAACAGCCGGGATGTGGGTATCCTTATAAGGAGCTTTGTGGGGCAGGGGTTGCGTACAGGCTTATGGATTATATGTATACGGTATATGGTATTCCATTTGAAGACAGAAAGCTTCTTTTACAGTACACTGCTATTGCTACTATTGCAGATATCATGGAGCTTACCGGTGAGAACAGGGTGCTTGTCAAAGCAGGACTTAATTATCTTAACAGAAGCTCCTGCGCCGGGCTTGAGGCTGTTAAGAAGGTATGTGGCCTTGAGGGTAAGATGCTCTCTGTGTATCATATTGGATTTGTGATCGGGCCATGCTTTAATGCGGCGGGAAGACTTAAGAATGTTGAGCCTGCATTTAAGCTGCTGCTGTCCGGTAATGAGGCTGAAGCACTTACATTTGCAAATGAGTTGTTTGAGCTTAATGCGGAACGTAAGGAGATGACAGAGCAGGGTGTTATAAAGTGTATGGAAATGATGCAGTCTGATGGTAATGTGGCTGATGACAGGGTTGTTGTAATTGTTCTTGATGACTGCCACGAGAGTATAGCAGGTATTATAGCAGGACGTGTCAAAGATGCGGTTAATAAGCCTGTGATAGTATTTACCATAGTAGAAGACGGTATGTGTAAAGGCTCAGGAAGGTCGATACCGGCATACGATATGTTTGGGGAATTATCAAAGTGTAAAGACCTGTTTGAGAGATTTGGAGGCCACGCAATGGCCGCAGGGATTACACTTAAGGCGGCTAATGTGGATGAGCTGCGGAGGAGACTTAATGATAACTGTACATTGACGGATAAAGATATGATGCCGGTTGTAAGGCTTGATGCAGAGGTTTTGTTCAGGCATATGTCGATGGAGATGGTCAATTCACTGCATATACTTGAACCATATGGCAATGGCAATCAGAGACCATTGTTCTGTGCGGCAGCAGTCAGTGTAAAGAGAGCAATGGTGCTTGGGCGCAGCAGAAGGATTTTGAAGCTTCTTCTGGAGGATAAGGATGGTGGCAGAATAGAGGCGGTATATTTTGGGGATTATGAAGCCTTCATTAATATGGTAGAGGAAGAATATGGAACAGAACAGAGGGACAGAATGCTGCGGGGTGCCGATAACAATGTCCGTATGGCATTTGCGTTCTATCCGGATATTAATGAATATAACGGTATGAGACAGGTACAGCTTGTCATACAGAATTATGCCTGATGCAGATTCCGGCCATCAGTGTTCCGGTCAGTCGTCAGATACTTTGTCGGCTTTCACGGATGAACCTGTGAAGGTTTTTCCGGATGAGCATGTGAAGAAGGTAAGGATAATACCGATGAATACGGCAATGTCCCCAATATTAAAAACTATCTTTTTAATAAATGGAATGTTGATGCTGAAGTAGTCGGTTACACTTCCTTTAAGATAACGGTCATACTCATTAGAAAGTGCGCCGCCAAGGATGAGTGCAAGGCCGAGTTTTCTAATTTTGTATCCTTTTTTTGGAAATAAGATACAAAGTGCGATTGCAGTAATGATTATCAAAATTGTTGAAAATATTTTTAACAGCCTGAAATGATTCTGCAATGAGTGAAGAAAACCTCCATAGTTATGAAGCTTATGGATTCTTATGGAGCGGCCGAAAATGTACCGGTCGCTGTTTTCGTTCCAGTAATATCTTTCAATGTGATTTTTGATAATAATATCTGTTACTGCAATGGCAGCAATTATTAATAAGTAAATCAGTGTGATCACCCCGGTAAGTTAATTGATAATTAATATAAGCCATAATTATAATATAAGTTATAATTAATAAAGCGCAGCTACAGGTTAAGGGCTGCATCCCTGTAAGCGGCTGCGGTGCTGCTGTTACCAATGGCTTCATAACAGTCGGCAAGTCTGTTGTATGGAAGCTCCCCTGAAGTGCGGATGCTTAATATGCTTTCGGTCTCATCAGAGACGGCGTTTAGGAACCATATGCACGCTTCATTGTATTCGCCTGCCTGATAGTAGAATTCACCAAGCTCACAACAGGTTTCGGCACTTGGTGTGCTGACAGCATCTTTAAGTACAGTAGTAAAAAATGCGCGTTCGCTGCCACTGATGCGGTATGCACGTGCAAGAACGGCCATTGCTTCCTTAAGCTCATCGGTGCTCCGTGACGGATCTGTAAGTGAATTTTCAAATACAGGTACAGAGTTCACAATATCTTCATCATTTCCTGATATATATAGTTCCATTGCATACATATGATGAAGTCTCTTCGACAGTCTGTTACCGGAATTGAATTGCTTTAAAAATGCCGAAAAGTCACGGCCTGAATGGCTGGCAAGCGGCATATGCATTATCTCAATATCACTGTCGAAGATAACAGGGTCAAGCCTGACAGTCTCGTGGATGCGCTCTGTCCATGTAAATGTGCGTAAGCGTTTAAATAACTTTGGACGGTATTCTCTGTCAAAGTTATATGCAGTTCCGTATTCAAGCTGATTGCAGTAATACATCTGGACAATGTCGATCTCCGGAAGCATTGCCTGCTTCAGGAGCCTGAAGCGTCCACGATTAGTGTCATCGATAACTTCGTCTGCATCCGCCGTATAGATATAGTCTTTGGTGGCAAGACTAAATGAGTAGTTCCTTGCGGCAGAGAAGTCATCTACCCATTCAAAGTCATAGACTTTGTCTGTGTATTCAAGCGCTATGGACCTGGTGGTGTCTGTTGAGCCTGTGTCAACGATAATGATCTCATCAACAAGGCCGGCAATGCTGTCCAGACACCTGCGAAGTACCTTTTCTTCATTTTTTACGATCATGCATAAGCTTATTGTAATGATATTGACCAGCTCCTATCGTAATGCTATATATTTATATTTTTATTACATGATACCATAATGCCATTGATGTGTCTAATGGAAACATGGTAAAATGCCTTGTATAAGTGGCTTGATTTATGGACGCATCCGCATTATAATGAATTAATTGTAACTTGCAGCATAGTTGTGAATACTACGGATTGATGACGAAAGAGGTTATATATGGATAATAACAATAATGGGTATAACAATAATGGGTATAACAATAATGGTAATAATCAACGTAATAATAACAGGAACAATAAGAAAAAGAATAACAGCGGCTTCATACTGGCATGTATATCACTGACAATTGTCGGCTTCATTATGGTCGCATATCTTAATACGGTCATTCAGGAAAGCAGCAGGGTTGAGGTTAAGTACTCTGACTTCCTTGAGATGATCAACCAGGATGCGATAGATTCAGTTAATATCGATGGAGGTACAATATATATTGTACTTAAGAAAAAGGATGGAACGGCATATTATGGTAAGACATTTTACACGGGTCTTATCGAGAGTGATACGAAGCTTGTTGAGAGACTTGAGAAAGCGGATATAGATTTTTCGTCAAAGATCCAGAATACGGGAACGAGTGTTATGGACTTCCTGCTTGCATACATTGTTCCTCTTATCGGTTTCTGGTTCATACTGTGGCTGCTGTTCAGAATGATGAATAAGAATGGCGGCGGAGTAATGGGAGTTGGTAAGAGTAATGCCAAGATGTATGTACAGAAGGAGACCGGTGTTACATTCCGTGATGTGGCGGGACAGGAGGAAGCTAAGGAGTCAATGCATGAGCTTGTTGATTTCCTTCATAATCCTGCAAAGTACACGCAGATAGGTGCAAAGCTTCCTAAGGGAGCACTGCTTGTCGGACCTCCGGGAACCGGTAAGACACTGCTTGCCAAAGCGGTTGCGGGAGAAGCCGGAGTTCCGTTTTTCTCATTATCGGGTTCTGACTTTGTTGAGATGTTTGTTGGTGTAGGTGCTTCAAGAGTAAGGGATCTGTTCAAGCAGGCGACATCAATGGCACCATGCATCGTATTTATTGATGAGATTGATGCAATCGGTAAAAGCAGGGATTCAGCGCGTGGAGGCGGCGGTAATGACGAGCGTGAGCAGACACTTAACCAGCTCCTTTCAGAGATGGATGGATTCGATTCCTCTAAGGGCATAATAATCCTTGGAGCGACTAACAGACCTGAGGTACTTGATAAGGCACTCTTAAGACCGGGGCGGTTTGACAGAAGGATTATCGTTGAAAAACCGGATCTTAAAGGAAGGATTGATGTCCTTAAGGTTCACTCAAAGGATGTTCATATGGATGAGACTGTAGATCTTGAGGAGATTGCACTTGCGACATCCGGTGCGGTTGGTTCAGATCTTGCCAATATGATAAATGAAGCTGCAATTATGGCGGCACGTAATGGCCGCAATACTGTAGGGCAGAAGGATCTTTTTGAGGCAGTTGAGGTTGTTATTGCCGGAAAAGAGAAAAAAGACAGGATCATGAATGATGAGGAAAAAACTATTGTGTCATATCATGAAGTGGGCCATGCGCTCATTACAGCACTTGAGAAGAATTCAGAGCCGGTTCAGAAGATAACAATTGTACCAAGGACAATGGGTTCGCTTGGTTATGTAATGCAGGTCCCTGAGGAAGAAAAGTACCTTATGAAAAAGGACGAGCTTATTACCAGGATTGTTACACTTCTTGCAGGGCGTGCCGCAGAAGAACTGGTGTTTGATTCGGTTACTACAGGTGCAGCCAATGATATTGAAAAGGCGACCTCCCTTGCAAGGGCAATGATAACACAGTATGGCATGTCTGATAAGTTTGGACTGATGGCACTTGAGGAGGTTGAGAGCAGATACCTTGACGGAAGGGCAGTTATGAATTGTGGTGAGGCCACTTCCTCAGAGATTGATGTGGAGGTTAAGGAATTACTTGCCAGCTGCTATGAGAAGGCTAAGGACATGCTTGCCGATAATATGGATGTGCTCTCAAAGATTGCAACACACCTTAAGGAAAAAGAGACAATTACAGGTAAAGAATTCATGGGGATATTCCATGAGGTAAAGGGAGATTCCGCTGTAACAGAAGCACCTGCGGGGGCAGTAATAACAGCTGCAGATGGTGGACAGAATAATGGATAGACGATATGATATACTGGCATTAGATATTGACGGAACACTTACTACAAGTGAAAAGGTTATTTCACCAAAGACAAAGCAGGCGGTTATAGGGCTTCAGGAACAGGGTGTTAAAGTTGTTATCGCGTCAGGAAGGTCAGAATATGGTTTCAGGCATCTGGCGGATGAACTTGAATTTGGCAGGTTTGGAAGCTATGTGATGTCATTTAATGGTGGCAAAGTACTTAACTATGCGACAGGGGAGGTTATATACGATAATCCGCTCCCATATGAGATGATTCCTGAGATATACAATACTGCTGTCAGGCTTGGGCTTGGTATTATTGGTTATGACAGGGAATACCTTGTCAGTGGCAATGGAATTGATAAGTACCAGGAGTATGATGCCTGGGCTACGAAGATGAAGCTTAAGGAAGTGGATAATTTCCCGGTATATTTTGAAAATACATTTAACAAATGTCTGCTTACAGGAGAACCGGACAGGTTAAGGGAAGCCCTGCCCGAGGTGCAGGAATGCTTTGCGGACAGGCTTAATGTATTCTTATCGGAAGAATTCTTTATTGAGGTGCTGCCGTATGGAATCCATAAGGCAGCAGCTCTTGAGAATATGGTAAAGACACTTGGAAGCGACAGAAGCAAGCTGGTATGCTGTGGCGATGGGCTTAATGATCTGACGATGATTGAATATGCGGGTGTCGGGGTTGCAATGGCTAATTCCAATCCAAAGGTGTTGGAGATTGCGGATTATGTAACAGCATCTAATGATGAAGATGGTATAGTTCAGGTTATAGAGGAATTTTTTGATTATGTTTGATTTGCAGGAAGAGCTTAAGAAGCTTCCGGCCAGGCCGGGTGTGTATCTTATGCATGATAAGACCGGTACGATAATATATGTTGGAAAGGCGGTCAGCCTTAAGAACAGGGTAAGACAGTATTTTCAGCAGAGTAGAAATGTATCCCCGAAGATTGAGAGGATGATAAGCCGGATTGCATATTTTGAATACATTGTGACAGACTCTGAGATGGAGGCACTCGTACTTGAGTGTAACCTTATTAAGGAGCATTCGCCAAAATATAATACAATGCTTAAGGATGACAAGAGTTATCCGTATATAAGGGCAACAATACAGGAGCCATTTCCAAGGCTCCTTTTTGCGCATCGTAAGGAACGTAATAATGATAAATATTTTGGACCTTATACAAGTGTAGGGGCAATGAAGGAGACGCTTGAATTCTTGCGGAAGGCATTCTTTATAAGAAACTGCAGGAAGAATATCAAAGAGGGGGAAAATGAGGGACGGCCGTGTCTGTATTATCATATCGGACAGTGTAAGGCTCCCTGCCAGTCCTATATAAGCAGGGAGGAATATCTTGAGAATTACAATAATGCGGTTGATGTGTTGAATGGCAGCATAACGAAGGTGACGGCTGCTCTTAAGGAGCAGATGCTTGAGGCGTCGGATAAGCTTGAATTTGAGAAGGCCGCCGCATACAGGGACAAGATTGAGACAATACGGCGTATAGCACAAAAGCAGAAGGCTTCAAGTAATGAATATGAGGACAGGGATATTATTGCAATGGCTTCAGCTGATGATGAGGCAGTTGTACAGGTATTTTTTATAAGGTCGGGTAAAATGATCGGAAGGGAGCACCATTATCTGACAGGTGTGTCAAATGATACCGAAGCAGAGGTTATAACTGCATTTATCAAACAGTATTATGCTGATACCCCATTTATCCCCCGGGAGCTTATACTTCCATGTGAGATAGAGGAAAAAGAGGTTATATCGGGCTGGCTTACCGGAAAGCGTGGGCAGAAGGTGTATCTTATAAGTCCGCAGAAGGGTGAGAAGAGCAGGCTTGTTGAGCTTGCAAGGAAAAATGCAAGTATGGTTCTTATTCAGGACGCAGAACGTATCAGACGTGAACAGCAGCGTACAGTAGGTGCCGTAGCGGAGCTTTCTGACCTGATCGGACTGACAGATGTGTCAAGAATTGAATCGTATGATATATCGAATATAAGCGGATTCGAGAGTGTAGGCTCAATGGTTGTGTATATTGATGGAAAGCCAAGGAAGCATGATTACAGGAAGTTCAGGATAAGAACAGTTGTCGGATCTGATGATTATGCTTCGATGCGTGAGGTGCTTACAAGAAGGTTTGAGCACGGAATAGAAGAGATGACAAAGGAAGATTTTGACGGGGTAAAGGGATTCGCCCATCTGCCGGATCTTATACTGATGGATGGAGGAAGAGGCCAGGTTAATATAGCATTAGAGGTATTAGAAAGATTAGGGCTTAGTATTCCTGTGTGTGGTATGGTTAAGGATGATAACCACAGGACACGCGGATTGTACTACAATAATGAAGAGATACCAATTGCAAAAAACAGTGAGGCATTCAGGCTTGTGACAAGAATCCAGGACGAGACACACAGATTTGCAATCGAGTATCACAGGTCACTGAGAAGCAGGGAGCAGGTTCATTCTATTCTTGACGATATACCTGGTATAGGACCGGTAAGGCGCAGGGCACTTATGAAGCATTTTGCTTCACTTGAGGCAGTCAGGGAGGCCGATATTGAGGAACTTGAAAAGGTAGATGGCATGAATGCGAGGTCTGCCAGACAGGTGTATGAGTTTTTCAGGAATACTGAAGGGGAAGAATAATATGCAGCATGATTTTTTGCCGGTTAATAAAAATGATATGAAAAAAAGAGGCTGGGAACAGTGTGATTTCATTTATATAAGCGGGGATGCGTATGTCGACCATCCTTCATTTGGTGCGGCAATTATTACGAGACTTCTTGAGGCCTATGGGTATAAGGTTGGTATTATTGCACAGCCGGACTGGAAGGATGAGAAGAGTATACAGGTGCTTGGAAAGCCGAGACTGGCGTTCCTGGTGTCTTCAGGTAACATGGATTCTATGGTTAACCATTATACGGTTGCAGGAAAGAAAAGAGGCCGGGATGCATATACACCAGGTGGGGTTACCGGCAAAAGACCTGACTATGCAGTTGTTGTTTATGGCAACCTTATCAGGAGGGTGTATAAGGATGTGCCGGTACTTATCGGTGGAATTGAAGCCAGTCTTAGACGTATGGGACACTATGATTACTGGTCTGATAAGATGAAAAGGTCTGTGCTTCTTGATTCCGGGGCAGACATTCTTATGTATGGAATGGGTGAACACTCTATGGTAGAGCTTGCAGAGGCACTTGACAGCGGAATGGATGTATCAGACATAACATATGTGCGTGGCACTGTATATCGTACAAAGGAAGATAATATACCGGATGAAGCCATAATTCTTCCTGATTATGAAGCAGTGGCGGCTGATCCGTTAAAATATGCGGAAAGCTTTTACACACAATATAAGAATACGGATCCATTTACTGCTTCTACAATGGTAGAAAGATATCCTAACAAGGTATGTGTTGTTCAGAATCCACCATCATATCCGCTTACAACACAGGAAATGGATGATGTCTATTCATATAACTATATGGGTACTTATCATCCGTCGTATGAGAAGCTTGGCGGTGTAAGTGCGATTAATGAGATAAAGTTCAGTATAACAGGCAACCGTGGCTGTTATGGAGGATGTAATTTTTGTGCGCTTACCTTTCATCAGGGCAGAATAATACAGTCGAGGAGCCATGAGTCAATACTGGCTGAAGCGGAACGTATGACAAGGGAACCTGATTTCAAAGGTTATATACATGACGTCGGAGGGCCAACAGCTGAATTTCGTGTGCCGGCCTGCAGGAAGCAGATGTCAAAAGGCGTATGCCGGGATAAGCAGTGCCTGTTCCCGGAAATGTGTAAGAATGTTGATACTGACCACAGCGATTATGTGAAGCTTCTAAGGAAAGTGAGAAGTATTCCGGGGGTTAAAAAAGTATTTGTGCGCTCAGGAATAAGGTATGATTATGCGGTTGCAGATAAGGATGATACATTTTTGCGGGAGTTGTGTGAACACCATATAAGCGGACAGCTTCGTGTTGCACCGGAGCATGTGTCGGATAATGTGCTTAAGATGATGGGTAAGCCTTCCCATGGAGTGTATCGAAGGTTTGTTGACAAATATAACAGAATTAATTCAAAGAGCGGGCACAGACAGTTTGTTGTACCTTATTTTATGTCTTCGCATCCGGGAAGCAGACTTGAGGACGCTGTTAAGCTTGCAGAATATATAAGGGATCTTGGCTTTATGCCGGAGCAGGTCCAGGACTTTTACCCAACCCCGTCAACGATATCTACCTGCATGTATTATACAGGTGTAGACCCACGTACGATGAATAAGGTGTACATTCCTAAGAATCCGCATGAAAAGGCAATGCAGAGGGCTCTTATGCAGTACAGGAAGCCTGATAATTATAATCTTGTTAAGGAAGCCCTGCTTAAATGTGGAAGAACAGACCTGATAGGGTACGGAAAGGAATGCCTTATCCCACCTAGACCTTTCAGGAATGCTTCGTCGGAAAATGGTAAAAATACCGGCGGTAATAAGAGAAAACGCACCGCCAATAACAATAATAATACCAGAGTGTCCGGCAGAAAACATAATCATGATAGGAAAGGCCGGACATACAAGGTAAAATAATCATTTGAACAACAGATGAAATAATATTACTCAGCAATATCGTTATAATTCTGTGTCACAGCACCTTCATCAGCAGGTGCCTGTGCTGATCCATCCGTACCGGTATCTGAAGGGGTGGCTGCCTGTGATGCCTCTGACGATTCAGATGCATCAGTACCGGCACTATCAGGTGACACTGTGTTGTCGTTTTGGGTCGGATTGTCATTTGTTCCCGGTTCCGGTTCCGGCTTTGGCTTTGGTGCCGAATGGCATGTACAGTATCCCTGGGAAAGCATATCCTTGGCAAAGTATTCTGTTTTTGCAGCACCGTATGCACTGCACACACCGCTAATGGCAAGCTTTCCGCATGAAGTACATATTGTTGCTTCCGTTACTGAATCAGGAATCTTGAAGTCCTTTTTCTTTTTCTTCTTAGCTGTATGGACTTTTTCCATAATTGTTTTCCAAATATTCTTGTGATAGACTGTATCAGCCTGATCCTTGTTGAGATCCCAGCCGCCCCAGATACCGGCTGTATAATATGGTGTATATCCTTCAAACCATAGGTCTATATCACTTGAGGTAGTACCTGTCTTACCGGCCTGCGCCATGTCAATCGTAGTAAAGCGGGCAGGCTTACCTGTACCCTTTGTAAGGACATCTTCCATTGCACTTGTCAGAAAATATGCAGTTGAATCTTTTATGACCTGTCTTTTTTCAGGCTTTTTCTCAAGAAGAACATTGCCATCATGGTCAAGTATCTTGGTATAAAGTGATGGTTCGTTATATACACCGTTATTAGCTATGGCTGCATATGCAGCTGTAAGCTGCAGGTTAGTAACACCATCGGTAAGTCCGCCTAATGCCATTGGCAGGGAAATGTCTGAATATACCTTGCCATTGCTTCCGGTGCGTTTGTCTACAAGTGTAGTAATTCCAAGGTTGGTCAGATAATCGTAGGCAACCTTCGGTGTGACCTTTTCAAGTGTCTTGACAGCAATAACATTCATTGAATTGTATATAGCCTCACGAAGTGATACATATCCCTTGTAGGCATTGCCGTTCCAGTTGTGAACCTGGGTATTGGTTCCGGGATAGTAGTATTTTTCATCTTTTTCATATGTTGCAAGAGACATGCCGGCTGTATCAAATGCAGGGAGGTATGCTGACAGAATCTTAAAAGTTGAACCGGGCTGACGTAATGAATCAGTTGCACGGTTTAGTGTCCTTGATCCTGTTTTATTACCACGGCCTCCGACAAGTGCAAGGACTTTGCCGTTTTTCTGGTTCATAAGAACAAACGATACCTGCGGCTGAAGTACATAATTGATGTTCTCACCGGTGATGGTTACATTTTTCTTAACAATATGCCTGCGGTACTGTTTAACGTACTTCTTTGCGATATTTTTATCATTAAAGTATATATCAAATCCCGGTTCGGTTTTCCTGATATATGACCGGAGTGTCTGTTCATTGTAGTTACGTTCGTTACCTTTGGCATCAATAACTGAAAGCTGGTATGATAACTGATATTCTGAATTAGAAGGGTAGTATGCCGGATCCTGGGTAACCTCGTCACATATTTTCTGAATAGACGGGTCCTGTGTTGAGTATACGGTAAGACCGCCGCGGTACAGTGCGTTGTATGCCTGTGTTTCAGTATATCCAAGCTCTTCTTTCAGATCATCCATAATCTGGTCAAACAAAGCATCATTAAAGTAAGAAGAGATTGATGTGGCGTTTGACGAGGATGAATAGCTTTCGTTGTATTCTGCAATGCGTCCATATACGTCATCATTGAGTGCTTCTGTGTATTCGGTCTCGTTGATATATCCCTGATCCTTCATATATTTGAGTACTGTTACACGTTTTTCGCTATTATTATCAGGGTGTGAAATTGGATTATAGGCAGAAGGATTTTGTGTTATTCCTGCGATGACTGCTGCTTCGGATATAGTCAGGTCGGTTACATTTTTCCCAAAATATCTGAGTGAAGCGGCCTGTACACCGAGTGTGTTCTGACCGAGATTGATCGTATTAAGATAGTACTCAAGAATAGTCTTTTTATCAAGACGTCCCTCAAGCTGTACGGCAAGATACTGCTCCTGAACCTTACGCTTGATCTTGGCAAGGTTCGAGGTTTCAGAACCACCATCAAATACAGTGTTTTTAAGCAGCTGCTGTGTGAGTGTACTTGCACCCTGGCTCAGGTCACCGTTTTTTAAAACGAACGAAGCTGCCCTGAATATACCACGGACATCAATTCCTTTATGGGTCCAGAAGCGCTCGTCCTCAATTGCAACGAAGGCGTTGTAAACACATTCAGGCACTTGGTCCAGGGTGACATATATACGGTTGGCATTCTGTCCGACAAGTTTTTGTGTGACATTGCCCTTTGCATCATATATAGTTGTTGAGTATCCTTCCGGGGATACATCAATAGTATCAATACTCGGGGCACTGTCGATGATGCCGTTAATAACACCAAGCGCAGCAAATGTACCACAGAAAATACACGCAACAAAAAGAACCAGAGCGAATCTGAAAGTCATGACCCCGAGCTTGGATGCCATTCTTCTGTTGGATGATGTAAGCATTTTTCTCTTCTTTTGTAATGCTTTTCTGCTATAATCCATAAGCTTATACCTTTCTTTAGATACGATTAAAGCGGATTGCCCGTACTGCGTACTAACGCAATCCTGACGTCTATCCGCATACCGTGCGGCCTTAAGGCCACGGAAGCATGCAGACTAAAGCCGGTCGATTAAGCGGATTGCCCGTACTGCGTACTAACGCAATCCTGACGTCTATTCGCATACCGTGTGGCCTTAAGGCCACACTTGCATGCTCATATCCGTTTGGGTCTCAAGGTGGTTAGTACACCCTCATGCAGACATGAGTGCGCTAACCACTTTGAGACCGCTTAATCGATTATATCAAAAAATTGTGTTGATGGCAAATTTGTGATAGACTTATAATAAATATTGATGTGAAAACGGAGGAGCTTATCCGCAATGGAAGGGTCATATAAGATTGTATATGAGGGTGGAACAGGAGAAGTAGTTGAGAAAAAGTCAAGGTTTATTGCCAGTGTTTTTTCCGTAGAATCGGAAGAAATGGCAGCAGAGTTTATAGAGAAGACTAAGAAGCAGTACTGGGATGCAAGACATAACTGTTATGCTTATGTGATCGGCGCTGATGGTGGCAGGCAGAAATGCAGTGATGACGGAGAGCCTCAGGGAACAGCAGGAAGACCTATGCTTGATGTGCTGCTTAATGAGCAGATAAGGAATATTCTTGTGATAGTAACCAGATATTTTGGGGGGACGCTGCTTGGTACGGGTGGTCTTGTAAGGGCATATTCGATGGCTGCAAAAGCGGGGATTGATGCAAGCCGTATAGTTACAAAATATCCTGCAAGCCGCATACGTATTATTACGGATTATAATGGTGTGGGAAAGCTCCAGTACATTGCGGCACAGGCTCAGATAGCAGTTCTTGATACTGAGTATACTGATAAAGTAACAATGACGCTTCTTGTTCCTGATGGGAGTATGCATAGTCTGAAAAATAAAGTGATGGAAGCAACTTCTGCGGCAGCACGGATTGAAGATGACGGAAAGGTGTGGTATACCATACTTGAAGACAAAAGTATACATTTATTTTAATGTATTAAGGTTATCTGATTCAAAATCTTACAATTTATTCAGAGGTGGGTATTAGCAATGGATATATTTTCATATATGAGCGAAGCAAAGAAGGAAAAGGAAGCCCCTCTTGCTTCGAGAATGCGACCGGTAATTCTTGAGGATGTTGTCGGACAACAGCACATTATAGGAAAAGACAAGCTGTTATACAGGGCAATTAAGGCTGACAAGCTAAGCTCTGTTATATTTTACGGACCACCCGGAACGGGTAAGACCACGCTTGCTAAAGTAATTGCCAACAGCACAAGTGCAGAATTTATGCAGATAAATGCAACCTCGGCAGGCAAGAAGGATATGGAAGAGGTTGTTACTGCTGCAAAGAACAACATGGGAATGTTTGGAAAGAAAACGATATTATTTGTAGATGAGATTCACCGGTTTAATAAGAGCCAGCAGGACTATCTGCTTCCGTTTGTTGAGGATGGAACGATTGTGCTTATAGGTGCTACAACGGAGAATCCATATTTTGAAGTGAATGGGGCACTGTTATCGCGTTCGCAGTTATTTGAACTGCAGCCACTCTCAATAGATGACGTTAAGATTCTTCTTCGCAGGGCGCTTAGTGACAGTGAGAAAGGAATGGGTGCGTATAAGGCTGCTATTGATGATGATGCACTTGATTTTCTGGCAGATGCTGCGAATGGTGATGCGAGAAATGCACTTAATGCAATTGAACTGGGCGTGCTTACAACAGGACCTTCTGATGATGGACGTATACATATCACACTTGATATTGCATCCGAATGTATTCAGAAGCGTGCACTTCGATATGACAAAAAAGGTGACAATCATTATGATACAATATCCGCATTTATTAAGAGCATGAGAGGTTCAGATCCTGATGCTGCAATATACTACCTTGCCCGGATGTTAAATGCAGGGGAAGAACCGGCATTCATTGCCAGACGTATTATGATATGTGCTGCAGAGGATGTATCGAATGCAGATCCCAATGCACTTGTAGTTGCAACCAATGCTTCACTTGCAGTTGAACGGCTTGGTATGCCTGAGGGACAGATTGTACTTGCGCAGGCAGCCGCCTACGTTGCATGTGCACCCAAAAGTAATTCGTCCGTCACGGCAATATCTGCGGCAAGGGAGGCAGCAGCAGGCGACAACAACGTTATGATACCGGCACATCTGATGGATGCTCATTATGGCGGGGCATCAAAGCTTGGCCGTGGTATAGGATACAAGTATGCACATGATTATGAGAATCATTATGTTGACCAGCAGTATCTTCCGGACAAATACGTCGGAACAAGATTCTATAACCCGGGGGAGAATGGATACGAGGTGCAGCAGAACGAGTACCTTAAGAGGATTGGGAAGCGTGGGGAAAAGTGATATACTAAAGCTGGCTACTGCGGGGTATTTGGCTTTTCTGCATCGTCATCAGTTGCTGTGCCATTTTCCGGATGGACATTGGTATTCTCCCGGCTCATTTTCCTGATTGCATCGTTAAAATCCCTGCCGGCATCTTCAGAACGCTGCTTCATAACCTTATATATAAGCAGGTAACCATATAACAGTACAGGAACAACAATTGTAGCATACAGACATGCCTTAAACATCTGTGGTGCTTCAGGTGTTGTAAAAATTGCGGATATCAGGGTTGCAGCATAGAGTGCACCGAGAATTACCAGGCCGATAATAGCGGTAAAACGTTTCATATTCTTTTTCATAGCAAATAATCCTTTCAAATAATAACTATTATTGTTGACTATAGTATTTTAGCATGAGTGGGGGGTAAAACACAAGACAAATTATTGACATACAATAAAATAAAAGATATACTGGATGTATGGATTCCTCTGGTTATGGGGAGGAACTATATGAATAAACGGTATTTTTAAGTATCAAAGGAACTAATGAGGAAGAAGTACCGGAGTCTCCGGTCAGGTTTTTAAAATATGTAGGAGCCGGGAAGAATGGATGTGAAAAAGACTATGATGATGAAGGATGAGTATAATGCCGGGGTAAGTGATGGAATAGACCAGGGAATTAATCTGGGAATTATTGAAGGCCGGCGTAAAACCATACTGTACATTCTTGTAGAAAAAGCAATTGCAGCATCAAGCATAGATGAATTTGAAAACGAAATTGATAAGCTGTAAGTTTCCGGATAATCAATAATCTGAAAAGATAATCATGCCTGGATGCAGGCAAATTCAAGGTAGAAACACGTTAAAAATGATACAGAGGAATCCTTGTTTATTCATAACAAAATATAAACAGGTATTGTCAGTTGAAATGTCTTATCATGGATTGTATTGGGATGAATGCTTTTAACCCAAAAGCGGTATTGAAGCTGATGGGACATGCAAAGGAGATTATTACAATAGATGTGTATGGTGATAACCAGGGCATTATAGCTATAGCTGGCTGTGTACCGGAAATTGCTTTTGATGGATGAAGCCAGGGAAAGAAACGTTGCAGAGCAGATGGGGATTAAGATAATGGGAACCATTGGTTTGCTGTTTGCTTCATATCAGAATGGTTATATTTCATCTGATGAAATAAGAGAATGTGTAGACATTTTAAGGGATTCTGGAAGACATATTGGAGAAATCTGTTCTGTGGTATTTTTATGCAAAAATGGATGGATTCAATAAATTGTTACAAAAAAAGCTATGAGATTTTCTCATAGCTCCGAATCGCTTCACTGATATTGTCAGCCTTTCTTATATTTGAATGTAAACGTAGAATAGCCCATGCTATCACCGCCCTTAAGGAGCTTTACGGCACGGATCTCACCCGGAGAATGTATTTCACCGAGTATCCACTCAGGAACCAAACATCAGATGTATCCTTCTGTGCAGCCGTTTTGCAGGATAGCAAAGGGGAGTATATAAAGGATATACCTGCCATGGATGCAATTTGCATTTACCACGATGGTGCCTATGAGGATCTGCCAGATGTCTTAAGGAAGCTTCTGCTCTATGCGAAAGAACAGAAGCTTAAACCTCTCGGGGTGCTCCGGCACACCTACCTGGAGGGATCACCACAACACAAAGATAAAAGTAGATTCGTTACGCAGGTGGCATTGCCGGGAGAAAAAGCGGTATCTTAAAAATGTCAATGATATGATGCATACAATAAAGGAACAAATGTTCGAAAAACAATGGACAAGTATATATATTTGTGCTATACTAAAAATAATTTCATCCCATTTAGTCTATTATATTATCAAATGATGGAGGTGGTTTTGTGCAAGTTGAACAAAGTATATTTAAGCTTCACAGCGGATATGAACCAACCGGCGACCAGCCGGGGGCAATAGAAGCGCTCGTGAATGGCTTTAAGGAAGGCAATCAGGTACAGACACTGCTTGGTGTTACAGGCTCCGGTAAGACTTTCACAATGGCAAATGTTATAGCGAAACTGAATAAACCGACTTTGGTAATAGCGCACAATAAAAC
Source organism: uncultured Lachnospiraceae bacterium (assembly GCA_934437985.1). Lineage (GTDB taxonomy): Bacteria > Bacillota > Clostridia > Lachnospirales > Lachnospiraceae > V9D3004. The sequence continues at coordinate 52,469 of CAKSBI010000009.1, forward strand.
CCTCGCTGCACAGCTTTATGGGGAATTCAAGGAGTTTTTCCCTGAAAATGCAGTGGAATACTTTGTTTCCTACTATGGAACCTGAAAATTTTATCTGCATATAGTACCTTCTGGTGTTATTTAATCCATATTTTGTGGAATGTATGGTATAAATGGACTAGGTAACACCTTATAGAAAGGGTACAACAGGTGACGCTCATTCGTCCTGCATGTAAGAGCAACTGAATGCATCGTAGCATTTAAGCAAAGTGGAGAGGGAAATCTCGATTGCCATGACTGCTGTGTTTGTAGATCATATAATCTAATAAGGAAAGAGGAAGGAGTTTGTTGTAATATATATATGAGTGAAAACCTTGAATTTCAGAGGTATGGAAGGAATAAATCTACACTTGTTAATAGTACATATATTTCAAGTGGAGAATATCGTAATAAATTTGATAAAATTACCGATAATAAAGATGTAAACAGAGCCATTTATATAAAAGCTAAAGAGATGCTGTTGCACAGGTCAGGAACTTTATATGAGGATATGTACTGGTTTGACGCAGATACAGGTCAAGTGATAGCGAAGGAAGTTAATTCATTCGAAGAAGAACAGATTCTTTATTCTGAATCAATCAATAGAGCAATAGAAGGTAGGAGTAATGTTATAGCTGTGCATACGCATCCTTGTAGTATGCCGCCAAGTATTGCTGATTTTAATTCAGTAAAAGACCACAATTATATGCTCGGTATAGTATTATGTCATGATGGGAAAATTTTCTATTATAAATCTGATGAAACAATAACGAAAATGATGTATAATCTATATGTAGCAGATTATTATTTGCAACTTCATGATGAATATTTAGCACAGATCGAGGCATTAAAGGAACTATCAGAAACTTATGACATTGAATTTTGGGAGGTGCAGTAGTATGGAAAGAATCGTATATGTACAAGAAGATCGTTTTGATCTTCCGGAAGATTTGCTTAAGCTGTCACATGAACAAATTCGTGAAAGAATACAGCAAGAGAGACAGAAGGAATTAGAAAAAAAGAAAAAACAATTGGAAAAGCTTGAAAAAGTGCAAGCCTAAGTGATTATGGAAATGCCACAGGATGGAGAAATCTGTTCTGTGGTATTTTTATGCAAAAATGGAAGGAGGATGGAGATATGAACAGATTACGTTCAAAATCAAAGAAGGAGGATAAAACAGTTTGTAATTCAAGAAATCTAGCTACGCTGAGGCTTTTAGGATAGTACAATCGCGAAAATAGACAAGTAATAAAGTCCAGTTAATTAAAAATCGTTATACTGGCTTCCGGTTCAATACGGTTATTAAACCCGGCAGTTTGTAGAGAACGCAATGTGTATTTCTATGCCTTTAATATTTTAGAGGGAATGGAGGAATTCGGGAAAATCGCTGACAGTCGAGGAAGATTGCTGGAGACTATTGGAGAGTTTGGATTCGATGCCTGTCCCTTTACATTCCTGCCGGAAAATGTAATACTTCTGGAGCTATAGAACCGGATTAGCCAGTTAAAGACGCTTGCAGAGGACAGACAGATTCCGATTGACGGTATGGTGCTACGGTATAACAGTCTTTCCTATTCAAAGAGATGCGGAAGAACCGGACACCATTACAAGGATGGTATTGCATATAAGTTTGAGGATGATACTTATGAAACGGTATTCCGTTCTATTGAGTGGGAGCCGGGACGGTTTGGGGAAATTGCACCTGTAGCAGTATTTGATAAGGTGGAGATTGACGTGTGTTCCGTATCAAGAGCGAGCCTGCATAACCTTTCATTCATTAGGGATTTGGAACTTTATTCTGGTTGCCGGATTCTCGTTTCCAAGAGGAACATGATTATTCCCCATGTTGAGGAAAATCTTGACCGGGGGCATTTTAGAAAGAATATGATTCCTAAGACATGCCCATGCTGTGGGAAACCAAGCAGGATTTATTCCAGAAAGAATGGAAGGGGGCGTGTGATCGAAACTCTGCATTGTGATAATCCGGAGTGTAGCAGCCAGATTCTGCACAGATTCATCCATTTCGCAGGGAAGAAGGCTATGGACATATCGGGAATTTCGGAAGCTACCATTGAACGGTTTATTGAAAAAGGATTCTTGAAAACATACCATGATTTTTACCATCTGGACCATTATAGGAATGAGATTGTGCAGATGGACGGCTTTGGTGAGAAATCCTATAAGAAAATCATGGATTCCATAGAGAAAAGCCGCAATACTACATTTGCGAGGTATTTGGTAGCAATGGATATACCGATGATTGGGAGAACAGCATGCAGGGTATTAGAGCAATATTTTCATGGTGATTTACAGGAGTTTGCAAAAGCAGCGGTGGACTGCTTCGATTTTACATCTCTTCCGGATTTTGGAGATATAATGTGCCGGAACATTTGGGAATGGTTCCATGATTACAAGAACTTGAAACTTTGGAAATCGCTACAGAAAGAGTGTAATTTTAAGAAAATGGAGGATATTAGCATGGCAAAGAAAAGCAACAGCACAAAGGGTAACCCGTTTGCAGGGTGTACTATCGTGGTAACAGGGAAATTAGAGAATTTTACCCGTAACACTATCAATGACAAGATAAGCAGCATTGGTGCCACTGCCGGGAGTTCTGCCACTAAAAAGACAAATTACCTCATCTGTGGGGAAAAGCCGGGCAGCAAGCTGACAAAGGCAAAGGAGCTTGGCATACCAATCCTTACGGAGCAGGAATTTCTGGACAGGATTCCAGCATAGAATTTTGAAATATTTCTAAGGTCAGTATAGGGGCATATCAATAAAAAGTATGCCCCAGAATTGTATCTGCTACAAAAATGCAGCAATTTTATCTTGATTTTAGAATGAGTGTAGAGTGAAAAAATTGTATAGCCGTTGATTGGGCATGCGAAGGAGATTATTACAATAGATGTGTATGGTGATAATCAGGGCATTATAGCCGACTGTGTACCGGAGATTGCTGATTTCATGGAGGAGGTGATGCCAGGAACGGAAACGGACGATGAATTTAAGGAAGAACTTCTGGATATTGTAATTGATACAGGAGAATACTTAGATGAGGTATCTTAAAAATGTTTATGGTATGATGCATACAATGAAGGAACAAATGTTCGGAAATAATGGACAACTATGTATATTTGTGCTATACTAAAAAGTAATTTCGTTCCATTTAGTCCATGTTGTGATACATGGGGTTGTGGAGTAAGGAAAACCGGGAAAGGTTACGCTCATTCATCCATAGGGTGTTTTTGATGAAAAGTGAAAATGCATATGGACGAATTTTGGGCGAATAGACGAACTTTTTTATTATCAAATGATGGAGGTGGTTTTGTGCAAACTGAACAAAGTATATTTAAACTTCACAGCGAGTATCAACCAACGGGAGACCAGCCTCAAGCGATAGAGGACCTAGTAAAAGGCTTCAAAGAAGGTAATCAATTCCAGACTTTACTAGGTGTTACGGGTTCCGGTAAGACCTTCACAATGGCAAATGTCATAGCGGCATTAAACAAGCCGACTTTGATCATTTCACACAATAAGACTTTGGCGGCACAGCTTTATGGGGAATTCAAGGAATTCTTCCCGGAGAATGCAGTTGAGTATTTTGTTTCCTATTACGATTACTATCAGCCGGAGGCATATGTTCCATCGACTGATACTTATATTGCAAAGGATTCTTCGATAAATGATGAGATTGATAAACTAAGGCATTCTGCAACAGCATCCCTTACAGAGCGGAAGGACGTTATTGTAGTGTCGAGTGTATCATGTATATATGGACTTGGAAGCCCTATTGACTACCAGAATATGACCTTATCGATCAGGCCGGGAATGATGAAGGACAGGGATGAAGTGCTCAGGAAGCTTGTGGACATCCAGTATGACCGTAATGATATGGATTTTCACCGTGGTACATTCCGTGTACATGGTGATGTTGTTGAGGTATTTCCGGCAGCGGCAACAGATACTGCTATCAGAATAGAGTTTTTTGGGGATGAGATTGATAGGATATCAGAGATAGATGTTCTTACGGGTAAGATAAAATGCGACATGGAGCATATTGTTATCTTTCCGGCGTCACATTATGTGGTTGAGAATGAGAAGCTGCTTAAGGCTATTAAAGATATAGAAGAAGAGCTTGATGAACGTGTTAAGTATTTTAAGAGTGAGGACAAGCTGCTTGAGGCACAGAGAATTTCAGAACGTACTAATTTTGATATTGAAATGCTCAGGGAGACAGGATTTTGTTCCGGCATTGAGAATTATTCAAGGCATCTTGCCGGCGGTGAGGCAGGGATGCCGCCATATACGCTGCTTGACTATTTTCCAGATGATTTCTTAATAATAGTAGATGAGTCGCACATGACGATCCCACAGGTCAGGGGAATGTACGCGGGAGACAGGTCACGCAAGACTACGCTTGTAGACTATGGCTTCAGACTGCCCTCCGCACTTGATAACAGGCCGCTTAATTTTGATGAATTCGAGAGCCATATTAACCAGATCATGTGTGTGTCTGCGACCCCATCAGATTATGAGAGGGAGCATGAGATGCTTCGTACAGAGCAGATTATCAGACCGACCGGTCTTCTTGACCCGGAGGTTGTAGTAAAACCTGTTAAGGGACAGGTAGACGATTTGCTGGCTGAGGTTAGAAAAGAGGTAGAGAAGAAGAACAAGGTACTTATTACAACACTGACTAAAAGAATGGCGGAGGAGCTTACAACTTACATGGCAGAAAATGGTGTAAGGGTACGTTATCTTCATTCGGATATTGATACTCTTGAGCGTTCGGAGATAATAAGGGATATGCGTATGGATGTATTTGATGTACTTGTTGGTATCAATCTGCTTCGTGAGGGCCTTGATATTCCTGAGATTACGCTTGTCGCAATACTTGATGCTGACAAGGAGGGATTTCTCCGGTCCGAAACATCACTTATCCAGACTATTGGACGAGCTGCCCGTAATTCTGATGGACACGTTATTATGTATGCTGATATAATAACGAATTCAATGCGTAAGGCAATTGATGAGACTAACAGGAGGAGGGAGATCCAGCAGCGTTATAATGAGGAACATGGAATAACACCAACGACAATAAAAAAAGCCGTGCGTGATCTTATACGGATATCTAAGGAAGTTCCTTCTGTTAAGGAAGAGCTTGATAAGGATATAGAGTCGATGACCGTGAATGAGATTAAGAAGCTTATTACGGAGTACAGTAAGCGTATGCATAAGGCAGCGGCAGAACTTAACTTTGAGGCAGCAGCAGAATTAAGGGATGCAATAGCTGATCTAAAGAAACAGCTGTTAGAGATAACAGGTGGATTATAAGCTGTAAGGGCAATCTGATATCCGTGGAAGCACTTAATGATTATGATTTTGAAGATATGCCAGAATACATTTATACTGGTGATATGTTTTGATAAATATGAAGTAAAGGTGAAAGCATGAAGGATAATTATATTAGGATCAGAGGAGCAAGAGAGCATAATCTGAAAGGGATAGATGTCGATATACCGAGAGATTCATTTGTTGTTATGACAGGTTTGTCAGGCTCAGGCAAGTCATCTCTTGCGTTTGATACGATTTATGCAGAGGGACAGAGAAGATATATGGAATCATTATCCTCATATGCGAGAATGTTCCTTGGACGTATGGAAAAACCGGATGTAGAGAGCATTGATGGATTGTCACCGGCTATATCGATCGATCAGAAGTCAACTAACCGTAATCCCAGATCAACTGTAGGCACGGTTACGGAGATATATGATTATTTCAGACTGTTGTTTGCGAGAATTGGAACAGCGCACTGCCCTAAATGTGGCAAAGAGATTAAAAAGCAGACTGTAGACCAGATGGTTGATGAGATAATGAAGTTACCTGAACGTACAAAGATACAGCTGCTTGCGCCTGTTGTCAGGGGCAGGAAGGGTACACATGCAAAGCTTCTTGATAATGCAAGGAAAAGTGGTTATGTACGTGTTATTGTTGATGGCAATATGTATGATCTGTCAGAAGATATAGTACTTGATAAGAATATTAAGCACACGGTTGAAGTAATTGTTGACCGTCTTGTGATTAAGGATGGAATACAGAACCGCCTTGCCGATTCAATTGAAAATGTAATTAAGCTTGCCGAAGGTCTGCTCGTTGTTGATGTAATTAATGGTGAGAGGCAGAATTACAGTGACAGCTTTGCATGTCCTGATTGTGGCATAAGTATTGACGAGATTGAACCGAGAAGCTTTTCATTTAACAATCCATTTGGTGCGTGTCCGGTGTGTAATGGTATTGGTTTTAAGATGGAGTTTGACCCGGAGCTGCTTATACCGGATGAAAGCATCAGCATTGCCGAAGGGGCTATTGCAGTTATGGGCTGGCAGTCCGTAACAGATTCTGGAAGCTATTCGAGATGTATAATGGAAGCAGTTTCAAAGGAATATGGATTTGACCTGCATACACCATATGGTGAATATCCGGACAAGGTTAAGCACATTATTATGTATGGTGCCGACAAAAAAGTAAAAGTCCAATATAAGGGACAGCGTGGTGTCGGTGTGTATGATATACTATTTGAAGGTCTTATAAAAAATGTTGAGAGAAGATATCGTGAGACAGGCTCTGATACAAGCAGGCAGGAGTACGAAGAATTTATGAAAATAACTCCCTGCCGTGAGTGTGGGGGACGCCGTCTTAAAAAGGAGATACTTGCTGTAACTATAGAGGATAAGAATATCGCAGAGCTGACGGAGATGCCGGTGCATGAGTTGTTTGGATTCATTAATACCCTTAAATTGTCAAATGTCAAGATGCAGATAGGCGGGGAGATAATTAAGGAGATCAAGGCAAGACTTGGATTTCTTGTAAATGTAGGTCTTGATTATCTTACGCTGTCGCGTTCAGCAGGTACACTGTCGGGTGGTGAGGCACAGCGTATAAGACTTGCAACACAGATCGGTTCAGGTCTTGTCGGAGTGGCATATATTCTTGATGAACCGAGTATCGGGCTTCATCAGAGAGATAATGATAAGCTGCTATCAGCTCTTATGAATCTGAAAGACCTTGGTAATACACTTATTGTGGTTGAACATGATGAGGATACTATGCTTGCGGCGGATTATATTGTTGATATTGGTCCGGGAGCCGGAGAACATGGCGGTGAGCTTGTTGCCGCCGGTACAGCAAAGGACATTATGCAGTGTAAAGAATCAATTACCGGGGCATACCTTAGCAGACGTCTTGTAATACCGGTTCCAAAAGAACGTAAGCAGCCGGCAGGGTGGCTTACGGTTAAGGGTGCTGCTCAGAATAACCTAAAGGGAATAGATGTTGATTTTCCGCTTGGGATAATGACATGTGTAACAGGTGTATCAGGCTCGGGTAAGAGTTCTCTTGTTAATGAGATTTTGTACAAGTCGCTGGCAAAGACACTTAACCGTGCAAGAACTATAGCCGGTAAGCACAAGTCCATTGAAGGAGCCGGGCAGCTTGATAAGGTCATTAATATTGACCAGTCACCAATAGGACGTACACCGAGATCTAATCCGGCAACTTATACCGGTGTATTTGACATGATACGTGATTTATTTGCGTCAACACCGGATGCCAAGATGCACAATTATAAAAAAGGAAGATTTTCATTCAATGTTAAAGGTGGGCGCTGTGAGGCCTGCAGCGGTGACGGGATTATCAAGATTGAGATGAACTTCCTGCCCGATATATACGTTCCATGTGAAGTGTGTGACGGAAAGCGCTACAACCGGGAAACTCTTGAGGTCAAATATAAAGGGAAGACAATATTTGATGTGCTTGACATGACTGTGGAGGAGGCTCTTCATTTCTTTGGAAATATACCATCAATCCGTAATAAGATGCAGACACTCTATGATGTTGGGTTATCTTATATCAAGCTTGGACAGCCATCAACCCAGTTATCAGGAGGCGAGGCACAGCGGATAAAGCTTGCAACGGAACTAAGTAAGCGGAGTACAGGTAAAACTGTATATATTCTTGATGAACCTACAACAGGACTACATTTTGCTGATGTCCATAAGCTTGTTGATATTCTGAAACGACTTACTGACGGTGGTAATACGGTAATTGTGATCGAACATAATCTGGATGTTATTAAGACGGCAGATTATATTATTGATATAGGACCGGAAGGCGGAGAACGTGGTGGTACCGTGATTGCTAAAGGAACACCCGAAGAGGTAGCTGCAAATGAGAACAGTTACACAGGAATTTACCTGAAGAAGATGGGATTATAAAAGGAGATGGCTATGTCTGGAACTAATCATTTTTTTGCAATGATGGCAAGAATGAAATATATTGGGAGATGGGCATTGATGCGCAACGCATGCCAGGAGAATATCAGTGAACACTCTCTTGATGTGGCAATGATAGCACATGCCCTGGCTGTAATCGGTAATATAAGATTTGGCAGGAAACTTGATGAAAATAAGGCTGCACTTATTGGAATGTATCACGATGCAACGGAGATAATAACAGGTGACCTTCCGACTCCGGTTAAGTATTATAATAAAGGAATTAAGTCGGCATACAAAGAGGTTGAACGTATTGCAGCAGAGAATTTACTGGAAATGCTCCCTGAAGATATGAAGGACTGCTATGAAAAGATTCTGTTTAAACAGGAGGAAGATGAATATCTGTGGAGAATAGTAAAGGCTGCAGATAAACTTTCTGCATACATCAAGTGTCTTGAGGAAGAAAAAGCAGGTAATAGTGAATTTGTCCAGGCAAAGAAATCTACGTGGATGCAGATCGAAGAACTTGAGCTTGAAGAAGTGCAGGTATTTTGCAGTGAATTTCTTGAATCATATGGACTTACGCTTGATGAGCTTAAGCTTCATGAAGATTAATTACCGGGTTTATTATATAAAATATGAATCTGACGGTGATGAGGAGGGTTATAATCTATGTTTTGAAAAATAGCTCTTGTCAATGTATTGAGGCTAACCTATAATGTAATTTAGATGAGATTGCCTCCTGTTTTTGAAAGAGGTGTTGAATATTATATTAATACTGAAAGGAAAAGCCGCTTAGATACTGATAATATGTTGGTGCCCATGTACAGCCGTTAAGGCATACATATATATATTATTTTAAATACAGGCGGCGGGATTATTATTCATGAATGAAGAAAAGGTAATAGTCATTGATTTTGGTGGGCAGTACAACCAGCTGGTTGCCAGGCGTGTCCGTGAATGTAACGTATATTGCGAGATATATTCTTACCGCACCGGTATTGAAGAGATTAAGGCAATGAACCCTAAGGGAATTATTCTTACAGGTGGACCTAACAGCTGTTATGAACCGGATTCGCCATCATATACCAAGGAACTGTTTGAGCTGGGAATCCCTGTACTCGGACTTTGCTATGGCGCACAGCTTATGATGCATAAGCTTGGCGGCAGGGTAATCACTCCTGATGTGGGAGAATATGGAAAAACAGAGATCCATTATGCGCCAAATGGTGTTTTATTCAAAGATATTCCTGAAAATTCAGTATGCTGGATGAGCCATTTTGACAGAATAGATGAAGCTGCCCCAGGCTTTGAGGTTGTAGCTCGTACAGCAGATTGTCCGATTGCTGCAACCCAGAATGTTGAAAAGAAGTTATATGCTATACAGTTTCATCCGGAGGTTCTTCATACAGTTAACGGAACACAGATGATTTATAATTTTGTTCGTGGTGTCTGTGGCTGTAAAGGCTCATGGAGAATGGATGCATTCGTTGAGAATACGATAACAGATGTTCGCGCCAGGATAGGCAATGGAAAGGTTCTTCTTGCACTTTCGGGTGGAGTTGATTCATCGGTTCTTGCTGCCCTTCTTGCAAAGGCTATCGGCCCACAGCTTACGTGTGTATTTGTCGACCATGGACTTCTTCGTAAGAATGAGGGTGACGAGGTTGAAGGCGTTTTCGGAAAAAATGGTTCGTTTGACATTAACTTCATAAGGGTGAATGCCCAGGAGCGGTTTTATGGCAGGCTCGCAGGTGTAACAGAGCCGGAGAAAAAGAGAAAGATTATCGGCGAAGAATTTATTCGTGTATTTGAGGAAGAGGCAAAGAAGATTGGCGCAGTTGATTTCCTTGCGCAGGGAACGATCTACCCTGATGTTGTAGAAAGTGGCCTTGGTGGAGAGTCAGCAGTTATCAAGTCACACCATAATGTAGGCGGACTTCCTGAACATGTTAATTTTAAGGACATCATTGAGCCATTAAACAACCTGTTCAAAGACGAAGTGCGAAAGGCCGGACTTGAGCTTGGGCTGCCTGATTATCTTGTATACCGTCAGCCATTTCCGGGACCGGGACTTGGAATCCGTATTATTGGTGATGTGACAGCAGAAAAGGTACGCATGGTTCAGGATGCGGACTGGATATATAGAAGTGAAGTGGAAAAAGCAGCCAGAGAATACAGGAATGCACATGGTGAAGATCCATCATGGATGCCAAACCAGTATTTTGCAGCCCTCACCAATATGCGTTCGGTTGGTGTAATGGGTGATGAGAGAACTTACGACTATGCAATTGCCGTTAGGGCAGTCCGCACAGTTGACTTCATGACAGCGGAGGCTGCAGAGATACCTTTTGAGGTTCTGCAGACAGTAATGAGCAGGATTATTAATGAGGTTAAGGGGGTTAACAGGGTGCTGTATGATCTGACCAGTAAGCCGCCGGGAACGATTGAGTTTGA
>CAKSBI010000010.1 GCA_934437985.1 uncultured Lachnospiraceae bacterium
AAAGAAACAGGTTTATATAATAAGTATACCATGCAGGCACTGCTTGATAAACTTGATATTTTGGAATGCTTCGAGGATGCAAATCATTCACTGCGGATCGGTGAAATGCTTAACAAGCAAACAGCAATATATGAGGCGCTCGGAATAACGGCACCAACCTCGTCATGTTAAGCCGAGAATCCAGGATATACAGGTGGAGAGGCATGGTTTATCAGGATTCTGGCAATCGTAGCGGTGCTTTTCATAGTGGTAATTGCAATAGCGACAGTCGTGGAAATAATAAAACAATACAAAAAAATATGGGATGAAATTTCACAGATGTTTTTGCTTGGAAGTCTTTCGGGTATAGCTGTGCTTGGAGATACAATCAGTGAATATCTACCTGTAAATTTGCTTATGATTTTCCTGGTTATCAATGCAGGCGTTGTGTTGCTTAGAATATCTATTGGGGAAAATGAGTATATATAATTTACAATATCAATTATTGATAAAATACACTATATTGTTTGTGACGTTTTGAAAATTATACTTCGTTATATTACAGGAAATATATAAAAACTGTGCAAAAAATATCAGACATTTTTTGCACAGTTTTGAGGAGATTTGAGAGTATATACAAGACTATGAAGAGAGAACTTTATAGAAGGTCTTCTTTGAGTATGATTTTAGTTTTCTAACCGTACTCTACGATTTCTTTCATCAGCATTTTTTAGAATTTTATCAAGAGTTGTTGACGCCACAATTAAATCATTCTGTTCAATATTTTGCTCTAATATCTCAATTAAATCCATTACAATGAGCTCATAATTTCTGGCTGCATTGTTGGATCTGACAGGGCTGCTATGAAGAGTATCGTAGGCTTTTTCAACTTTTTTCTTAATATTTTTGTCTTCGACTTGATTCATAATGCTTTTAAGATGTGTCGAACAATTTTTGACATATTGTAATTCCAACTCATGACGTTCAATATTATCAGCAGTATATTCATTTGCAATCATATGAGAAATTAGTATAGCTACATAAATTCCGAAAATAATAATTTGAACAACTAAGCTGACTTTGTATGATTCGGGTTTTGCGAATATAAATATTATTCCAATAATAAACTCAACCAGAAAATAGGTAGATGAGATGGAATATAATGCAAATCCGAACACTGATGAACTACTGCTTTTTCTAATCAATCTAGGTGTAATCAATAGCGTTATATATGCAAGATGGATAAAACCATAAGAGATCCAAACGGATGTTGGATGCACTATACCGCTAATAACAAAAAACACCATGTTAAAGATTACAAGAAAGATAAGATCAAGAATAATCCATAAAAATTTTTCCTTTTTCATTCTTTGTCACCTCACATTCTGCTAAGAATTTCTCTTTTTTTAGAATCATACTCGCTTTGTTCAATAAGACCAGCATCAAGTAATTTTTTTAATTTGCCTAATATTTCTATTGGATCATCAGAAACAGCGGCATTAGATTGTGTACTGCCAATTCCCTTGGGCGCAAAACGTCCAGAGACAGAAGCAGGAAATTGTTGTGGCGGTGCAACAGACTGTTGTTCTAAGTTTTGATTCATTGGAGCAAACATCTGGTTTGCCATGTTACCAAAAACACTTCCAGCTGCCATGCCCATACCCATGCCAGCACCCATTGCTCCCATACCACCAGCACCAGGATTCCTTGCAAGGTCGCCTAAAATGTTTGCAGCTTGCTGTTTTCCCCAATTATCACCAAGAACATCCATGGCAGCTTTGTCGCCCTGTGCAAGTTTGCCTTTACTGATGGCGGCAATTTGGGACTCATCAATAACATCATATTTGCTTGTGTCGATGTCCAATCCCGCTAAAGAAAATTTAACACATTTTAAACCATAATCAGCGACGACTTCATCAATATATGGTTCAATCTGTTCGGAAAGTTCTTCCATATAAGCGTCAATGCCGATCAATTCTTGCTGTAAGCTATTGAGGAATTTTGAAACAGCAGTTTTAATTTTGCCTTGGAATTCGCTTGCAAAATATTTATCCAATTCTCCTTGAAGTTGAAATTGGATATTGTTTCCAATAAGCTTTTCTAAAAAAGTAACAGGGTTTTCAATACGAACTTTATAAGCACCTCTGACTTTTGCGTCTGTCCTTATACCCCAAACTTTATCTCTTACTTGAATAGGGGTTTCTGTTCCCCAACGAATTTCTTGGCTATCTGCTTTACGGATAAAGTATACAACACAGTTGAAAGTGCTGACACCTCCTGTGAAAGCATTTCGTAAACGACTGATGAATGGATAGTTTTCAGTTGATAACTTATAGTTACCGTTTTCAAAAACTTGTTCAACCGTTCCACCTTTGATAAAGATTGCTTCTTCACCAGGCATTACAATTAAAGTTGAGTTTGTATTGAAGTCTTCTTCAGGTTGACGCCAAATCAGTAGCTCGCCGGAACCGCTGTTTTTAATAACATCAGCCCAGTGCTTTTTTCCACCTGTATATGCAACTTCATTCGGGTTTTTTCCAAAGAGTCCCATTATATCTACCTCCTATTTTATGATTTTCTAATGATTGGTGCCATTCGGATACTTGAAACCGCATGGTTTCCGGCAGCATAACCAAAGTCCAGTTCTGTTTCAGAAACAAGAACACGAAGTTCTTTCTTTTCTTTTTCACCAATCAGTTCAGACGAGAATAGCTGGCTTATAATATTCTTTAAGAATGGAGCAACAGCATATTTCTCATTGTTCAAATAGCTTTTTTTGGCAAGAGAAAATGCAATCTGGGAATATTCCATCAAAAGCATAACAGGATTTGTAATTCTTTTGCAGATGGAAGTTCCATGCGTTTTGATGCGTTCTTCTTCAATAGCGATAAGTTCATTTGAATAATCTTCACCATCAGAAATAAGTTCATAGATTGCACCGTATAAGATATTTAATTGTTCCACATAGGTTGCGGCATCAATGGTCGGATTCAAAGCACAAATGTATTCTGCAACCTTGCGTATTTGTTCATTTACCATTATACATTCCTCCGTTTCGCTTTAAGATTAGAAATCCAATCGTAAACACTTGCTTTACGAGTAGCAAATTCAGGATCATAGGACGTTGTCTTTATGTAACGATTGAAGTCATTGAGAAATTCATTATATTTGCCGATGCCAGATTCTGTATCGCTTGTGAATGCGTTTTCAAAATTATTACGGATTAAGTCTGGTTGATGGTTGAAATAAGCGTTTCGGATTACATCTTTTCCAATAGCATCTTCCAATGCTTGGACAACCCCAACCTCTCTTTGATATGAAGTCGATTTATAATCAAAGCCCATGTCCGTCATATCACGCATTGCATACATTTCGGTAATACCCTCGTTGACATTTGTACTCAAATCCCAAGAAGGACGACCTGTATTTGAATCAAATATATACTCTGTCACACCACCATTACTTGCCAAATGGAGTGATTCGTGTTCAACGGTTGCCATGATTTCTGTCATATCACCATTTCTTGGAGCATCAACAAATATTTCATCTGTTCTCGGACAATAGAAGCCTACTGTGTTATTGCCGTATTTACCGCCAGATGCTTCATAGGCTTTGCGACATTCTTCTGTATCAGCAATTTTTATATGTTTAGGTATTTCATTGATACGGTCATTACTAACCAAATCACCGTATGTTTTGCCTATGTGTCCCTTAGCAGTATTATACATCAGCTCTTTGTCTTTGTCAGACAAATCATTGTAGTCCATTTTTTCAATGACACTTACAAAGTCTTTTGTTTCGTTTACATCAGTTGGCTGCTGTAATATTTGGGAAGTTGCTGTAATATCTTCGTTGGATTCGAGAGTATTATCAACTTCAAATCCTTGGTAAGTAGGCTCGTCTGCTGGAACAGTAGTCGGTTCGTTCGGTTTAGAAGAACCAAAAATGTTAGAGAAGAATGTAGATATTTTTCCCTTCTCCTCTGGGGAGGAAATCTCATCAAAATCTGTATAAGATGGAACTGGAACAATTCCCTTATTGGCATTCTCATTTTGAAGTGTTTCATTCAAAGACTGCCATTCAGGGTCTTTCATGTACTCGTTTCTATCCCAAATTCCATAGTTATGAGATCCCATATAATCCGCCATCTGCTCCTGTGCGGTTTGAGGAATGCCAAGTTCTGTTTTCAGATCTTTGTTTATGCTAATCCACTCAGGGTCAGACATGTAGGTTGCTTTGTCATCCAATCCATAATTATGAGCGTTCATATATTCAGACATTCGAGTCATAGCACTTTTTTCGGATGTATCGTCTGCTAAATCTCCAAAATCTTTGTCTATTACGGCATCTTGATTATTCACTGTGCTATAAGCATTGTTATCGGCAGGAGTGTCCGTGGAGCTACTATCAGGAAAATCTTCATTCTCTTGATTGGCAGACTCATTATCCATGTCGTTGGTATCAGTTACGGAGGAATCCATAGCTAAGTCATTGAGAACATTAGCTTCAGCTGATTCATCGGTTAGGTCGTTGACTTTATCCTCTGTACCGGCATCATCGGTTTCATCATAAGTATCAGAAACCATATCCGTGGGTTCTGTTGTAGAAACTTCATTGTCCATATTATCTTGTGCTTCATCAGCTATATTATCCTGAAGATTGGTAGAAGCATCGGGAGCTGTGTCCTTGGTTTGGCTTGTGGTTACTTCGTTTCCTATTTCATTTCGAGTATCAGTGGCGGTATTCTCGGAAATGTTTTTAGAGGTATAGTCAACATTGCCTTCAGAGTTAACAGAACTATCTTCTGGAGGAACATAATCCGGGTAGGCATTATTATGTAACCGTTGCCATTCAGGATCTTGTGAATAAGTCGCAAAATCATCGGAACCATAATTATGTTCGTTCATATATTCAGATAACTGACGGAAGGAATTTTCTTGCGTGTCAGCACTGGATTCTTCTAGAGGAATATAATCTGGGTAAGCGTTACTATGTAACCGTTGCCATTCAGGATCTTGTGAATAGGTAGCAAAATCATCGGAACCGTAATTATGCTCGTTCATATATTCAGATAACTGACGGAAGGAATTTTCTTGCGTGTCAGTACTGGATGCTTCTGGCGGCGTATAATCTGGGTAGGCATTACTATGTAATCGTTGCCATTCAGGGTCTTGTGAATAGGTGGCGAAATCATCAAGACCGTAATTATGCTCGTTCATATACTCAGATAACTGACGGAAGGCATCTCCTCCATTAGGATCGTTACCTGCAAAGGTTGTATCATTTCCCCCATCATTTGTGCATGTACATTGATCTATAGGCTTACCACACTTCGGGCATCGACCGATTGTATCAACAGGCTGTTCATTGAAAGCAATGTCGCCGGTCTCGTCCGAAGTGGACTCGTTAGCCATATCATCCTGAGTATCTGCAGGTTGCTCATCGGCAGAGACATCAGAAACAGTGTCCTCGGTCTCATCCGAAGGAGTGTCGTCAGCCATATCATCCTGAGCATCAGCAGGTTGCTCATCGGCAGAAACGTCGGAAGCAGAGTCTTCGGTCTCATCCAAAGGAGCTTCATCAGCCATATCATCCTGGGTATCAGCAGGCTGTTCATCGGCAGAAGCATCAGAAGCGATGTCCCCGGTCTCATCCAAAGGAGCTTCATCAGCCATATCATCCTGGGTATCAGCAGGCTGCTCATCGGCAGAAACATCGAAATCAGTGTCCTCGGTTTCATCCGAAGGAGCTTCATCAGCCATATCATCCTGGGTATCAGCAGGCTGTTCATCGGCAGAAACGTCGGAAGCAGAGTCCTCGGTCTCATCGGTGGAAGCATCAGAAGCGGTGTCCTCGGTCTCACCGGAAGGAACTTCCTCAGCCATATCATCCTGAGAATCAGTAGGCTGCTCATCGGCAGAAACGTCGGAAGCAGAGTCCTTGGTCTCATCCGAAGGAGCTTCCTCAGCCATATCATCCTGAGAATCAGTAGGCTGTTCATCGGCAGAAATGTCGGAAGCAGAGTCCTCGGTCTCGTCTGAAGAAGTTTCGTTGGCAGCATCATTCTGAGTGTCAGCGGGAACGTCCTCAGGAATATCTTCTGGGATATCATCAGCCATGTCATCAGAATCAGCAGAAGAATCTTCTGAGACATCCTCAGGAATATCTTCTGGGATATCGTCAGCTATATCTTCAGAGTCAGTAGAAGAATCTTCTGAGACATCCTCAGGAATATCTTCTGGGATATCGTCGGCTATATCTTCAGAGTCAGTAGAAGAATCTTCTGGAACGTCCTCAGGAATATCTTCTGGGATATCATCAGCCATGTCATCAGAATCGGAAGAAGAATCTTCTGTGACGTCCTCAGGAATATCTTCTGGAATATCGTCAGCTATGTCTTCAGAGTCAGTAGAAGAATCTTCTGGGACATCCTCAGGAATATCTTCTGGAATATCATCAGCCATGTCATCAGAATCGAAAGAAGAATCTTCTGGAACGTCCTCAGGAATATCTTCAGGAATATCATCAGCTATATCATTAGAATCAGCAGATACATCCTCAGAAAAATCTTCAGATGTATCCGTATCGATGGAAGTATCAACAGTCTCTGTGTATTCATCTCCCATAATAATGGCCTCCTTTCATTTATGATTTTTCTAAAGAATTTTTAATTTGTATTTCTTTTATTGGAATATTGGTTCCGTATTTAATACGTCTCCAAAGCTGGCATTTTACACATGCTAAAAGTTCAGGTGAAAAAGGTTCGTCATTTAATTCTGCAAGTGTAAGGTTTGTAATTTGTCTAAATACTTTTTTTATTGGTTCAAATTCTTTGCTTGTAGCGTTAAAATTTCTTGTATAAATACGACGGGCAATTTCTTTAGCTAATATGCGTCTATCGTAATCACATGTCTCTGAACAATATCTAATCAAATTACATTCGGGATATGGCTTCAAATATTGCTTGCGTGAGCGCCAATATGTTGATAAATCTCGTATTCCTTCATCTGTAAGGGTGATACTAATATTGTTTTCTAAACGATAATCAGGTGTAACAACTTCTTCTGGTTCATCTAATTTGTTGAAGAAAAGAAATGCTTCACCAGGTTTTAAGCGAGAAAGCCGTTGAACTTGAGAATCTGACATATTCATACTGTCAGCAATAATCTGTTTATCAACAGATTCAACTAATCTAAAAACAACTTTCATATCAGTTAAGCCAACTACATCAGTAGATACTTTTCGAGGAGATTGATCTGCAATTACTAAGCCAACACCATAAGAACGAATTTCAGCAAGCATTCTTTTTACTAAACCTTGTGCAATAGCACTTGGATTAGCATCTCCTTGACTGCCATTACCATCTGCATCCAGAAGAACATGAGCTTCTTCAAGGAGTATGACGTTTTTTAGACCACCTTCTCCAACATAATTTGAATTTACATATGCTAAAATAGAAAGAAGTAGCAGGGCAATGATAAGAGCTTTCTGATCACTGTTTTCAATTGCTGCAAGTTCTATAATCGTTGGTTTTTGTAGTAAATCCTCAATAGGAATAGAGAAGTAGTTATCAAAAAGATTTACAAGGCTATTAAGTCTAACAACACCTGCTCGTCCAATATTTTTTGCATCGCCAGTATATCCTATTTCATCGAATGTTTTTTGAAAGCATTTGATAAAATCTGAGATATTAAAATTTAATCCTTTATTGTCGGATGTATATGTATCTAACCATCTAAAATCAGAGTAGCAATTATTTATAGACTCCTCAAATATTTTATCTAATGGTGTTGACATGGAAACAGCAGCAGCAAAAGCTGTTTTTAATGTTGATTTATATGTTTCCAACTTTACGTTCTTTGGAGGAACGAAAGGATTGAATACAAATGGAGAAATAAAGTTTTTTCCAGGTGTAAATACTTGTAAATCAGGAATACTTTGTACTAATGCTCGATATTCATTTTTAGCAGGTTCAATGACCAAAAAAGGAATATGGTGTTCTTTCCATAATCTATCCAATAATCCAACAGAGAAAGTAGTCTTACCTGATCCAGGAGTACCTACTACAAGCATATGTTTCGCCAGGTCTTTGAGTGTTATTCCAATGCTATCTTTGTTACCAGAAGATTTTAATAAACCTATTTCAATATCACCTGCATTTATTAAATTGTTTGAATAAGTTTTACTGGAACTTTCTGTATCATTTATTGGTAAGCCGGCAGAAACTCTTTGCGTTCCGATAGGCAGTCTGAAAAATTCAGTTGCTTCTTCAGCAGTAATAATGTATGGTAAACGATAAAAATTGTTAAATCCAGTATTGTAAGACCAAATTTGAGAATTCCTGTCTGACTGTAATAAAAGTTCGCTTGTTATCCATGGCAGAGGAATAAAATTATTTCTGTCAGAAACTTCTGTATTGGATAAATCTATAATTTTTAATGAGGGTGCCTTACTGGTATCAAAAGTAAGATGCCCATAAATTTTAGATGTGATATCTTCAACAGAACGTGCATTTCCATAAATTAAGATGCCATAATTGAATAGAGCATTATTTTTATTCGCCTGATAATATTTATATACTGATGAAACTGTTTCAGCAGCAGTTATACTAACGCTTCCTATACCCTGGGTCATTACGCCTTTACTCAGCGTATCAAGTATCTGAGCCATTTGAGTAATAGCCCCGTTTTCTTCTAAGGTAAAGTGAGTTGGGGTTAATTGAAAAGAAACGGCACAATGAGGGTGCTCAATTAAACTATTAACAATAGAACCCAGGTTATGCGCACCAGCTTCTAATTTATCAAAAGAATAGCTGGCAGGAAGCATTTCGTTTTGCATGACATCAAGATGTTCATCCTTCACTAATGCATGAACAGCAGAAGTTTCAATTTGCTCTGTTGCATTTTCTAAAGTAGTAATGGATGTTCTTTGTGTACCATATTTATGAAGTTTTAGTGCAGCTTCGCATGATGAAAGAACTCGATCTACCATTTCGTTGCTACTATTTTCAGAATTGTTTATAGCTCGTGAAATAATAAAAATACGAATTTTGGCTTTGTATGGTTGGTTGATAACAGGTTCAGTCATCCATAATAATTCCAAGGAGATTTCTGCTGAATTATTTGTTGCAGAAAAACTTTTATAACTTTGGTATATTTCTGAAATCAAGTTGCCTAATCCGAGCTTGATTTCATTTTCAATATCATCTATTGGTGCATAGTCATCTTTTAAAATTGATATTTTGGGTATAGATGTAACTTCCAAGGCAGAAGCACTAATAAATTCACCATTATTTGTTTCAAGTAATTTGATATAGCTTTCCATAAGTACCTCCTTGTATTAAGGGTAGTCAATGCCGCCGGGAGGACCGCATCGCAATAGCCGTTTTACAGCTTTAATGCTTCCAAATATCAGACCATATTTTTTTAGTGCTAAAATTGCATATTCCGAACAGCTTGGAGTGTAGCAACAGCGTAATCTGGTTTCTGATTTAGCATATCGCTGATAAATTCTAATAAACCATATAAAAATATATTTTAAGGTCAACAATAGTACCAGAAGCTGAATTTTCCAGTAAATTGATATAAAAATTGCCAGTTGACCATTTTGTTCTATGTTATATATTCCTCGATGAATAAGAACTAATGTAATAAGCCAAGATATAAGTAAGGTTAAAAAGATAGTTGATATCGTTATAATCACCGCTTTTCCGAAATGAATTTCCGGACGATATAACTTGTTTTCAGGTGCGGTTAATTTGTTAGTCTTTGGATCATTTATATAATGGGGGATTTTTTTCTCGCTCATTGATTTCTCCTAAAAAAAGCGGTCTCTGTTTGCCACAAAACAGAGACCGCTTGCTGCTATTTGTGCGCCAGCAAAACAGGCTCGGTGCAGCGCAATTACATTTTCTTTTCTCTCAGCTTCTGCTTCATAGCCTGGATGATATCTTCGGAATTGGATACGCCGTCCATGGAAACAAAAATCTTATCCCCAGGAACAACCATCTTAAACTTGTTGGTTTCAACTTCGAACTTGTCGTCTCCAAGGCGATGTGCAGTTTCGGTTTCAGAACTGGTAGAGAAGGATGTGACATCTTTGTAGAAGAACTCATCGGTACTTTCGCTCTTTTTATCCTCATCCATGTTGAAAGTATATCTGTAAATATAAATCTGAGTAGAACTAAAGAACAGCCATGCTACCTGATAAGAAGAACTAACCCAGTTACCATTTGCACGTTTTTTTGCAAAAGCATTCTTGAATACATAACCTTCGAATACTGCTGGTGGAATTTCACTTACTTCATCCTCGTCCAGTCCGATTTTACTTAATGCTTTCTGACGCAGATTCAGGGAGTCACGCTTTTTGATGACCATAGAAGAGTATTCGTCATCAGACATATTTTGGGAAAGGCAACCTTCATCTTTACAAAAGTATTCAATTACCTTCACCTGTTCTGCTGTTTTGCCTTTGCAATACTGTTTTAACAGTTCCACATTGTTGGTTTGATTTGCCATTTTTATCTCCTTCCTTTTTCATAGCATGGGCTATGTTAATTACATTTTCTTTTCTCTCAGTTTCTGTTTCATAGCCTGAATGATATCTTCGGAATTAGATACTCCATCCATAGAAACGAAAATCTGATCCCCAGGAACAACCATTTTAAATTTGTTAGATTCGACTTCAAATTTCTTGTCGCCAATGCCATGTGCTTGTTCAGATTCGGAACTGGTGGAGAAGGAAGTAACATCTTTGTAGAAGAACTCATCAGTGCTTTCTGTCTTTTTGTCCTCATCCATGTTGAAGGTATATCTGTAAATATAAATCTGAGTAGAACTAAAGAACAGCCATGCTACCTGATAAGAAGAACTAACCCAGTTACCATTTGCACGTTTTTTTGCATATGCGTTTTTATACACGAAACCTTCAAATGAAGCGGGTGGAATTTCACTTACTTCATCTTCATCTAATCCAATTTTGTTCAGAGCTTTCTGACGAAGATTCAGAGAATCACGTTTCGCTCTTACCATGGAAAGATATTCTTCGTCATCCATTGTTTTGGTCATACAACCTTCTTTGCAGAAATATTCAATAACTTTCTGCTGCTCAGGTGTTTTCCCCTGGCAAACAGCTCTAACAGCTTTTGCGTTTGGAGAATTATAGACCTTTGCGTAATACAGAATTGCAGCAACAATCACAATAAATAATAAAAATCCCATTTGCTTTATCCTCCTCATGATTAAATAATGGGTTATGTATCGTAATACGTTTGTGGCAACGTATTATGATTTTAAATTAGATACAATCTGGACGGGCAACATTGAGGATTGTGTAGAGTTGCTCAATGTCAAAGTCCGATAAACCGGCTTCATTAGCCATTTGAAGTGCATCCACATAATTAGGTGACGTGCGGAAATGCTTTCTTTCAAAATAGTCGTATTTTATATAAGCCATAAAATAGTAGTAAATTCCTTTTGGCTCAATCATAAGTGCTGCATTTAGGTATTCCAAAATTTTGTCAATGGTAGGTCTTTGATTAAGGAATGCCTTTTTCCCATTAAGTAAACAAATAGCAGCGTAAAAATAAATTTCTGAATCATCGAAATTATCTTCAATTGCCTTTTCAAATGCTTCCAAGGCTTTATCATACATTTTTAATTTTAAATAACACATAGCAATGGATTTATTCAGCTCTGTGTTGTCTGGATTTTCTGTAAGTGCTTTTCGATAGGCACCAGCGTATTTATTAACTTCCGGCATTGGCATTGAATACACACTATTAAATGTAGAAATGACAATAGGTTTATGACACCAATCGCATTCTTTTTGAGCGGTTGATACCCTTGCCCCACAACCAGGGCAATTGAGTTCTACAACTTGGTGACTCATTATTTGTCCTCCTTTCGACGATCAACATTCAGTATATTTTTCAGTTCGACAGGGAATGCCCCTGACATTTCCAGCATTGTTTCTGTTTTTTCATTATATCCAAATACCAATAATAGCGAGAGAAATGTATTCCAAGACATTTTACGCTTATTGGTTTCAATAGCTGAATAAGTTTGCCTTGAAATGCCAACAATATTACTAAGTTCATCCTGCGATAAACCTATTTTGGCACGAAGCACAGGTAGCTCTTCAGTCAGAATTGATATAAGATGATCTTTATCAACATCAAGAATTTCTGTAATTGTGCTGTAATTTCCCACAGTTGACCTCCCTTTCTTCGTAATTTTTTCGTAGAGTATCTTACTCTACGGAAAAACACCGCCCAAACCACGAAAATAGTGGTTATTTGGGCGGTGCTGACGATTTAATTGACGGTGAATAATGCTGATAACTTTTCCATATTGTTTTTTTTCATTTCAAGTGTAGGATGAACATAGCGATTCATTGTAATATTGACAGTTGCATGACCGAGTATTTCACTTAAACTCTTAACGTCAAATCCTAATTCAACGCATCTGGTTGCAAATGTATGACGGAGTGCATGAAAATTTGCCGATTCTATCTCGCTTTTTTTCAAAGCGGTCTTGAATCTATTCTGCATAGTTCTCGGTTCAATAAAATGTGTTTCACTATTTGTCAATAAAAATCCCTTTCTTGAAGTCTGATGATCGTTAAGTATTTTGAGTATCGGATCTGGAATAGGAATTGTTCGGATAGAACAGGCACTCTTCGGAGTAGTTAATACAATTCTGGTTTTCTTTTCCGAACAGGATTTATCTTGGATTCTTTGCAAAGTTTGGTGAACATACAAGGTTTGTTCGGAAAATGAAATATCTTCCCAGTGTAAGGCACATATTTCACCTACACGCAACCCTGTAAATAAGCAAACTAAAATACCAATATTGTAAGGATTCTTTTCAGAATTTAAATATGAACACAGGCGTTCCTGCTCTGTGCTGCTTAATATCCTCATTGATGTGGAAACTTGTTTAATCTGCACAGATGTTCCATCACATGGAACGAAATTTCCTTTTCGTACTGCAAACTTTAGAATATTGCGAATAACAGATAGAGTGTCCATTACAGTTTTAGAAGATAGTCCGGATTTGTTCTTTCCACCACAGAGCAAAAGATTATTACACTGACATTCGATAAAGTCATGTGTGATATGGGATAAAGGTATATCTCCATATATGGGTAGAATATAGGATTGAAGTAAATTGCGGTACTTATTCACAGTTGATTCTTTGACTTGTGGAATAGTGCTGTTAAGCCATTCGGAAGCAATTACGGAGAAACAAGTAATGTTCGTAGTTGGCGGGATGATTTGCTGTGAGTGTGAAGCAAATGCTTTGCGAAGTTTTTCCTTGGCATCATGGTAAGTTTTTGCATATACATACCCATATTGAGTTTTTCCCGATGGGGATTTAGATTTAACATATCGTCCTTCCCATCTGCCGTCTTTTCTTTTGTAAATATTTTCACCTTTTCTTGACATTGAATATATCCCTCCTTCTGGTATGACTATAATTTTGACGGCAAATGGCAAATAGCGATGGTGAATTGCGGCTTTTTTTGAGAAAAGAACACTTTTTTTCTCTGAATACGTTGACAAATGGTATAGCAAGTTGTAAGATTATTTTACAAAGCAAAGAAAATATGACTAAAATGTGGTTCGTAGAGTAAGATACTCTACGAATTTTTTTATTTACAAAACCTTCAGATGGGGCTAAAAAACCTGTTTGAAGGTTTTTTTCTTTGTATTATTCAATGCAATTTGCCTATAAAATTATAGCAGATTGCACTTATAAATGCAATGTGCATTTATGGTTGGTTGTTGCAAAAATGAGCATACTTTATAATAAAAACAGAATAAAAGCATGGAGGTGATTGAACTGCAACCGGAAATTGATTATGTAAAAATCGGTCAACGAATTAAGTCTGCACGGTTAGAGCATGGATATAGTCAAGCGGATTTAGGGGCGTTGGTTGGTTGCTCAAACAATCATATGAGCCATGTTGAGGTAGGACAAACAAAAGTTTCTTTGCCGATGCTTTTGAAACTGGCGTATGTTTTGGACAAGAATTTTGATTATTTCCTATTAGATACGCCGTATGCAAAATGTGAAAGTATTATAAATTCGGAAATTGCCACCAAATTAAATCAATGTAGTGCAACCACATTGATAACAGTGAGCAGCATACTGGATGCACTAATAGAACAGCAAGATATGTTGCTGGCAGAGGAACAGAAAGATTAACACAGCACACAGAAATATAAGGAAAAGCCCACATAGCCGGTAAAATAACCGGTTGTGTGGGCTTTTGACATTTATGGATAAATTTTGAAAACTCTGAAGTATTATCAAAGCCTGACTAATAGATTAATTGTGGAAGTGAATAGTGTGTAAATATAAAGCGTTGATTTTGCAGTGCTTGTTGAATTAAGAAAAAGTGAAAGTGTGATTAAGTCAAATTTTAGTAAGTTCTGTTTTAGACAATTTCCACTGTTTCTTAGGCTCAAATTTACCACAATCATCACAGGTATAAGGCCTGTTGATTTTCCATTCAAAATATTCATCTCTGGTGATTTTGCCGGATTTCAATTCATCCATTAATAAGAAAGAAACCATACTGGCAGAAAAAGAGAATAGAGAACCAGAGTTAATGCCTCATATTTCCTCTCATATTCTACGGCATACAGGATGTACCAGACTGGGTGAGAACAATGTCAATCCAAAGGTTATGCAGTATGTTATGGGACATTCGGATGCACAGATTACCATGAATATCTATAATCACATCGCTGAAATGTCTCATGTAGAGAATGAGATGTCCAAGATGAACCTGCCAGAAACCGTACCTGCTGTGGTATAAACCATAAGTCGTTGTCGTAAAATGTGGTAAGAAAATCAGGCGAATATATTTTTCCAAAGATTTGTCGTAAAAATGTGGTCAAATCAATAAAATTGAGTGTGAAAGCAAGTGAAAAACCTCTGTGAAGCCCGTAAAATCAAGGCTTCACAAATTCTTCACAAAAAATTAGCACTCACCTATTGATATGGCTAAAAATTGCGAAATAAATATTGAAGGAATACAGAAGTTTAGTGTTGAAATAGCGACAACAGATGCATCTGCGTGTGATTATTTTGCTATGGGGAATATTAAGTTATATTATTAATCATGACAACCCATCCAACGGGTAGTTTGCGTTAGCTCCATAAGGGCTTGTTGCCAGCCAGCGCCTAAAGACGCTGGCTTTGTAGCTTTTGCTATCCCTCAAAAAGGGTATTCGTATTACTTGTTACCCTTAAAAGGGTCTTCATACCCCAAAATTATATATCCTATGACTGCATTATCAGACTTTTAACATATATGTCAGCTGCGATATCCCTGTCAACCCTATATGGGCAGTTTGCAAGCTTGGACTTGTTGCTGAGGACATAATCTATACAGCCGTCAAGCTCTTTGCTATCCATTGTAATAGTTCCTGTCAGCCTTTTTATCAGCTCTCCCAGTTCTTCACATGAACCCATGCCGAGCATAGTAAGGACATGGGTTCTGTCCACATCAGATGCATGGGCAGTATATGCCGAAAGAAACGCCCCAACGGCTTTACCATGTGGGATTCCCCGGGTATATGTGAAGTGGTAGCTCATTCTGTGCGGAAGTGATGTTCCAGTATGGGATATTGCCATACCGGCAAAGGATGAGGTTATAAGAAGCTCCTCATATTGTTCATCTGTATAGGAATCGTTTTCAATAAATGCCGCTATATTATTCCAGTGGGACAGGCCGGTATCTGCAAACATTCTGCTGACTGGCGTTGCCTTACTATTAATATAGCTTTCGATAAGGTGTCCAAGGGCATCAACAGCGGTAT
Source organism: uncultured Lachnospiraceae bacterium (assembly GCA_934437985.1). GTDB lineage: Bacteria > Bacillota > Clostridia > Lachnospirales > Lachnospiraceae > V9D3004. Next base: position 15,812 of record CAKSBI010000010.1, read on the forward strand.
TTCTGATAACTGATACCGGAGCTGATGAAAGGTACCCCGGGTCACAGAGAGCCAGTGAAGGATATATCTTATGGGGAATGCTTGATTTTGTCTTCTGTGCATGCAGGGTAAGGATTGAGTAAGGAGTGATCTCTGAACCGGTTCCGCAGGTTGTTGGAACTGTTATAACAGGAAGATATCCATAACTTCCGCCTGTAAGAAGCAGTGATTCATCTGCTTCTGAATTCCTGACCATAAGGGAGATTGCCTTTGAGGCATCAAGTGGTGAACCGCCGCCGATACCGATAATAAAATCAGGCCTGAAATCCCTGCCTGCAGCTGCTGCATCCATGATGTTAGCTACAGATGGGTTTTCTTCAACACGGTCGAAGATAATATAATCAATATTATTAGATTTTAACACATCAGTAACGTCATTAAGGGAGCCGTTCTTTTTTGAAGAACCTTTACCTGTTATGATATAGGCTTTATTTCCGAATGCCGCAATATCAGCGGCGTGGGCTTTTACGCAGTCTTTCCGGCAGTATAATTCTGTAGGTAATCTGAAAAACATATATATTCCTCCGTTTCATTCACATAATCTCTCGGAATCTATAAGCTGGTCAATACAAGGCTTTCAGATTCCTTTTATTTTATTTCAAAATAATCCAAATATACTTTATATCTATCTTGTGCAGTTAAGCAGGTATCTCTAAAATATCCTTTTTCATTATTCCACTCTTTCAAACCATGATAGTAAAACATTTTTAAGTCGTATTCTATAATAAATGGAACAATATTATGTTTCAAACATTCTTTAAATAATATAATTCTTCCCACACGTCCGTTTCCATCCTGAAAAGGATGGATTCGCTCAAACTTTACATGGAAATCCAGAATATCATCTAATTCAATATTTTGTTTCTTGCCATATCCTTCAAGTAACTTTTTTATTTCACTTTTGACTTTTTCCGGTGGAACAGTTTCCATATCGCCAACCATATTTTTTCTTGATTTGTACTCTCCTATATTAAACCATGGAATTCGACTATCAGAGGTATTTGTCTTTAATATTTTATGAACATTTTTTATAAATTCTTCATTCAATGTATTGCCTGCACAATCAATCATATAATCAAAGCATTGAAAATGATTTATGGCTTCTATAATGTCATCTACATTTGCCGGCTCTTTTTCGGGTCCGACAGTATTCGTTTCGTAGATGTATCTTGTCTGTTCTTCTGTTAATCGGCTGCCTTCGATATGGTTAGAATTATATGCTAATTTAATTTGCGTTTGATGATAAATACTACCTTTTAATTTTGCATTTTTTTCTTCTGTTAATCTATAAAGCAATGAATTTTTATCCGTTTCATATTCTAACTCCATAATATCACCAGGCTGGCAATTAAAATAATTACATATACTAATAAGTGTGTTCATGGAAATCTGTTCATTTTTTGATAATTTTGCCAATGTTGCAGATGATAAATCAATAGCTTTCCCAAATGTAGTTTTTGCAATTCCTTTTTCACGCAGCATATTGAATAATTTTGTGTAAGAAACTTTCAAACTGAACACCTTCTTTTTAAATAAGATAATAACACATATATTTATATTTGTAAATATTATATTATTTAAATTTACTTTTATAAATATTGCGTTATCACTTGATTTTTTGAAACATAGTGACAGTTATATTTATTACGTAGACTCATTTTACGTTCATGAATATTATTTGCTTTTCAAAGTTTAATGCCACAGTTTTGGTGAAATGCTCAATCAAGATTCCGAGAGATCATTCACAGTCAGTTGTCATTATATATATTCTATTATATAATATAATGATGCCAGGGTCAAAAGGTCTAAACCCACTTGAGCTTGCTCATAGGTGGGTGAAAGACCTTGGGACCCGCCCCGATATGAGCATAAAAGTGGGATGATAATCCCACGATATGCGAATATTGGGTAGGATTGTGGGAGTGCGAAGCACGGAACAATCCGCAGGCATCAATGTCGGGGGCTTTTGACCCCGACATCTTATAATATAATGTGGTTTAAAATCAAAAGAAAATTAACAAGGAGTATTTATTTAATGGAGATAACACGCCCAAAAGGATTCCTTAATGGTTTTACAATAAAAATTATAGCAATGATTTCTATGTTAACAGACCATACTGCGGCTGTATTTGTTAATGCGGGACAGCATGCATATCTGTATGAATTCCTAAGGGGTGCCGGGCGGATTGCATTTCCTGTATTCTGTTTTCTGCTTGTTGAGGGATTTATGCATACGCGTGATGTAAAAAAATACCTGCTCAGACTGTTTATATTTGCGGCCATATCCGAGATACCGTTTGATCTTGCTTTTTTTGCGTGTCCGGGAACATATTTTGACCACCAGAATGTGTTTTTTACGCTTGCATTGGGATTGCTTACATTATGCTGTATAAGACAGTTTGAAAATGACCCGTATATGAATATTGTCTCAATTGTAATTGCCTGTATAATTGCGTATTTGCTGAAATTTGATTATTCGTATTTTGGGATACTGCAGATAATGATATTCTATTACCTAAGGCAGTCAGGTCTGTATAAGATATTCAGTATAGCAGTTCTTAATATTATTATGGGACAGCCGGCAGGGGCGCTGGCACTTATATTTACGGAGGCCTACAATGGCAGGAGGGGACCGGATGTAAAATATGCAATGTACATTTTTTATCCGGCACACCTGCTTGTTATATATTTTGCACGAACAATAATTCAGGGTCTGTTATAGGTTGCGGGCAGGAGCCCGTATCAGTGTTTGCAAAGAATATAAAATGAAAGGGAACTATCAAAGTGGGTAAAATTGTATGTACAGATTATACATATGAGTCGGAGAAGATTGGAGAAGCATTTGACAATTATAAAATAGCACTTATATCTGATATGCACTGCAGGGAATTTGGTGACGGTGGCAGATTACTGGCTGACATGATCTGCAGGCAACAGCCGGATATTATAATTATTGCAGGTGATATGGTTACTGACCACGGCATGAAGATTACGGCTGCAAAGCAGACGCTTGTTAAGCTTGCTGATATATGTCCTGTATATTATGCACCGGGTAACCATGAAATGAAGCTGTCGGTCAATCCAAGGACAATAGAAAAATATAATACATATGTCAGTTTTCTTAATAAAACAGGTATCAATTATCTTGATAACCGTTCTGTGGATATAAAAAGACAGGATGAGATTTTGCGTATATCCGGTCTTAATATAGAAGAAAGATTCTTTGGCAAATTATGGAATAAAATAGCTATGGATGATGATTATATTCCGTCATGCCTTAAACCATGCAGTGATAACAGGTTTGAGCTGCTTATTGCGCATAATCCTGATTATTTTGAAAGTTATTCAAGGTGGGGAGCTGATATTGTCTTATCGGGACATATCCATGGCGGAATTGTTGTGCTTCCATTTATCGGAGGGGTTATTGCACCAACACTCAGGCTGTTTCCGCATTATGATTTTGGAAGATTTGAGCATGGCGGTTCAACAATGTTTCTTACAAGAGGTCTGGGTGCGCACACGATACCTGTAAGGATATTTAATCCTCCGGAAGTCGTTATCATTACCCTGCAATCTATAAAAAATAAATAAAGCACTTGCTTTATTTTCTGTAAATGATAAAATATTATGGCAAAAAAGCTGTTTTGGAGGACAAGTTATGGGGATACCTGTTAAGCTTGAGGTATTTGAGGGACCGCTTGATCTGCTTCTTCATCTTATAGATAAGAACAAGATTGATATATATGATATTCCTATCGTAACGATCACTGACCAGTATCTTGAGTATATTGAGTCTATGGAGACTGATGACATGGATACGCTCAGTGAATTTCTTGTCATGGCTGCAACCCTGATTAAGATCAAGTCTAAGATGTTGCTGCCTCCGGAGGAAGAGGAAGAGGCCGAAGAGGAGAATATTGACCCGAGACAGGAGCTTGTTGAGAGACTTCTTGAGTATAAGATGTACAAATACGCATCTTTTGAGCTTAAGGATAAGCATATGGAGGCTGCCAAGGTACTATTTAAAGACCAGAATATGCCGGATGAGGTGTTAGACTGGGAAGAAGAGGTTGATACGCAGGCGCTGCTTGACGGAATAACGATGAGAAAGCTTCAGGATATATTTGAAACAGTTATCCGCAGGCGTGAGGATAAGGTTGACCCGATCAGAAGCAAGTTTGGTAAGATAGAAAAAGAAGAGGTAAGTGTTGAGGAACGTATGAATGACATCAGGGCATTTGCGGCTGATGAAGGAAAGTTCAGCTTTACCAGTCTGCTGGCTGCGCAGAAGAGCAGGAGGTATATTATTGTGACATTTCTTGCCATACTTGAGCTTATGAAGATTGGTGTCCTCTGGATTGAACAGGAGCAGCCGTTTGATGACATTATAATTACCTGTAGGGAGGAGAAAGTCAGTAATGGATAATGAGAATACTACACCGGTTTTTGAAAAAGAACGCAGCCGTGAAGAATTATGTGCTGCTGCGGAGGCAATATTGTTCTCTATGGGTGATGCAGTTGAGCTTACGCATATTGCACAGGCAATGTGCCTTGATGTTGATGAGATGAAGTCTGTAATGGATGAGCTTATGGAGGATTATGCTTCTTCTAAGAGAGGGATACAGCTTATTGAGCTTGAAGGGGCATACCAGCTTTGTACCAAGAAGGAGCTGTATGATTATCTTGTAAGGATTGCACATGTCCCAAAGCCAAGGGAGCTTACAGATGTCATGCTTGAGACACTTTCGATCATTGCCTATAAGCAGCCGGTTACCAAGCTTGAGATTGAAAAGATACGTGGTGTTAAGTCTGACCATACGGTTAATAAGCTTGTAGAATATAATCTTGTGTGCGAGGCCGGACGCAAGGATGCACCCGGAAGACCGATACTGTTTCAGACAACAGAGGAATTTCTACGTAGTTTTGGTATTGAGTCAACAGAAGACCTTCCGGAGCTTGATGCAGATATCGTTGAAGAATTCAAGAGTGAGGCGGAAGCGGAAGCGGCTGATAACGTTCAATTAAAACTTGACATATAATACTCATTTTTATAAAATTATACTTATATTGTTGAATAAATGGTGGGAATTAACTGCAATGGGGCAGATGATTTCCACTTTAGTATATCCAAATATAATTAAAACGGAGGTTTCAGTACTATGGCACATTACACAAAGCAGGAGATTATAGCGATGATCGAGGAAGAAGACGTGGAATTTATCCGTCTTCAGTTTGTAGATATATACGGCATGTTCAAGAATATGGCGGTAACGGCAAGCCAGCTTGAAAGAATCCTTAATAATGAGATGACATTTGACTGTGCTGCCATTGAGGGCTTTGAGAATAAGAACCATTCCAAGCTTGTGCTTGCCCCTGACCTTGATACATTTGCAATATTCCCATGGAGACCGCAGGATCACCGTGTTGCAAGATTTATATGTGATGTAAGGAAGCTCGATGGGACCCCGTTCCGCAACGACTCAAGATATGTGCTTAAGAAAGTTTTAAAAGAAGCCGCAAAGGAAGGGTATTTTTTTAATGCCGGTCCTGAATGCGAATTCTTCCTCTTTGATCTGGATGAATCAGGTAATCCTACAACTAATACCAGTGAGAAAGGAAGTTTTTTTGAGGTTGGTCCGGTAGATAACGGTGAGAATGCAAGAAGAGAGATGGTGTTGTCGTTATCGGATATGGGCTTTGAGATTGAAGCTTCGTATCACTCGGATGAATGTGCACAGCATCAGATAGATTTTAAATATGATTCACCGCTTAATACTGCCGATAACATTATGACCTTCAAGCTGGCTGTCCATACGGTTGCAAGGAGGCATGGCATGCATGCGACATTCATGCCAAAACCACGCGCAGAGCTTAACGGTTCCGGTATGTATACGCACCTTACAATATATAAGGATGGCAATAATATATTTGCTTCGGATGATACCGGAAAATGCTCCGATATAGCGTATTCGTTTATGGCCGGACTTTTACATCACCTTCCGGGAATGATGATGATCCTTAATCCTGTTGTTAATTCATATAAGAGACTTTATAAGCTGTTTGATAAGATGGTCGCATATGACTGCTCCGGGGGAGAGAGATATGCGCTGCTTCAAATGACAGATATTGGAAGAATGGGTGCGGGACTTGTCCTTAAAAGTCCTGATGCCGCCTGTAATCCTTATCTTATGCTTGCTGTTGTTATATCTGCCGGGCTTGACGGAATACGTGGCAATATGAAGCTTGAATATAGTGATGATTATGTAAGAAAGCTTCCGAGAACTCTTGAAGAAGCAGTAAAGGAGTTTGAAAAAGATACATTTGTACAGAATGTCCTTGGTGATTCGCTTTCAGGTAAGCTCATTACACGTAAGAAGAATGAGTGGGATGAATATTCAAGGCAAGTGTCTGCATGGGAAATAGACAAATATCTGGACCGGATCTGATAATATAGTTATTATTACTAATGTTAATGCATTGGATTAATTATGCACTTTTTGAATCTACAGACAGGGAATTTCGGGACAGATTCTTAGTGTACATTATTTCAGGAGAGGAGAAAGCCGGCCTTGTTAAGCATAATAGTTGCATTTCCCAATTTAGATGATGCTAATAAGATTAAAACCCTGCTTATAAGACGTGGCTATGATGTAGTCATGACAAGTAATAAAGCCTCGCAGGTAATTAATGTCGTGAATCAGCTTGACTCAGGAATCGTTCTTTGTGGAAGCAGACTGAAGGATATGCCGTATCAGGATATGTATAATTCACTCCCGGAATCATTTTCCATGATCCTTATGGCTTCAATGGACAAGATCGCGAATTGCCCTAATGATAACATTGTATGTGTCCCGATGCCGCTTAAGGTGAATGAACTGGTGCGGGCGCTTGAAGCAGCTGCAGGAATATACAGAAAACGCAGGAAAAAAGACAAAAAACCAGCCGGAAGAAGTGAAAAGGATAAAATGATCATTAACGAGGCAAAGGAGCTTTTGATGGGAAGCCATGGAATGACCGAGGAAGAGGCACACAGATATATACAAAAGATCAGTATGGACAGTGGTAATTCGATGAGTGAAACCGCACAGATGGTTCTGCTGCTAAAGTAATTGTGATAAGAAGCCGTGAAGCAATGGACAGAAGTAATGAAATGTACCGGAAAATATACCGGAAAATTAAAATAAGACTTGACAATGATTATATAAGTATGTTAATCTGCTTTGGTGAGCGTCTGTAATAGATATGCCCACATGTGCCGCACAGCGAGGTTTAAGCTTTGTCTGACATTAACAGACAGACACCACAGCTGGCGAGTAATGATTATAGGAGGTGCTTGTATGTACGCAGTTATTGCAACAGGTGGTAAGCAGTACAAGGTATCCGAAGGCGATGTTATCAGAGTTGAGAAGCTCGGTGTTAATGTCGGAGAATCATATACATTTGACCAGGTACTTATCGTAAACGATGGTGAAATGAAGATTGGTAATCCTACAGTCGAGGGTGCAGTTGTTAAGGCTTCAGTTGTATCTGAGGGTAGAGATAAGAAGGTTATCGTTTACCGTTATAAGAGAAAGTCCGGCTACCATAAGAAGAATGGTCACAGACAGTCTTATACAGAAGTTAAGATCGATAAGATCGAGGCATAATTATGATTAGTGCAGAATTCTTTTATAATGAACAGCATAGATTGAATGGCTTTAAGATAGAAGGACATGCAGGATATGCGGATTCAGGATTTGATATCATATGTTCAGCCGTGTCAGTCCTTACGATTAATACAGTTAATTCTATTGACAGATTAACCGATGATTATTATGAGTTTGAACAGGACGAAGCTGAAGGACTTATGATACTTAGGATGGAAGAGTTTAGTGAAGCCTCCGAGATATTGCTTCGTTCCCTCAGGATTGGAATTGAAGGAATAGTTGAGGAGTATGGTAACGAGTTTGTTAGAATAATATAGATTCCAAGGAGGTGCAATTTACCATGTTGAAAATGAATCTTCAGTTTTTTGCCCATAAAAAAGGAATGGGTTCTACTAAGAATGGTAGAGATTCAGAGTCAAAGAGACTTGGGGCAAAACGTGCAGACGGACAGTTTGTATTAGCAGGTAACATCCTTTACAGACAGCGTGGAACAAGGATTCATCCGGGTCTTAACGTTGGTAAGGGTGGAGATGATACACTTTATGCTAAGGTTGATGGAGTTCTTCGTTTTGAGAGAAAAGGAAGAGACAGGAAGGTAGCTTCTGTTTATCCTGTAGAAGCAGAGGCTTAATTAATAATTTGTATATAATATAGATTATTATCCGGGGGTTGTTGTATAACAACCCCTATTATCATATCAACGTTACTTTTTAATAAGCGAGGTGATATAAAATGTTTGCAGATGTTGCAACTATAACGATCAGATCAGGTAGTGGCGGTAATGGCTGCGTCAGCTTCAGAAGAGAGCTGTATGTACCGGCCGGAGGTCCTGACGGCGGTGATGGTGGCCGTGGTGGAGACCTTATATTTGTTGCTGATAAGAGTCTTAATACCTTGAATGATTTCCGGCATAAAAGGAAATATGCTGCCGGTAACGGAGAACAGGGAAGCGGCAGAAGGTGCCACGGAAAAGATGGGGAGAACTGTATACTTAAGGTGCCGGAAGGTACTCTTATAAAAGAAGCCTCTACAGGAAAGATTATTGCCGATATGTCAGCCGGAAAGCAGGTGACCGTACTGCGTGGGGGCCGTGGTGGAAAAGGCAACCAGCATTATGCCACATCTACAATGCAGGCTCCGAAGTATGCACAGCCCGGTAAACCCGGAAAGGAGCTTGAAGTTATACTTGAGCTTAAGATAATAGCCGATGTTGGGCTGATTGGATTTCCTAATGTTGGCAAATCAACATTTCTTGCCCGTGTGACCAATGCCAAACCGAAGATTGCTAATTATCATTTCACTACATTGAATCCTAATCTTGGGGTAGTTGACCTTGGTGATACTGACGGATTTGTAATTGCGGATATTCCCGGCCTTATAGAAGGTGCTTCTGAGGGAATTGGTCTTGGACACGAATTCCTTAAGCATATTGAACGTACCAGAATGATGATACACATGGTAGATGCAGCTTCAACTGAAGGAAGGGACCCGATTAATGATATTAATATAATCAATCAGGAATTATTTGATTATGATGAAGCACTGGCTGATAAGCCGCAGGTGATTGCAGCCAACAAGACAGATGTGTTTTATGGAACAGAGGAAGATACGGTTATAACACTTTTAAAAGAAGAGTTTGAGCCAAAGGGAATTAGGGTGTTCCCGATATCTGCTGTAAGTGGAAAGGGCGTCAGGGAGCTTTTATATTATGTAAAGCAACAGCTTGATATTATCGGCCGTGAGCCTGTAGTATATGAGCAGGAATATTTTCCGGAGCAGGAGCTTGAGGAAACAGATGAACCATTTACTGTTGTGTATGATGAAGCAGATGATATGTATATTGTTGAAGGTCCGCGTATTGAAAAGATGCTTGGTTATACGAATCTTGAGTCAGAAAAAGGATTTGAGTTTTTCCAGAAGTTTCTTAAGGATAACGGTGTGCTCGAGGAGCTTGAAAAGCTTGGGATTGAAGATGGGGATACCGTTGATGTATGCGGATACGCATTTGATTATTACAGATAAATGTGTGGTGGCACAGTATATCAGGAGGAGATTATATGCGTACCGGAATACTTGGAGGAACATTTAATCCAGTTCATAACGGTCATATTGCAGTGGCAAAGGCGGCTTATGACCAGCTTAAGCTTGATGAGATTCTTATTATGCCGTCGGGTATCCCACCACACAAGGAAGATGTTATATCATCTGAAGACAGGATTAATATGGTAAGGCTTGCAGTGAAAGGGTATCCGTACATGACGGTTTCAGACTATGAGATAATACGTGCGGGAACTACGTATACGGCAGAAACCCTCACAATGCTTACGGACACGAATCCTGATACTGATTATCATTTTATAGTCGGTGCGGATTCACTTGTGAATATGCTTTCGTGGTACCACCCTGAGGTTATTTTCAGGCTTGCTCATATTGCCGTGTGCAAACGCAGTGATACAGATGAACAGAAGCTAAGGGAATGTATAATTAAGCTGACTGATGAATATTCGGCGCATATAGATATTCTTGAATTGGAATATGTGGATATCTCATCGCATGAAATCCGGGATAATATATATAAACCGCATAGCGACAAGGTAATACAATATATTAAACCGGAGGTTTTAGAGTATATTAAAGAACATGGTTTGTATAAGGAGTAAAAAATGAAGTACGATATTCTTGAATTACAGGCTGATATGAAAAAAAATTTAAAGCACAAGCGTTATATCCACTCGGTTGGTGTTATGTATACAGCTGCCAATCTGGCTATGCGTTATGATGTTCCCCTGTATAAGGCAGAAGCTGCAGGGATACTGCATGACTGTGCAAAAGAGATGGACAATGATGAATTGATAAGATACTGCAAAAAAAATAGCATTGAACTGTCTGATGATGAACTGTCCAATCCTGCGCTTATACATAGCAAGGCCGGGGCACAAATTACAAAGGACAGATATGATATTGATGATGGGGATATAATTAATGCAATAAGATTTCATACTACAGGAAAGCCCGGTATGACCAGACTTGAACAGATTATATTTGTGGCGGATTATATTGAACCCAACAGGAAAGTAGTCCCGGGGCTTGATTTGATAAGGCAAAAAGCATATATTGATATTGATATTACATGCATAATGATATTTGAAAATACAATTAATTATCTGAAAAATGAAGAGAAGCATATTGACAGGGTATCATTGGAAGCATATGAATACTATAATTCAGTAACGGACATTATATTAAGGGGTTGATTATATGAAGAATACAGATTTGACTAATGCAAAAAAGCTCGCAAAGCTTGCATACCATGCACTTGATGATAAAAAGGGAGAAAATATACAGATACTTGAGATTGGACAGGTTTCGGTTATTGCTGACTACTTTGTTATTGCTAATGGTAATAATCCTTCTCAGATAACTGCACTTGTTGACAGCGTAGATGAAGCAGTTATTAAAGCGGGATTACCGGGACCAAGGATAGAAGGTCATCAGAATTCATCATGGGTTCTTATGGACTTTGGTGACGTTATTGTCCATGTATTCTCAAGGGAGGACAGGGAATTCTATAATCTTGAGAGAATATGGGCAGACTGCCGGGAAGTTGATGTTGAGACGCTGTAGAAATAATGACAGTATAGTTAAAAAAAATATACCAGTCGTCAAAGTTTGTGGAAAAAACAGCCTGTCAGATTGATATTAATATATATTCATGTACGAGGAGTCCTGAATATGTGGTCAATATAATCAGACAGGCTGTTCTTATGTATTGGTAATTAAAACTGTCTGTATAATGCAACAACTTTTCCGAGGATTGAACAGTCATCAACGATAATCGGATCAAGTGTATCATTTTCCGGCTGCAGCCTTATGTGGCCGGACTCCTTATAAAAGGTCTTGATTGTTGCGGAATCGTCAATGAGTGCAGCGACTATCTCGCCATTATGCGCTGTATCCTGCTGCCTGATTATTACGCAGTCACCATCCAGTATACCTGCATTGATCATGCTCTCACCCTTGACATGAAGCATGAAAACATCTCCCTGCGGAAGGTTATCTGCAAGAACCGGGAAATAGCCTTCAATATTCTCGGTTGCAAGAATCGGCTCACCGGCTGTAACTGTGCCGACAATCGGAACATTGATCATCTCACGCCTTGTAAGGTTGAACTCATCATCAATGATCTCTATTGCGCGTGGCTTGGTAGGGTCACGTCTTATGTATCCGTTCTTCTCCAGGGTCTCAAGATGTGAGTGGACTGAAGATGTAGACTTGAGGCCAACTGCCTGGCAGATATCTCTCACTGCCGGCGGATACCCCTGGTTGATAATACATTCCTTGATATATTCAAGAATCTGCTGCTGCTTATCGCTAATTCTGCCATTGCCCATATTAAATTCCTCCATAACACAATTATTTTACAAATTACATATATAATATTGAAGATTATTATATATCATATAACATATGAAGTATAACATACCCAAACAGATGTGTCAAACAAATGTTCTGTAGACATTTGTGGTAAAAGAAGATATAATAACAAAGTTATTGATTATTAAACATAGGAGAGAATAGTATATTATGGGCAAAATTAAGAATTTTTTTGGCAGGGTGAAAGATGAAAAAGATTTCAGATTTGATTTTATAATCGGAATATGGAGTGCTCTTATTATTATTGCACTTATAGCCGGTATTATTGTAGCTGCAACGCTGCTGCTTAAAAAGAATGATTCAGATACAGCGGCAGAACCTACGGCAACCCCTGCAGCAACGGAAGAGGCAGTTGTTGCAACAATGGATCCTTCAATTCTTGAAGAGGAGGAAGAAGATGAAGGCGGAAGATTTGAGGAAGGACTTGATGAAGATATTGAGTTTGAGGATAATGGTGAGTCTTCCATGCTGACTGCAAAGACAACTGTTAACGTAAGGACTGCTCCGGAAACGACCTCTTCTTCACTTGGTAAGCTTGCTGAAGGTGAGAAGGTTGAGAAGATAGAAGAGCTTGATAATGGCTGGACTAAGGTTAAGTTTAATGGCAAAGAGGCGTACATTAAGTCAGAGTACCTTGTGTCTGCTGATTCAGGATACCTTGGTTCAACGTATCCTCCGACACAGAATAACAATACTTCTGCATATGCAACTAATACCCCGGCAAAAAGGACTTCAAAACCGGCGGCTGCTGTTGCTGCAAAAAAGGCAACTAAGAAGCCTAAGGTAACTAAAAAGCCTAAGGTAACTAAAAAGCCTAAGAAGAGAGAAGTAAGCGATGATGATATATATTACAGCACAGAGGTGCCGTCCCCTGACAGGAAAGCAGTTATAACACATGAACCGGCGGCTCCGACACTTCCGCCGGCAGAACCTACGAATGTCCCTGTAGAGCATTCAACGTCTGCACCGGCAGATCCTGTTGAAACGATTGCAACATCAGCTGAATAGAAGGAGATCGCGTAATACATGTCAACATTAACACCAATGATGTCTCAATACATAGCTACAAAAAAAGAATATTCTGACTGCATACTTTTTTACCGGCTGGGTGATTTCTATGAAATGTTTTTTGAAGATGCCAAGACATGTTCAAAAGAGCTTGAATTAACATTGACCGGTAAAAGCTGTGGTCTTGAAGAAAGGGCACCCATGTGTGGTGTCCCATTTCATTCTGCGGACGGATATATTGATAAGCTTGTGGGCAGGGGGTATAAGGTTGCAATCTGTGAGCAGGTTGAAGACCCTAAGCTTGCAAAGGGACTTGTAAAGAGGGAAGTAGTAAGGATTGTTACTCCGGGCACTAACACTAATCCCGGATCTTTAGATGAGACACAGAATAATTATATAATGTCAGTATTCTGTATGCAGCCTGATTTTGGATTGTCAGTTGCTGATATTACTACCGGGGCTTATTATGTTACCGAAGTAGATTCATGCAGTAATGTGCTTGATGAGATTAACAGATTTATGCCAAAAGAGATTATCTGTAATGATGCATTCCTTGTATCGGGGATTGACATTAATGACCTGACGGACAGGCTTGGGATTGTTATATCATCACTTGCCGGAAGATTTTTTTCGGATGACAACTGCGAGAAGGTCCTGTGTGGGCATTTTAAGGTTGGTGCAATCAATGGAATAGGGCTTGAAAAAGGGTCATATGGTACTGTTGCGGCAGGGTCACTTCTGCAGTATCTCCTTGACACACAGAAGACCTCGCTTGACCATATTAACCATATCAGTACATATGTTTCGTCAGATTATATGTTCCTCGACCGGGCTACAAGACGTAATCTGGAGCTGACCGAGACACTCCGCGAGAAGAACAAAAAGGGTTCGCTTCTATGGGTTCTTGACAAAACCTGTACGGCAATGGGGGCAAGGCGCCTGAGAACTAATGTTGAACAGCCGCTTGTTGATGGGGGAATGATCGACAGACGCCTGGATACTATTGAAGAGCTTATTGATAATATAATGTCACGCGAGGAATTGAGGGAGTATTTATCACCGGTATACGACCTGGAGAGACTTATTACAAAGGTAAGCTATAAGAGTGTTAATCCAAGGGATATGATAGCACTGCGTAATTCGCTGAAGATGCTTCCACATATATCATCTGTAATAGGTACATTTAATTCAAAGCTTATGAAGCAGTTCCATAAGGAGCTCGACACACTTGAAGATGTATGTGATGAGATATGCAATGCAATATGTGATGAACCTTCATTGCAGCTTCATGAAGGTAATATAATAAAAGACGGATACAATGCGGATGTTGACAGGTTAAGGCTTGCGAAGATAGAGGGCAAGAACTGGCTTGCTGAGCTTGAAGAGAGGGAAAAGCAGAATACGGGTATCAAGAATCTGAAGATAAAGTATAACAAGGTATTTGGATATTATCTTGAGGTTACTAATTCATATAAGGAGCTTGTGCCTGATAACTGGATAAGAAAGCAGACACTTGCAGGCTCTGAAAGGTATACAACCGGCGAATTAAAGGAGCTTGAGGATACAATACTTGGTGCAGAGGACAGACTGTATAACCTTGAGTATGACCTTTATTGTGTCCTGAGAGATTACATATACGGACAGATGCAGCGTATACAGAAGACTGCAGGGATAATTGCGGATATTGATATGTATGCTTCGCTTGCAGTTGTTGCCGAACAGAATAATTATGTCAGACCAGCTATTAATAACAAAGGCGTGATCAATATTAAGGATGGAAGACATCCTGTAATTGAAAAGATGATCAATAATGACATGTTCGTTGCCAATGATACGTTATTGGACAGCAGGGATAACAGAATATCAATTATTACCGGTCCTAATATGGCAGGTAAGTCAACATATATGAGACAGACAGCACTTATCGTACTTATGGCACAGCTTGGTTCATTTGTTCCGGCCGCAAGTGCTGACATATGCATATGCGACAGGATATTTACAAGAGTAGGTGCCTCGGATGATCTTGCATCAGGCCAGAGTACGTTTATGGTAGAGATGACAGAGGTTGCCAATATACTGCGCAATGCAACGAAGAAGAGCCTTATTATTCTTGATGAGATAGGGCGTGGTACAAGCACCTTTGACGGACTTGCGATTGCATGGGCAGTAGTTGAGCATATTGCAAATGTTAAGAATATCGGAGCCAAAACTTTATTTGCAACACATTATCATGAACTTACTGAATTAGAGGGTAAGATACAGGGTGTCAAGAATTATTGTATCGCAGTAAAAGAACAGGGCGAGGGCATTGTGTTCCTGAGGAAAATTGTCCGTGGCGGTGCCGACAGAAGCTATGGTATACAGGTTGCGAGACTTGCAGGTGTTCCGGAAGTGGTGCTTGGCAGGGCGGATGAGCTTGCCGGTATGCTTTCTGCTAACGACCTGAATAATAAGACCAGATCTGTTCTTGAAAGTAATACCAGAGAGAAAAAGGAAGAAGAAATGTCGGGTGCTGTCAGTCAGATATCAATATTTGATTTTATGAACAAAACTGATGGATTTGATGATATAATTCTTGAGATACATGATATGGATCTCAATGGAATAAGTCCTATAGATGCACTTAATCTATTATATGGTTATCAAAGGAAAATGAAGGAGAAGTTCTGATGGCTGGTATTAATCTTCTTGATGATAATACGATTAATAAGATAGCTGCCGGTGAAGTTGTTGAAAAACCGGCAGCTGTTATTAAAGAGCTTGTTGAAAATTCTATAGATGCAGGCGGCAATGCAATAACGGTCGAGATAAAAAACGGCGGCCTCGACATGATGCGTATAACTGACAACGGCAGGGGGATTACCCCTGATGATATAAAGCTTGCGTTCTGCCGTCATGCCACAAGTAAGATCCGTGACATAGATGACCTTTCAAGCCTTTCAAGCCTTGGTTTCAGGGGTGAGGCACTTGCGAGCATCGCAGCTGTCTCAAGGACTGAATGTGTAACCAAGGTTGATGCTTCGATCACAGGCGTCAGATATGAGATTGAGGGAGGCGTGGAAAAAAGCTGCCAGGAGGTCGGATGCCCGAATGGTACAACATTTGTTGTGCGTGATATTTTTTACAATACCCCGGCAAGAAGAAAGTTCCTTAAAACCCCGGCAACCGAAGGCAGCTACACGTCAGAGCTCGTGTCAAAGATAGCATTGTCACATCCGGAGGTTGCTTTCAGGTTTATTGCCAACGGACAGCTGAAGCTGAATACTTCCGGCAATGGCAATCTGCGTGATGTTATCTACCGCATATATGGAAAAGACATAACAGACAATGTTATCAGGGTTGAGAGCGAAGCCAATAATATAAATGTATCAGGATATATAGGTAAACCGGTGGTTTCGCGTGGAAACAGGGGAATGATAAGCTGCTTTGTTAACGGAAGGTATATTAAAAGCCCGATACTTTTTAAAGCAGTCGAGGAAGGCTATAATGGATACATGATGCAGCATAAGTTCCCATTTGCCGTATTGATGATAGATATCGACCCGGGAAGCATGGATGTAAATGTGCATCCGTCCAAGCAGGAGATACGCTTTAGTGAAAGTGATGTTGTATACTCAACTATATGCAATATAATAAAAGAGGCCTTAAAGAAAAATATATTTGTAGAGGAAACCGCAATTCCTGATGCACCCGGGAATATGTCCAGGCAGCATAAGGGTAATGCATTACGGAAGGAACTGCCGGCACGTAATGGCACTGCTTCCCCGAACCCGGGATATATAACGCATCCTGCTGCAGGGACACCTGTCCGTTCATCCGAAGCACTTGATGTTATTAAGAGTGTCAGTATGTCAGTTAATGAAAAAAGAGAAAAAGGTCCTGAACCCTTTGAGGTAAAAAGGCGTGAGACTGTAAATGATGCTTCTGTAGAATATCAGCCTCCGTCAAAACCGGTGCAGCCGTCGCTTTTTGAACATAAGGACATGAGGGATGAGCAAAAGAAAGATTTCAGGATTGCCGGCTGTGTATTTTCAACATACTGGATTGTGGAATATCATGATGAGATGTATATTATGGACCAGCATGCCGCACACGAAAAAGTATTGTATGAGAGATTATGTGAAAAGGTTAAGATAGGGGCAGTTGCAAGCCAGGGATTATTCCCGCCTGTCATTCTTACACTTACTCCGGCGGAAGCCCGTATCGTAAATGGACATTCTGAGGAATTGTCAAAGATGGGATTTGCCGTAGAGGAGTTTGGCGGTAATGAATACAAGGTAAGCAGTGTGCCGGCAGACCTTCCGGGGATTGGCTCAAAGAGTGTGTTAATGGACTGGATATCCATGCTTGTAGATGAATCCACGCTCAAATCCACGGAAACAGCTTTTATGGAAAGGCTCGCAACGATGTCATGTAAGGCGGCGGTAAAGGGCGGCAGGCATATTACTGAGACAGAGGCGTGTTCGCTTGTGAAGCAGTTATTTGAGCTTGAGAATCCATTTCATTGTCCGCATGGACGCCCGACAATGATAAAGATGACAAAGTATGAACTTGAAAAAAAGTTTGGAAGAGTATTGTAAGGTGATGCATATGAATGGAAAATTGCCGCTTGTTGTGCTGACAGGGCCTACAGCCGTTGGCAAGACAAGCCTGTCAATAAGACTGGCGCATGAAATCAGTGCTGAGATTATATCTGCGGATTCGATGCAGGTCTATAAAAGAATGGATATCGGAACTGCAAAAATCAGAAAAAAAGAGATGGATGGCATAACCCATCACATGATCGATATTCTTGAACCGCAGGAAGATTTTAATGTGACAATGTTTGTCAGTATGGCATCAGAACTTGTTAAAAAAATAACAGACAGAGGAAATATTCCGCTTATAACCGGCGGAACCGGATTTTATATCCAGGCATTGCTTAAGAATGTAATGTTTACAGAAGAAAAAGAAGATTCCTCTATCAGGAGGGAACTTATGGAATATGCTGCTGCCAATGGTACTGAGGCACTGCATGATATGCTTGGCATGACCGATCCTGAATATGCCGCACAGGTTCATCCCAATAACATTAAAAGGGTGATAAGGGCCATAGAGTATTACCGCCAGACCGGCGATAAGTTTTCAGAACACAATAAAAGAGAAGCCCTCAGGGAATCTCCGTATAATTATGCGTATTTTGTGCTTAATGACAGTCGCAGCCACATATATGACAGGATCAACAAACGTGTTGATATAATGATGCAGGATGGTCTTGTTAATGAAGTGGCTTCATTACTGGAGGAGGGCTGTACTACTGATATGGTTTCAATGCAGGGCTTAGGGTATAAGGAAATAATCGAATATATCCAGGGGAAATGTACTCTTGATGAAGCAGTGGATAACCTTAAGCAGTCAACAAGGCATTTTGCAAAAAGGCAGCTTACATGGTTTAAACGTGAAAAAGATACAATCTGGTATGATAAGTCACTGCTTACGGATGATGGGATAATAGATGCCATGAAAGCTGAACTTAAAAACAAGAATATAATCAGCTGAAATATAACAGATAAAATATAACACAATATTATAATAAGGTGATAACAATGAATGAGATAAAAAAACAGTATATTGCACTGGGGATATCAGAAAATGTCTATGACTACTGCGAAAATAAATGGAATGGCTGCAGGGACAGATTTAAGGAGATTGACGATACTTCGGAGTACAATCAGATGAAGGTGCTTTCAGCCATGCAGCAGCACAGAATAAGCGACGCACATCTTACAGGTTCAAATGGTTATGGGTATACAGATATTGGAAGGGATGCCCTTGAAGAGGTCTATGCATCAGTATTTCATACAGAGGATGCGCTTGTAAGAAGTCAGATCACATGCGGAACGCATGCGCTGACTGTTGCATTGTTTGGTAACCTGAGACCGGGTGATGAGCTTATATATGTTACAGGGAAGCCGTATGATACGCTTGAAGGGATTATCGGAATAGATAAGACGAAGGAATGTCCGGGGTCACTCAGGGAATATGGTATAGAGTATAACCAGGTGGAGCTTCTTGGGGACGGAAGCTTTGATTTTGAGGGTATCAGAAATGCAATAAGTGATAAGACAAAGATCGTCGCAATACAACGTTCAAAAGGATATGCCGTAAGACCGACATTGTCGGTTGCCGGAATAAATGAATGTATAGATTATGTTAAGTCAATACGAAGTGATATAATAGTAATGGTTGACAACTGTTATGGTGAGTTTGTCGAGACAGTGGAGCCGTCTGATGTTGGTGCGGATATGTGCGTAGGCTCCCTGATCAAGAATCCGGGAGGCGGACTTGCACCGATGGGCGGCTATGTTGTCGGAACAAAGGCATGTGTTGAAAATGCGTCATACCGTCTGACCGCACCGGCACTTGGAAAGGAAGTTGGTGCATCACTCGGGATCAACCAGAGCCTGTACCAGGGGTTGTTCCTTGCACCAATGGTAACGGCATCTGCAATAAAAGGGGCATTATTTGCGGCTTCAATATATGAAAGCCTTGGTTATAAATGTGTTCCGGATGCTGTTGAGCCAAGACATGATATAATACAGTCAGTTGCCTTTGGCAATCCGGAGGCTGTTATCGCATTCTGTGAGGGCATACAGGCTGCAGCACCGATAGACAGCCATGTAAGACCGGAACCGTATGCAATGCCGGGCTATCATAGTGACGTAATTATGGCTGCCGGGGCGTTTGTATCAGGATCCTCGATCGAGCTTAGTGCAGATGCACCGATAGAACCGCCATATGCCGTATATTTTCAGGGCGGTTTAACATGGCAGCATGCAAAATTTGGTATTATGATGTCGCTTCAGAAGCTTTTTGATGCCGGAATTGTCAAATTATCTATATAAATCTTTGTATACAAATATAATTTACTATGATATAATTCATGTGTTATAAAAGGTTTATGGTTGAATGTTGTCCTGTCATCACGTATGTGAAAGGACAATGATATGGAGAAGAATGTAACTGTAAAAGAACTGCCGGACGCACTTCGGCCTTATGAGAGATGTGAACAGTATGGTGCCGGGGTATTATCAGATGCTGAGCTGTTATCTGTAATCATACGAAGTGGTACAATTAATGAGAAGTCAATTGATGTGGTGACACGCATACTTAACAGTAATGGCTGTGCCGGGCTGCTTAATCTTCACAGGATGTCTGTTGAGGAGCTTAAGCAGTTTAAGGGAATTGGCAGGGTGAAGGCAATACAGTTAAAATGTGTTGCAGAGCTCACCAAACGTATGACAAGAATTACAAGAGCCCTGGGTGAAAGCTTTACCACGCCTGAAAAGATCGCATGTTATTATATGGAGGAGCTGCGTAATCTTGACAGGGAGAATCTTGTTGTTGTGATGCTTGACGGTAAGTCAAGAAGGCTGAGTGACATTGTTATATCTGTTGGTTCGGTGAACTATTCTGTTGCGTCGTCCAGGGATATTTTTTATCAGGCGTTACGGCATGGTGCTGTCAGAATTGTGCTGCTGCATAACCATCCGAGCGGGGACCCTGCACCAAGCGCAGAAGACCGGTATGTTACTGAGAGAATTAAGGATGGCGGCGAGCTTATCGGAATACCGCTTGTCGACCATATTATAATAGGTGATAACTGCTACTTCAGTATGAAGGAGTGTGGTTATCTGTAGATAAGTAATAACAGGAGGAATAATTATATGAACCGTAAGATTTTAGGTATTGATTTTGGTACAAGCAGTATTAAGATTGTAAGGGCAGGCCATGGTGTTGTTCTTGATGAAAAGAGTGTTATAGCTATATATAAGAAAACTGAGGTTCTTGCTGTAGGTGATGAAGCCTATGAGATGTATGAAAAGGCCCCGGTTAATATTAATGTATCATATCCTGTCAGGAATGGTGTTATCGCTGACCTCAGCAATATGAATATGATGATCAGTGAATTTCTTGCAAAGGTATCAGAAGGAAAGGTAAGACTTAAGGGATATGATTATTATATTGCTGTTCCAACAGATATAACCGAGGTTGAAAAAAGGTCATATTTTGATGTTATAATATCTACAAGGCTGAAGCCTAACCATATAAGGATGGTTGAAAAACCAATTGCAGATGCACTTGGCATGGGACTTGATATTCTTGAGTCAACAGGAGTCCTTATGGTTGATTTTGGTGCTAATACCACAGAGATATCTATATTGTCGCTTGGCGGAATTATTTTCAGCAAGCTTATTCCTATAGGTGGTAACAATCTTGATGAGGATATAATTAATCTTGTTAAACGTAAGTATAATTTTGTTATTGGCTCCAAGACTGCAGAATCGATCAAGAAGGAACTAGGCTCTGCGATGAATGGTACCGGTGACATGGTAGTGTTCGGACGTAATACGATATCAGGGCTTCCGGGAGAACTGTCAATTGAGGCATCGGAGGTCCATGATGCCATAGTTGAGGATCTTAATGCCATTATGGATAATATCAAAGTAATTCTTGAGAGGACACCGCCTGAGGTTTCCGCAGACATATACCGCAATGGATTATACCTTACGGGAGGTTCGTCAAGGCTTCATGACATCAGTGAATATATTGTCAATACAACCGGGCTTAAGGTTAATGTTGATGATGAACCGGAGAACACTGTTATTAACGGACTTAATACTATTATAGAGAATCCGGGATATAAAAAACTTGTCTCTGATCTGATGGAAGGTTAAGTTTGGGATAAAGGGGACCTGCTTTTATGAAGGTTAATAAAAAAAGAAAATTTAACATATCGGCAAAAGCCATTCTTATAACATGTACAGTTATCTGTATCGTACTTATTGTCGTTTCATTCAAATATCAGGACAGTGTGAACTCAGTTAAAACATCTGTCGGTAATATTATGATGCCAATGCAGAAAAGTATTAACTCCATCGGGAGCTCGATATATTCTGTATTTGATGTATTGCAGTCGAAGCGCGGACTGCTTGATGATAATGCAAAGCTTAGGGACGAGCTTAACAGGGTAAAACAGGAGAATGCAACATTAATTACTGATAAAAATGAGCTGTCCAGTCTCAGGGAGTTATATAAGCTTGATGAGGGGTACAGCCAGTATCCCAAGGTTGCGGCAAGGGTTATAAGCCATGACGACAACAACTGGTACAATCTGTTCACGATCGATAAGGGGTCTGATGAAGGCATTGAAAAGGATATGAATGTAATTGCCGGCAACGGACTTGTGGGAATAGTGTGTGAGGTAGGAAAGCATTATTCAAAGGTCAGGTCAATAATTGATGATAACAGCTATGTTAACGGCATGTTCGTAAGAACATCAGATACATGTGACATAAAAGGTAATCTCCAGACAATCAATGATGGATATATAGAGGTTGAACGTATCAGTATCGATGCAGAGATAGAGGATGGATATGAACTGGTTACATCGTATGAGAGTGACAGGTTCCTTGAGGGGATTCTTATAGGATATGTCAGTAATATTGAATCAGATTCTAACAATATGACTAAGAAGGCCAGGGTTACACCCGTAGTTGATTTTAACAGGCTGGATACGGTACTTGTTATAATGCAGACAAAGGATTCAGGGGAATTAGAGGAGATGACTAAGTATGATTAGAAGAGGTGTATGCACATTTGTATTGATTATAATATGTTATGTGCTGCAGACAACTCTTTTCTGGCATTTAAGGCTTGCCGGTGTCGTTCCCAATCTTCTGATAGCACTTTCCGTATCATGCTCTTATCTTAATGGTCAGAAGCATGGTGTGATATGTGCATTTTTCTGCGGACTTATTTCAGATATGATATTTGGCTCAGTTATCGGACTTCATTCACTTATATATGTTATCGTCGGTTATCTTGCCGGATACGGACATAATATATACCTTAAGAATAATTTTTCAATACCACTCATACTTATCGGGATAAGTGATCTTGTATATGGTGTACTTTATTATGTATTTGAGTTCCTTTTGAGGGGAAGACTTGGTTTTGTATACTATCTGAATAGTGTTATACTTCCGGAAGTGTTGTACACTATGCTTGTTTCTATCGTATTTTATAAGCTTTTTAATGTTATGTACAAGCTGGTGGCAAAGCCGGAGAGCAGGGAGGATTTCTGATTGCTTGATAATTTTCTTAGTTATTTAAAAAAGCTGTTCCAGTCAAGACTGGTGCCGATCGTAATAGTATATGTAGGACTTTTTGCTGTTCTTGTAATACGCATGTTCGGCCTGCAGATCGTCAAAGGTGATGAATATGTGGATAAGAGCGTGGCAACCACAGAAAAACAGCGTGATATCAAAAGCTCGCGTGGAAAGATATATGATTGTAATGGCAAGCTGCTTGCATCAAACGAATTGTCATATTCTGTAATTATCGAAGATACAGGTGAAGTGACGGATAATGCCACGAAGAATTCAATGATATATGAAATGATCAGTATTATTAAGAAGAATGGTGATAAGATAGACTTGGATTTCCCTATCAGGCTTAATAAAGACGGCCAGCCGGAATTTGCGGTAGATGACAGTGCTGTTTTACGTTTTAAAAGAGATGCATATTTTCAAAAATCAATAGATGACCTTACTGAGGAACAATACAATTCAACAGCTGAAGAGATGTTTGAATATTTTAAATCAGATGTATCTGCCACAGGACCAAGATTTGATATAAGCGATGAATATTCTGCTGAGGATGCGCTTGAGATAATGAAGATAAGATATTCTATGCTTATTAACAGTAACACAAAATATATCCCTGTTATTGTATCAGCGGGTGTTAAGGATTCTACTGTTGTATCCATCAAAGAAAACTGTGCTGATATGCCGGGAGTCAGTATCCGTGAAGATACGAAGAGGCTTTATTATGACAGTAAGTATTTTTCTAATATAATCGGTTATACAGGTCCGGTAACATCAGAAGATATGGACAGTATAAAGGAATCATACCCGGATTATGATTATACTTTAAATGACCAGATAGGTAAGACCGGCATAGAATTGTCGATGGAGGAAAAGCTCCGTGGGTCCAAGGGCTCAGAGACACTTGTTATTGACAATAACTCCAGGATAATAGAGCTTAAGAATAATAATGAGCCTGTGGCCGGCGATGATATTTACCTGACGATAGATGCGGACCTCCAGAAGGCATGTTATGATATCCTTGAGAAGAAGCTTGCCGGCATACTGATATCAAAGATTAATAACAGCAATGATGCAGGAACAAAGGGAAAGTCTGCATCTGACATCAGGATACCGATTTATGATGTCTTCAATTCATGTATTGCCAATAATATCATCAGCACAAAGCATTTTCAGAAGAAAAAAGCTTCATCTACTGAAAAGCTGGTGTATAAAAAATATCAGAGTACCAGGAAGAATATTTTAAAAAAACTGGATGCATATCTTGATGCCGGCAATAAAAAGCCTATGTCGTCTTTAAGTGATGAGTATACGGAGTATTTAAAATATGTTTATACATATTTGTCAGAAAATGGAGTGCTGATGACTGATAAGATTGATAAGAACAGTACTGAATACAAGAATTATGCTGAAGGTAAGATTAGTTTCAGCAAGTTTATTGAGTATGCGATCATTAATGGGGCGATCAGTTATGATAAGCTTGATGTTGGTGATGAATTTTATACAACAGATGAGTTATTCGGGGTTCTGAAAAATTATGTTATTGAGAGGCTCAAAACAAGTACTGCTTTCGGTAAGTTAATATACAAATATATGATCTACCAGTACAAGATCAGCGGTACTGAGATATGTATCCTTTTACTGGATCAGGGCGTTGTAAGTGACCGTGGCAGTCAGAGGGAAAAGCTTCTGTCAGGAGCAGTTTCGCCATATGTGTTTATAATTGATAAGCTAGAAAAGCTTGAATTAACTCCTGCAATGCTTGCCCTTGACCCGTGTTCAGGCTCAATTGTCCTTACAGATGTTAATACCGGGGATGTTAAGGCATATGTGACATATCCTACGTATGATAACAATAAGTTTGCCAATTCAATTGACTCAGATTATTATTATAATATGATGACCAGCGGTTCATACCCGATGATGAACAGGCCTTCAATGCAGAAGACCGCACCGGGTTCTACATTTAAGATGGTCTCATCAACAGCTGCACTTGAAGAATATGGAATATTAAGCAGCCCGGGTGAGAAGATTCTGGATAAGCATGAGTTTAAGGAAGTGGATCCTTCACCAAAATGCTGGAGCAGAACTTCACATGGAAGAATTGATGTGACGGATGCCCTGAAGCATTCGTGTAACTATTTCTTTTATGAAGTAGGATATAGGCTTGGTCTTACGTCTGATAAAACACTTAACAATAACAAGGGTCTTGAGACATTGAAAAAATATGCATCAATGTATGGCCTGGATTCTGAGTCGGGTATTGAGCTACCGGAGCTTTCACCACAGATATCCGATACTGACTGTGTAAGGTCTGCCATCGGACAGGGTACTAACAGTTATACACCTGCCCAGCTTTCAAGATATGTGACAACAATTGCGAATTCCGGAACCTGCTATGACCTTACCCTTATTGACAGAATCCATAATACAAAGAAGGATAAGGATGTTAATAATAAGCCAAAGGTCCACAGTAAGATGAGTGTATCCCAGAATACATGGAATCTTATTCATTCAGGTATGCGTAAGGTTGTTACAGGAGGGTCTGTTGCTTCATTATTCAAGAAGGTTAATGTAGATGTTGCAGGTAAGACCGGTACTGCCCAGGAGAATGATTCAAAACCCAACCATGCATTATTTGTATCATATGCACCATATGATAAGCCTGAGATATCCGTAACTACGGTAATTCCAAACGGATATACATCAGGTAATGCAGCAGAGCTTGCAAGAGACATATATATATATTATTATGATAAAGATAAGAGAAGCTCTCTTCTTAAAAGTAAAGTACAAAAACCTGAGAATACTAGTCATGCATTTTCAGATTAAATAAGGAGGTAACGATGAAAAGTCCTGTTAATATTAAAGGAACAAAATCAGGAATCATAGTAGCATTAGATGACAGTATACCGTACGACGAGCTTAAAGAAGCAGTCAGGGAAAAGTTTTCTTCATCAGCATCATTTTTCGGCAATGCTTCGGTAGCTTTGAAGTATGAAGGAAGAAAGTTAACAGATGAAGAAAAATATGAGATTGCAGACTTGATTTCTGAAGCATCAGAACTTAATATTGTATGTATCACAGAGGATGATCCTTTAATTGAAAAACGTATGAAGCAGTCGCTTAATGATAAGCTCAGGGAACTGGATACAAGAACCGGAAGATTCTATAAGGGAACGCTCCGCAATGGCCAGGTGATTGATTTTGAGACAAGTGTAATAGTGCTTGGTGATGTTAATGCCGGAGCACAGGTAGTTTCAAAGGGAAGCATTATTGTTCTGGGAAGCTTATGCGGTAATGCATTTGCCGGGGCAGGTGGCAATATTCATGCATTTGTTGCTGCTCTGGATATGGATCCTACGCAGATCAGGATATGTGATTCGATTGCGAGATCACCTGATAAGAAGTCAAAGAAGAAAAAGGTTTCAGAACCCCAGATTGCATTTTGTGAGGACGGTAATATATATATTGAATCAATCAGCCGTGAATCACTTGATGATATTCAATTAGATTAAAACTTGGAGGAGATAAGAAAATGGGAGAAGTAATTGTTGTAACATCTGGTAAGGGCGGGGTAGGAAAGACAACTACCACGGCTAATATTGGTACCGGACTTGCCAAGCTTGGTAAGTCTGTAGTGCTTATTGATACAGATATAGGGCTCAGGAATCTTGATGTTGTCATGGGTCTTGAGAATAGAATAGTCTATAATCTGGTTGATGTAATAGAGGGTCAGTGCCGTATTAAGCAGGCACTTATTAAGGACAAGCGTAATCCTAACCTCTACCTTCTGCCTTCTGCACAGACTAAGGATAAGACAGCAGTATCACCTGAACAGATGAAAAAGCTTGCTGATGAGCTGAAGGAAGAATTTGATTACATAATCATGGACTGCCCTGCAGGTATTGAACAGGGATTCCAGAATGCAATTGCCGGGGCAACAAGGGCACTTATTGTAACTACACCTGAGGTTTCAGCGGTAAGGGATGCTGACAGGATAATCGGGCTTCTTGAAGCAGCCGAGATGAAACAGAAGCATCTTATTGTTAACAGACTCCGCCCTGATATGGTTAAGAGGGATGATATGTTATCAAGTGAGGATGTAGTTGATATATTAAGGGTAGACCTTATCGGTGTTGTTCCTGATGATGAGAATATCGTTATCTCTACCAACAAAGGAGAACCGCTTGTAGGCACTGATACCATGGCTGGAAAAGCATATATGAATATCAGCAGAAGAATTACAGGTGAAGAAGTACCTTGGCTTGATCTGTATTCAAAGAACGGAATATTTGGAAAGTTATTTTCAAAGTTTAAGAAGAAAGATTGATGTGCATAATATAATTGGAGGCATATGATGTTATTTGAAAACTTTTTTAAAAGAAAATCTTCGGGCAACGTTGCAAAAGACAGACTTAAGCTTGTGCTTGTGTCTGACCGTGCCAATTGTTCGCCGGAGTTAATGGAACAGATGAAGAACGACATTATTAATGTAATATCAAAATATGTCGAGATAGACTTAAAAGGACTTGATATTAAAATTACCCAGACTGAATCTGCAGAAGGTAACGGTAATGTTCCTGCCCTTATTGCAAATATACCTATTAGCGAAATGAAAGTTAAGAATAATTAGGTGATGTAGCATGCAGCTTTTATGGATTAAGTTCAAAGAATTTATGGGTTCTAAGAACTACGAATGGAAAAGATACAATCTGCCATTGGTTATGGTGGTTCTTTTACTGTGCATAATAAGTATATTTACGCTTTGGGTTATTGGCTCTGGTATGAATAAGACTGCAGATTACCGGAAACAGATTCTTGGTACCGGTGTTGGACTGGTAATGATGCTGACAATATCACTTATTGATTATCATTTTTTGTGCAGGTTTGTAATAGTCTATTACGTGATTATTACAGGGCTGGTAGCTGCCACGCGGTTTTCGCCTATAGGAACTGATCTGGATACCCAGGCATTTAGATGGATAAGCTTACCGGGATTTAATCTGCAGCCGTCCGAGTTATGTAAGGTTATGGTCATACTGGTGCTGGCAGTTCTGCTGACAAAGTTTAACAATAAGATGGATAGTGTCATACCGTTAATTGCAGCTGTAATTGTTACTGTTATTCCGGTATCATTTATAATGATGCAGCCGGATCTGTCATCCAGTCTGGTTGTTATATTTGTCATGGCAATGATGGTTTTTGCGGCCGGGCTTGCTTACAAGATTATTGTGCCGGTTGTTATTGTGATGATCCCTACGGTTATCGGTCTGTTCTGGTATGTCCTTCATCAGCCTGAGGAGGGCGGACTTCTGAAACCATATCAGGTGGGCAGAATTGCCGGATTCCTTGATCCGGACAAGTATCCTAATGCGATGTTCCAGCAGAATAACTCTATTGATGCAATATCATCAGGAAAGCTATATGGAAAGTTCATTCTTGGCGGCGTATCAGATGTGCGCAACTATAATAAAGTAGACGTAACAGAAAGTGATTTTATCTGGTCGGCAATAGGTGAGGAATTTGGATTTATCGGATCTGTCGCAATAGTTGCCGTATTATTTGTATTTATTATACTGTGTCTTTTAGTTGTTAAAAATGCAATTGATAATCTCGGAAGACTGATTGCGATAGGTATAGCATCAATGTTCATGTTCCAGGTATTTGCCAATATTGGTGTTGCAACCAGGATGCTTCCTAATACAGGATTGCCACTGCCGTTTATCAGTTCAGGTTTAAGTTCACATATTACGTATATGCTGGCAGTTGGAATTTTGCTCAATATAGGTATCCAGCCGGCATCAAAAGCACTTGGCAAGGGATTTCTGATAAGAAATAATACACATCAGCTGTCTGATCTGAAATATGATCCGGATATAACGGAGTAATATAGGCAACAGTGTTTGAGATTATATGGGGAAGTGGTATTTTTGAAAATTGGATTGGTAGCACATGATTCTAAAAAAATATTAATGCAGAACTTTTGTATTGCATATCGTGCAATACTTGCAAAAAATGAGGTGTTTGCTACAGGTACTACCGGAAGGCTGGTTGAAGAGGCAACTAATCTTCCTATATATAAGTATCTGGCAGGGCATCTTGGCGGAGAAAAACAGCTTGGCTCCCAGATAGAAAATAACGATATTGACCTTGTTATTTTTCTGAGAGACCCATTTTCTCCCAAACCGCATGAGCCGGATGTTAATAATGTAGTACAGTTATGTGATATGTATAATATCCCTCTGGCAACTAACCTTGCATCAGCGGAGTTGCTGATAAAGGCACTTGATAAGGGAGATATGGACTGGAGAGCTACAGTAAAGTGAAATCAGGAATAGAGGTAAGCTAATTGAGAGTCAGAACATATAAGTTACAACTGTTAGTTGTAGTAATTACAACAATACTGATCAGTGGTTGTGGCAATAACAAAGAATATTATGAATTTTCGTCTGATAACTCGTCTGTTGCAGATGTGGCATCAGTTGTGAGTGGCAGCAATCTGTATAAAAGTGAGCCATTCTGTAAGGAGATATGTGTTATTCCAAAGTCGGAGGTTGGACAAAACCTGTCAGATAATTTTATTGCAGGCGGTATTCTTAATGTTGATATTACTGATAATAAGGTTTTATGTTCCAAGAATATATATGACAAAATGTATCCTGCCAGCCTTACAAAGCTTGGGACAGCCCTTATGTGCCTTAAGTATGGTGATATGGCTGATGATGTTGTGGTCAGCAAGACGGCTGCGAACCTTAATGTTCCCGGTGCAAAGCTGTGTTTTCTGCAGGAAGGTGATGTTGTTAATTTTGAAGTTTTATTAACATCATTCCTTGTGTACTCCGGAAATGATGCAGGGGTAGCGCTTGCAGAGCATATATCGGGTTCAGAGGCGGAATTTTGTAAAAAAATGAATGAAGAATTAAAGATGCTCGGGGCAGTTAATACTAATTTTATTAATTGTCACGGACTGCCTGATAAGAAGCATTACACATCTGTTTACGATATATACCTTATGTTGAATGAATTATCAAAATACGACAAATTTACTGAGATTACTTCATTAGATTCCTATACTGCCAGGTTTAAGGATAAAACAGGAAGAGATGTCACGAAGGTATATGAGAGTACAGACAAGTATCTTACAGGAGAAAAGACTTTGCCAAAGGGTGTAAAGATCCTTGCCGGAAAGACAGGTACGACTAACGATGCGGGATACTGTCTTGCAGTCCTGTCTGAGAAGAAAAAGACATCACATAAGTATATTTCAGTAGTTATGAAAGCGTATTCATCAGATTCTCTGTATGCACAGATGACGGAGCTGCTGAAAATGAAATAATATGTACGGATAATGTGCAGACATATCAGAAAAAAACCTGTATGATATGTCTGCACATGTCAGCATTATGCGTTTTTTCCTATTCTGCCGAAATAGCTGAGTGCATATATGCCTGAAATACCGACCAATGCGTATATAATTCTGGAGAATGCAGTCATATTGCCGAATATCATCCTGACAAGGTCAAAACGGAAAAATCCAATCAGTCCCCAGTTAACAGCGCCGATAATGACTAATAATAGTATTGTGTAATCCAGAGCCTTCATAATATATACCTCCTGTATTTGTTAGATATCATTACTTATGGTGTCCATATAATATTATTTTATTCAAATTGATAATTATAAGTTTTTTTGGTATGATATATATACATTATAAAAAGAAGGTGTACCTGTTTGACTGCAAAAAGAAGATCAAATGTCATAAGATTTCAAAGACCCAGATTCAGTATTGGAACGGTCTTATTTTTCCTGATTTTTTTATATGTAATATTCTTTTCGGTTCATTTTCTTAACAAAGAACATATTACAATATATGAAGTTAATGAAAAGCAGATGTCAGATAATAACACAACAGTTGGTATAGCAGTAAGAACTGAAGAAGTATACAAGGCACCATCATCGGGTTATATCAACTTCTATAACAGCAAGGGAAGTAAGGTCGGGAAAGGCAATCCTGTTTTTTCTGTGGACCAGAGCGGTTCTGTTAACGATCTGATTCAGAGTATGGACAGTGATGTTGAATTGTCGGCAGATGATATTAACTCTATAAGGACGACTATCAGCTCATACCGGGATAATTTTAATTTTTCTAGTTATGGTGCGGTGTATGACTTCAAATATAATATTGAAAGTGAAGTATTATCATTTTTATCGGAAAAGACATATTCAAAGCTGTCTGATATGACAGAAAATTCATCATTTTCTGTCACAAATGCTTCAACCAGCGGAGTAGTGGCATATCAGACTGATAATATGGAAGGAATTACTGCTGATTCAATATCTGCAGATTCATTCAATGAAGAAAATTATACAAGTAATGTGTTAAAGACTTCGGATAGTGTCACACAGGGCGAGGCAGTGTGCAGGATTGCAACGAGCGAAGACTGGAGTATTGTTATTAAGCTGAATGAAGAACAATACGCCAAGCTTGATGATAAGGAACGTGTCAGGATACGTTTTTGTAAAGATAATATTGAATTGTCACTTCCTTTCAGGACATACAGTGCAGGGACCGATAATTTTGCAGAGCTGTATATGTCGGATTATCTTTCAAGATATATTGATGAGCGTTTTATTAAAATTGAGCTTCTGCTTAATTCTGCTGAAGGTCTGAAGATTCCGGTATCATCATTAGTTGAAAAGAGCTGTTATATAGTGCCTGTAAATTATCTTATGAAAGGTGCAGACAGTGATGAGGATATTATCTCTTATGAGGTCATTGATGAGAATGGCTCTAAGGGAAGTGAACCTGTCAGTACTTTTGCCTATATTGATGATGAATATGTATACATAGATGCGGTACTGCTGCAGCCGGGCTTATACATAATTAATCCGGATTCGGATGAAAAGTTCCAATTGGGCGAGATGAGAACCCTGAAAGGTGTGTACAATGTTAATGAGGGATTCTGCCAGTTTAAACAGGTCGAGATATTATACGAGAACAAGGAATATTGCATTGTTAAGAATAACACCAGATATGGACTTTCTGTATATGACCATATTGTTGTTAATCCGGAGCTGATAAGTGAAGATGATATAATATTTTAATTAGACGAGAGGTATGTAGATATGGAAGTTAATGTTAAAGAGAATCTTAAAGTAGTTGAAAAAAGGATTATGGAGGCATGCCACAGAAGCGGCAGAAGCAGGGATGAAGTAACCCTTATTGCCGTAAGCAAGACAAAGCCGGTTGAGATGATCAGGGAGTGTATGGATGCCGGAATCACTGTATTTGGTGAGAATAAGGCACAGGAGCTCCGCGACAAACAGGCTGTGATCAGTGAACCATTAAACTGGAACTTTATCGGTCATCTGCAGCGTAACAAGGTCAAATATGTTGTAGGTAACGTTGACCTTATCCATTCTGTAGATTCATATAAGCTTGCAGAAGCAATTAATGAAGAGGCGGAAAAAAAGAATGTTACAGCGGATATTCTGATAGAAGTTAATGTAGCAGGGGAAGAATCTAAGTTTGGTGTAGTTAAGGAAGAAGCAGAGGAGCTTGTTAGGAGAGCTGCACAGCTTTCCAATATAAGGATAAAAGGACTTATGACGATTGCCCCTTATGTGGATGACCCTGAGGAGAACCGTGTCCATTTCATTAATTTGAGAAAATTACTTGTTGACATAAATGATAAAAACATTGATAATGTAGATATGAGCGTTTTGTCGATGGGAATGACCGGAGATTATGAAGTTGCCATTGAAGAGGGCGCTACAATGGTTCGTGTTGGTACAGGAATATTTGGCACAAGATATTATAATTAAAGGAGATTTTTATATATGGCAGGCAGTTTTAAAAAGTTTCTTGACTTTATTAAATTAGGTGCGGATGATGAGGATTTGTACGATGAAGACGTATATGAAGAAGAGGAAGAGCCTGAACCAGTAGTCACAAGATCTTCAAGAAGAAGAACGCTTAATGATGAGAGTTCGTCTTCATATGAACGCACAAAGAGGACAGGCCAGGTTCAGTCAGATACATCCGATAACCACCAGACCTCATACACAAGAAGAGAACAGCATAACAGCAGGACGGCTGAGAGAAGTAACTCAGGTAATAAGGTTGTACCTATGAAGACGATAAGGGGAATGGAAGTCAGTATCCAGAAGCCTTCTTCGTTTGAGGATTCGGAAGATATATGTGATATGCTTCTTAAAGGCAAGGCAGTTGTAGTCAATCTTGAGGGCTTTGATTCTAATGATGCCCAGAGAGTTATAGATTTGCTATATGGCTGTATTTATGCCATTGGAGGCAAGCTTAACCAGATTTCAAAGTATATATTTTTATTTTCACCAGAGAACATAGATGTAATGGGAGACATATCATTTGATGTTAATGGTGTCCCGACATTTAATAATGAATTTTAAATATCTGCAGCGATAAGGAGTTGTCGGAATATCCGATAACTCTTTATCTAGTATATCGCATATTCAGGAGGAAAGAGATTATGTTAACACCTATTGAGATCCATAATAAGCAGCATAAGCAGGGAAGAGGCTATAGTAAGAAGGAGATGGATGAGTTCTTAGAGCGTATTGCTGAAGATTATGAGACAATCTATAAAGAAAACCGTGAAATGAAGGAAAAGCTTGAGAAGTTAAGCGATGGTATACAGTACTACAAATCTATGGAGGGAACTTTGCAGAAAGCGCTTGTCCTTGCTGAAAAGACATCAAAGGATACAATTGATTCGGCCAATAAAAAGGCAGAGCTTATTGAAAATGAAGCGAGGTTTAAGGCCGGTAAGATCATCAGTCATGGCAAAGACACATATGAAGCTGTCAGACAGCAGTGCCTTGCCCTGATCCAGCAGTATAATCAGTTTAAGCTCCAATTTAAGCAGATCGCAATTAAACAGATTGAGCTATTTGACAGCGATTTTTATGAAATATATACTAATGATTTTATGAACAAGCTTAACGAAACTATTGACACCGCAGACATTACAGCTGACCAGGTGTCCCGGGAGCCTGATGGTGAAGATGTATCAGAGGCTTTGCATAAAGTGCCCGATGGAGAGGATGCATCAGAGGCTTTGCATGAAGTGCATGATGAAGAAGATGCATCCGGTATCCTGTCAGTATCAGTGGATGATGATACAGAAAAATGCAGGAAACCAGGTGCAGATATGACCGTAAAGCCTGATATGGATGCGGATACTGAGGCTGATGATGACCTGGGTGATACAAAAGAGATACCGGTTATAAGACACAATAATGAGGTCAGGCATGGGGATAATTCTGATACCTTAAATGATATTATTCCTACAGATGATAATTTTAAGAAAGCGGGGCAAACATCTGATAAAGTTAAAAAGGGCAAAAGACCTGAAACGGAAAAAAATAAAGCTGTGGATGCCGTGGATGATAAGGATGAAGTTGATTCATTTATCAGGGAGCTTAGAAGTGAATTGTCTGCAAATGTTGCTGAGGCAACTGAAACGGGTTCGGGTTTTGAGTTTTTAGACAGTGATAATTTATAACGTGAGGTATAGTTTGACATGTATGAACCAATTGATATTCATATGAACGGTAAACTTATTTATGATATATATTTTGAAAACAGCTACAATATACTTGCAGATATCATAAGTAATATTGGATGTGCTGATAGAAAGTTCTGTGTTGTAGCTGATTCCAATGTGGCAGGTTTTCACCTTAAAAGTGTTCTTGATGTACTTGATGCACATAATATAATACATATTGAGTATGTGTTTGAGGCTGGTGAGAAGAATAAGAATACCGGTATGATAGGATGTATTTATGAAAAACTGATTGAAGCGCATTTTGACAGAAATGATGTCATGCTTGCTTTAGGCGGTGGTGTGACCGGTGACATGACAGGCTTTGCAGCAGCCACATACCTCAGAGGCATTAAGTTTATACAATTGCCTACATCACTTCTCGCCATGGTAGACAGCAGTATCGGAGGAAAGACAGGCGTAGATTATCTTGGCTACAAAAATATGGTAGGAGCTTTCCATATGCCTGCGGCTGTTATAACCAATCCACTGACACTGGAATCACTGCCTGACAGGGAATACATCTCAGGATTTGCCGAGATAATTAAGCATGCATTAATTGCAGATGATACCTATTTTGATTATCTGTATACACATCACGAGGCTGCAATGCAGCATGATTATGATGTGATTACCGAGATAATCTACAGAAGCTGTAATATAAAAAAAGCAGTTGTCGAGGAAGACCCGACAGAGAAGGGCATACGTGCACATCTTAATTTCGGACATACAGCAGGCCATGCAATTGAAAAATATATGAATTTTGAACTGCTGCATGGAGAATGTATCTCACTAGGATGCATTGTATCATTATATATTTCATATAAAAGGGGTAATATTTCGCCTGATGACTATAACAAAGCCAGGGAGCTGTTCGGCTTGTACAGACTGCCGGTAAGTATCGGAAAGCTTGATAATGATGCTGTTGTCAGGATTACCAGAAGTGATAAAAAAGCTGACGGCAAAATGATAAGGTTTATTTTACTAAGGTCGATTGGACAGGCTTATATTGATACAACAGTTACAGAGGAAGAGATTATTGAAGCTTTAAATGTTATTCAAGAGGTGTAAAATGAAAACAAGTGTTGATAAAAAGAAAATAATATTTATGGTTGTTATAGTTGCAATCCTGGTTGCCGCAGATCAGGTGACGAAGTATCTGGCAGAATACTATCTGGCGGACAATTCCGTGGAGGTTATCCGTAACTTTATGAGTCTTGAGCTGTTATACAATAGTGGTGCGGCATTTGGCATTCTGAAAAATTCGCGGATACTCTTTTGTATATTAACTGTAATATTTTGTATTGCTTTGGAATTTGTATATTTCAGGATTCCTGATGAGAAGAAGTTTGGAATTTTAAGAATAGATATTATTGTATTGACTGCCGGAGCTATAGGTAACCTGGTTGACAGGATAAAGACGGGGGAGGTTGTTGATTTTCTGTCTTTTAAGTTTGGAAGCTATTATTTTCCGACCTTTAATGTAGCGGATATATATGTAACGGTTTCAGCTGTTACATTATTTATTGTGATAGTGTTCTATTATTCTGATTCTGATTTTGAAAAAATATTCCCACCGAAGAATCCGGATGTTAATGAGTAATTATTGGGCGGGGTATAGGATATATGTATAGCAGTATTGATAGATGTATTGACAGAAGTATGGATAAATGTATTGACAAAAATATTGATAAAAGTATTGATTATAATATGATTGGCTTTGACAGTGAATTTTTACTGGACATATATGATGATGAAGCCGGTACAAGAATTGACAGGCTAATATCGGAGCGTGTTACAGATTTGTCCAGAAGTTATATTCAGAAGCTTATTAAGGAAGGTTACATTAAAGTTAACCGCAATAGTATTAAAAGTAATTATAAGGTATCAAAGTCAGATAGTGTATCTGTAGTATTTCCCAAACCCCAGCCTCTGGATATCCAGCCTGAGAATATCATGCTCGATATTGTATATGAGGATGATGACATTATTATAATTAATAAACCTAAGAATATGGTCGTTCACCCGGCCCCGGGACATTATTCAGGAACTGTAGTTAATGCCCTGATGTATCACTGTGGGGATAATCTCTCCGGTATTAATGGGGTTTTGCGCCCCGGCATTGTTCACAGGATTGATAAAGATACGACAGGACTTTTAATCATATGTAAAAATGATAGAGCGCACCAGAAGATTGCCGGACAGCTTTCGGTTCATTCCGTTAACAGGAAGTATGTTGCACTTGTCCATGGTATAATAAGTGATGACGAGGGTGTTATAGATAAACCAATATCAAGAGGTAACATTGACCGTAAGATGATGGCAGTTAATCCTGAGGGTAAAAGGGCTGTTACACATTATAAGGTTCTTAAAAGATATCAGCTTAATAACAATAAGTATTCACTGATCGAATGCAGATTAGAAACAGGCAGGACACATCAGATACGTGTTCATATGTCATCGATGAATCATCCGCTTGTTGGAGATACGGTTTATGGATATAACGAAAAGCGTCAGCCGTTTAAAACAGATGGTCAGATGCTGCATGCAAAGACAATTGGTTTCATTCATCCTTCGACCGATATGTACGTAGAATTTGATTCTGAACTTCCTTTATACTTTACAAATATATTAAATAAACTTTTAACAATTGGGTAGAACTTTGTGGAAAATGCATATTGACAAAAGTGTTCTAATTTTGTAGAATATGCTTGCATGCTTAAAATTATGGGGATTATTGAATGTTACAAATCTATTAATTTGTAGGTTCTACAGCGGTAACATGATGTTACACAACTGTAGAATAACTGCCTTGGTATTGAATATTTGTGACGTTGTATGGAGGGTATTGTTTATGGATTCACAGAAGAAGGACATTCGGCTGCATGAGGGTGAGCTGAATGTTATGGAGTTGCTCTGGTCTAATAAAGAGCTGGCAGCCAAAGATATATCTAAGATAATCAAGGAATATATCGGCTGGGAAAAAAATACTACATATACAGTCATTAAACGTCTTATAGATAAAGGTGCAATTGAGCGTGTTGACCCCGGATTTGTATGTAAAGCAATTGTCAGTAAGAATACTGTACAGCAGATTGAAACGGATGCATTGATCAATAAGCTTTTTAATGCATCACTAAGTTCTTTTTTTGTTGATTATTTAAGAAATAAAGATTTATCTACAGCAGAAATCTTTGAGCTTGAAAGAATAATCAGCGAACAAAAGTAACCCGGGATAATAAGAGATGTATGATAAGAGCCGTGTCAGATATGAAAGATAAGACAGGCTCTTAATTATTTGCCACAATAACTCTCTTGGACAAACTCCAGTTTTTCAAAAAGAGCTTTACCTTTTTATATGCTTATAGTATAATTAATAATGATGCCAGGGTCAAAAGGTCTAAACCCACATGAGCTCGCTCATAGGTGGGTGAAAGACCTTGGGACCCGCCCCGATATGAGCATAAAAGTGGGATGATAATCCCACGATATGCGAATATTGGGTAGGATTGTGGGAGTGCGAAGCACGGAACAATCCGTAGGCATCAAAGTCGGGGTTAAAAAGCCCCTGACATCATTATTATAGAACTATAGATATGTTTTATTGCTATATATAA
>CAKSBI010000011.1 GCA_934437985.1 uncultured Lachnospiraceae bacterium
ATATGTCCTTTCAGTTGATGATACCTATATTATATCAAAAATCATAAGAAAATGCATGAATTAATCAGCGTTTCCCTTATTTTATCGTATTATCTTACACTCCCAAGCTCCTCAAGCCACTGCCTTGCAACGGCATCACTTGGCATTCTCCAGTCACCCCTTGGTGACAATGCCACTGAACCAACCTTAGGGCCGTCAGGCAGGCATGAACGCTTGAACTGCTGTGCAAAAAACCTTCTGTAAAATGTTTCAAGCCATTTGTATATTGTATCATCCGAATAAGCCCCATCAAATGCCCTTTTTGCAAGTCTGTATATCTTAGATGGTGAATACCCAAACCTCATTACGTAATACAGGAAGAAATCATGCAGTTCATATGGTCCGACAAGCTCTTCTGTCTTCTGTGATATCTTTCCATCCTCAGGCGGAAGCAGCTCAGGACTTACCGGCGTGTCAAGTATATCAAGGAGTACCTCACGGAGCTTTACGTCCACAGTTGTCTCTGCATAATACGAGACAAGATATCTGACAAGCGTCTTTGGCACGGAGCAGTTAACTCCATACATTGACATATGGTCACCATTGTATGTTGCCCATCCAAGCGCAAGCTCTGACATATCTCCTGTACCGATCACCATGCCGCCCTGCTTATTGGCTATATCCATGAGCACCTGCGTTCTCTCACGGGCCTGGCAATTCTCGTATGTTACATCATGTATGCCTTCATCCTGGCCTATATCCTCAAAATGCTTTCTTACCGATTCCTTAATATCAACCTCGACATATGATGCCCCGAGCCTGTTAATCAATTCTACAGCGTTAGAATAGGTTCTGTCGGTAGTACCAAAGCAGGGCATCGTGACACCTGTCATTTTTTCCCTTGGAATCCCCGCCATATCGAATGCCCTTGCCATAACAAGCAGTGCCAGTGTCGAATCAAGCCCGCCTGATACACCAACAACTGCGCTTGTCGTATTGGTATGGACAAGTCTCTTTTTAAGTCCCATTGACTGTATATTAAGAATCTCCTCGCATCTCTTATCACGCTCAGCCTTATTCCCCGGAACAAATGGTGCCGGATCTACATATCTTGTAAGCTTTGTATCAATACGCTTCATTCTGAAGCCGGCAAGTGCATAACCGGACTGCAGTGCATCATTTACCCTGTAGCTTGTCATTCTCCTTCTCTCACTTACAATTCTTCCAAGGTCAAGCTCAGTTATGATACAGTTATTGGTAAATCTCCTGCCCTCCGCAAGCACAGTACCATTTTCCGCAATAATATTATGTGCCGAGAATACAAGGTCTGTCGAGGATTCACCCTCACCGGCATCTGCATATATATATCCTGCAACAAGCCTTGCCGACTGTCCGCTTATAAGTGCCGTTCTGTATATGTCCTTACCGGTTGTCTCATCGCTCGCCGAAAGATTAGCTATTACCGTTGCCCCGGACATTGCATGGCCGCATGACGGCGGTACAGCCATCCATACATCCTCGCATATCTCAACTCCAACCACAAGCTCTTTCATATCCAGACATTCAAATAAAATCTTCTGTCCAAATAAAACAGGCCCATCATAGCCTTCTAATGTAATCTCAGTTACTTCCCCGGCACCTGCCGCAAAATGTCTTGACTCATAAAATTCTGAATAATTAGGTATATTTGCCTTCGGAACTATTCCGAGAATGTCACCATCCTGAAATACTGCAGCTACATTATATAACCTTGATGATACCATCAGCGGAAGACCTACAATACACAGCATATCACTTCCCCTGGAGTTTGTTACAAGTCTGACAAGCGACCTGACTGCATTATCAAGAAGCACATCCTGCAAAAAAAGATCCCCACATGTATATCCCGTCAGGCACAACTCAGGGAATACGACAATTCTTACGTCCTGCTCCTTACAGTTATCTATAATCCCCTGAATTGAAGCTTCATTATATTCTGTATCTGCAACTCTTATATCCGGTGTTGCCGCTGCAACTTTAACATAACCATCCTTCATTATATCTGTCTCCTCTGTTTCTGACTATTATTATGCAGTTATCCCATTAAAAACCATAATCACGGATTATCTCTTCCGTATACTCACCCGGCGAATTATATATTATAAGCGGCTTCTCCATTGCAAGCCTTGGCCTGCCGCCCCTTACAGCCTCAATAAGAACCATTGACGGTTCTTTATCCACATATGGGTAGACAAGCCTTGTCCGCTTTGGTTCAAGCCCATATTTTGTGAAACACGCGTATACCTCCACGAGCCTGAACGGCCTGTGGACCATATAAAATCTGCCTCCGGGCTTAAGCACCTTCGCTCCCTGGCCTATAACATCATCAAGGGTACAGGCAACCTCATGCCTTGCAATTGCCTTTGGTGATTCAGGGTTGACAAGTCCATGGTGCGCTGACATATATGGCGGATTAGATACAATAACATCATACGATGATGCCCCAAATATGCCGGCCGCATCCTTTATATCTCCACACACAATATCAATTCTTTCCTGAATATTATTAATCAATACGCTTCTTCTTGCCATGTCTGCGCTTTCAGGCTGCAATTCCAGTCCCGTAAAATGCCCTCCCGGGGTTTTTGCCTCCAAAAGAATAGGAAGAATACCTGTACCGGTTCCCATGTCCAGTACACGCTCTCCCTTCTTAATATGGGCAAACCCGGATAAAAGCACTGCATCCATTCCGAAACAGAACTTCTCCGGATTCTGTATTATATAGTAGTTATTGCGCATAAGATCGTCAAGACGCTCTCCCGGCAACAACAATCCATTAATATTACCGTCAGTGTTACTACTCATCAAGCTTTGACTTTCCTTCCTTCTTTTCAAGCATCTCAAGCTGCTTAAGCTCATCATCAACAGCCGCATTATCCTTACGTCTCTTAGCCTTGAACTTAAGCTCACCAACAGGATATTCACGAACCTCCTTCTCGTCATTAACCGTTACAATAACCTTAACAAGCTGTTTTAATACGCTTACGCTCTGAACCTCGCCCTTAAGGTTATCAGAAGTTCTTACAAAATCCCCAACATTTGGAAGGTTTTTGTTGAGCTCCTCGTATGCTTCCTCTTCATTCTTAAGACAACACATAAGCCTTCCGCATATTCCTGATATCTTCGCAGGATTAAGTGACAGATTCTGTTCCTTAGCCATCTTAATAGATACCGGTGCAAATTCTGACAAAAAGCTGTTACAGCACAACACACGGCCACATACACCAATTCCGCCCAGTATCTTAGTCTCATCCCTTACACCGATCTGGCGAAGCTCAATTCTTGTACGGAATACTGCTGCCAGAGACTTAACAAGCTCTCTGAAATCCACTCTTCCATCTGCTGTAAAATAGAATAATACCTTGTTATTATCAAATGTATATTCCACATCAATAAGCTTCATATCTAATTCAAACTTTTTAATCTTCTCAAGACATATCCTGAAAGCCTCTTTCTCCTTAACACGGTTCTCAGCTTCCTTTTTATCATCTTCCACTGTTGCAGCCCTTATTACCGGTTTAAGCGGCTGAACTACCTTTTCGTCTTCAACTTCTCTATTGCCAAGAATAACCTCACCATATTCCACGCCTCTGGCTGTCTCTACAATTACATGCTGACCTCTGGTCATAGCAATCTCACCCGGATCAAAATAATATACCTTTCCGGCCCTTCTGAACCTGACTCCTATAACTGTAACCATCTATGATATCTCCTTTAATGTAATAAGCAGAAGCTCCATTGTTACTTCAAAATTAACATTGGCATTAAGTCTCTGCTTTGCTTTATCGATTGCATTAACGCAACGTTCTATATTCTCATAGCTCCTTATTCTTGCCTGTCTGTCTATATCAGCAGCCTCTTCTTTGAACAGAAGCATTGATGGATCCTTAACTGCCTTATACAGCAGAATGTCCCTGTACCACAGAAGAATTATGTCAAGATAATCATCAACAACGTAATTCTCTGACTTAATACGCTTAGCTATGTCCATAAGCTCATCCGTTCTCTTATTAGCAAGGCTCTTGACAGCCCTGATAACCTCATCCTTAGTCGCAATAAAATCCTCATCGGTGGCGTACCTTATTGCCTTACCGATATTACCCTGTGCAAACACGGCACTTGTCTGTGCAATATAATCAGGCAGCTTATAGTTCTTCATAAGGTAATCCTCAATAACCTTCTCTGAAAGTGGTCTAAGATTAAGCTGCACACACCTTGATAATATGGTAGGAAGTAATGAACCGACACTCTCGGCTATCAGCATAATTACGGCATATTCCGGCGGCTCCTCTATCGTCTTAAGCAGGGCATTCTGTGCCTGCTCAGTCATCTTATCTGCCTCCGGAATAATATATATCTTATATGGACCGGCATATGGCTTAATATCAACCTTGTTATTAATCTGTTCCCTTATATCATCAACACCTATTGACTTCTTATCATGGGTAAGCGTTATAACATCAGGCTGATTACCGCTTGCCATCTGGAGGCACGAACGGCACTCTCCGCAAGGCTTGTCAAATCCGTCTATATCCCATTCGTCATAATCCCTGCTGCACTGGAGTGCAGCCGCAAACAACCGCGCAAGCTCCGTTCTCCCACTCCCCTTTTCACCACAGAAGATATACGCATGTGCCACCTTCCTGCGGCATGCCGACTTTTTGATAAAGTCCTTAATCTGATCCTGTCCTACTATATGTTCATATCCTCTCATATAATATCTCTCCCACTTATAATATCTCTCCATCTTCTTCCTGTGTTAATATATCAACTATGTTAGTATATCAAGCAAAAGTCCCTGTATCTCATCTATCTTTGACAATATCGCAATATTATCCTTCTCGTCACTAATAAGCTCCCTGGCAAGCTCATCAAGCTTCTGATCCACAAGCTTCACCATCCCATATACACGGTGCCTTCCTTTTCTGTCAAGAAAATTCTCTCTTGAAAACTCATGTGACCTGCTCACTATCTCATTCATAAAATCCTTAATAAGAGCACGGTAACGCCTCATATCACGCACGTCCATATGCTTGCCAAGCTTCTTACCGTGCGCAGTAATCTCACTCATCATTATCGTAAGACGCTCTTTCAGCCCCTGCTCTTCAATATTGCTTATAAGTGTAAACTTAAATGTACCATCAGATTCCTGAACGGTACTCTTCATCTCAGGCTTATTAACCTGCTGCATCTGATTAACCCTTATATCCAATGCACTACCCCCTTACTTAAGTATAACACATTCAGGGTTGTTTACCTAACACTTTTTATATCATTAACTATATCTGCAACACATTCCTTAATACTGTTATTAACATAGCATCTGTCAATCCCGGCACTTGCAAGCTTATCCTCTGAAAAATCCCTCTCATCCGCAAGATAACGCCTGCATATCTCCTCACAATTAGGATTGGCCTGTCTTTTCTCCCTGTTAACCGCACGCCTGAGGCGCTCGAAGTCATCTACTTTAATATATATCGGAACAACCAGCCCATCACCGTAATATTCCTTAAGGCTCACATAAGCCTCAAGTGTGCCTATCATCGCATATCTGATATCAGTCTGCCTGACAAGTTCGTTGTCGTCAACCGTAAAATAATGCCATATTCCATGAACCGTATCATACTGCCTGTGCTCCACGATCAGTCCTGCTGCTTCCAGCTCCCCCATACGCTCCTCATTAACGAAATGATACTCATGCCCCTCTATCTCGCCTGTCCGTCTGGGTCTTGTAGTATATGGCACAATCTTTGTAAGGCCAAGCTGCTTATTCCTGAGCAGCTTGTTAAATATGGTATCTTTACCTGTTGCACTCTTACCCATTATCACATATATCATAACGAATCACCTTTATCATCCGGCAGTCTGTATCTGCCATTCCAATAATATCATATCCCCTGTCCGAAAAATCAAGCAGCTGCCTTATACACTCCCTGCTTATCCTCTCTCCCGGGACAATATAAGGAATTCCCGGCGGATATATATATACCATCTCACCAGCTGTCATCCCCTCTGCTTCTGTAAGCTCTGTAAATATGCAGTCTGCGTGCATGGCTGTATCAATATCACATACATACTCATTAGCCGGATATATTACGCTGCTGCCTTCTGTATCATACAATGTCGTCAATTCAGAATCCATCTCCATAAGAGCATCCACAAGCCGGTCATATGCCTCTTCTGTATCCCATACACTTGTCATGAGTATTACATACTCCTTTGATGACATCTCAGGCTGCAAAGCATAACGCTCCCTCA
Organism: uncultured Lachnospiraceae bacterium; assembly: GCA_934437985.1. Lineage (GTDB taxonomy): Bacteria > Bacillota > Clostridia > Lachnospirales > Lachnospiraceae > V9D3004. The sequence goes on from CAKSBI010000011.1 coordinate 6,277, forward strand.
ATATATTATAACATTTACGGCCATCAATTGCCACTCTGTCTGTGCATACAACTATTTTAGAAGCATCACGGTCTATACCATAAGGGAGTATGTACAGATTTTTCAGCATACCCAGTCTTGCATACAGCTTTTTTAGTCTCTCTGCATATGCTTCATAGTCCTGCTGACCATCCTTTGACAGATAATCCATACAATAATCTATAGAACCCATAAGCAGATACGACGGACTGCTGCTCTGGTATACCGACAGATATCTCTCTATCCGTGACCTGTCAACACGGTCACTGCATATATGAAGAAGCGCAGTCTGTGTAAATGCAGGCAGCGTCTTATGAATTCCATGAATTACAATATCAGCACCAAGACAGACAGCACTCTCCGGAAACATATCATGCCACATAAAATGGGCACCATGTGCCTCATCTACAATAAGCGGTATTCCATGTTCATGCACAACCCCGGCAATTTCACTGATATCCGACACTACACCTTCATAAGTTGGCGACGTAATAACAACGCAGCTTATATTCTTACCGGCCTCAAGGGCCATTTTTACATCCTCTGCTGTTATAACCTGTCCGGCAATGCCCCCACTCTCACACGGCCACACATAGCGTGGGATCAGCCCCCTTACCATGACCGCATTATATACCGCTTTGTGACAGTTTCTGGCAATAAGAACCTCTTTTCCGCTTTCAGTACATGCAGATATTGCCGCAAGAATTCCGCCGGTGCATCCATTTATAAGAAAATATGTTGACCCTGTTCCATACATCGCCGATGCCTTATCCTGCGATTCCTTAATACACCCCTGCGCATGGTGAAGGTCATCAAATCCATCAATCTCGGTAATATCAAGCCCATACGGATCAATCAGTGGTGCTTTTATGTTATTCCTCTTATGCCCGGGCATATGGAACGGATATACATCCGCCCCATTATGCCTGCCAAGCTGTTCATATAGTGTCATATGTTAATTTCCTTATTGTGTTATTATTTTCTATCGCATTTTCTGTTATACCTGACTTATATTTTTCCATTATCATTTCTTTCATACTTACATTTATCAATTCCCGATATGCTTTTTACTATATATGCTGTATATGGTTATGTCAACAAGCCCATTGCTATATTACATCCGGTATATGCCCGGCTTTGTATTACATCCTGTATGAACTGCCGCTGTATTACACTAGGTATAAACCATCGACATATTACACGAGGTATGAACCATCGAAGTATTACACCCGGATATTATCCCTGCATGTAACGTCCGGGGATAATTCCCGGCAAAATGGCTCATACTGTTATCAATATAAGGTTATTTGGAGGTATGGACAATGTTTTTTAAAAGCTTTTCAAGACAATCCGGCAGTCATAAGGATAATAATATTATTATAAGCCCTCTTTCCGGCGAGCTTATTCCCCTGACATCAGTTAACGACGAGGTTTTTTCACAGGGTATCTTAGGTGAAGGTGCAGCGGTCATACCCGATGCCGGACAGCTTTACGCCCCTGCTGATGCCGTAGTCCTTGATGTATTTGACACAAAGCATGCTATTACGCTCATTTGTGATAACGGTGCCGAGCTGCTTATCCATATTGGACTTGATACAGTTAATCTTGAAGGCAGGCCATTTAGCCCAAAAGCCACCAAGGGTGACCGTGTAAAAGCCGGCGACCTTATTATGGAATTTGATATCAACGAGATTATTACAAGCGGTTACGACCCTGTAACACCGATAATCATTTCCAATTATGATAAGTTTACTTTAGATATTCATGCTCCCGGCAAGATTAATGCAGGAGAACAGATCATTAAGCTTTCAGGTAATTCCTAATGCATCATTTTATATATAACCACATTTTTACGCAAAATGTTACCAGCACAGATCCTATGTCATTGTCTACCGTAACATTGCCAATATACGCCAGGATTTACATGACGGTATGTATGTCGATGAGTCCGGCACCGGATTTTCTTTAAGAGATTATAAAGACATGCTGCTTATTATTGGCGGCGGTCATAAAACCGGAAAATGTACCGGTGGCTATTCCAATATAAGCAGCTTTGCAGAAAAACATTATCCTGAAGCAGCCGAATGTTACAGATATGCGACACAGGACTGTATGACACTTGATAAAGTCCCATATATCGGACACTACTCTAAACGCACCCACAATATATATGTCGCAACCGGCTTCAATTCTCCACAGGCAGCTGGCAGTTAACATCTGTAATGCAACTGCCAACTTGTTAAAACCATTACGTAAAAGATGCGCCCACCTTGGCTGCGCCCTGACCTGGAATCCTGATGAAAAGACATGGGACTGTCCGTGCCACGGCTCAAGATTCTCAAAGGACGGTAAAGTTATTAACAATCCCGCCAACAGGAACCTCAGCTGATGTGCCGTCGCTTACTTTACTTGAACGCATACTTCATAAACTTATAGAGGTTTCTATCCCAGCATTTATCCTCATGTGCAAGACCCGGCTCCTCAATGAATGTAAAGTTAAGTCCATTATCTCTGCACACCTCAGCAAATGCCTTTGACTTGCTGTCACTCTTTGAGTTGGCAAGTCCATCCTCCGAACCAACCATCATTGTAAATAACTTAAGATTATTATTAAGCTTAACCGCATCCTCTTCGCTTGTCACGAATGTCTGTGCTTTCTCTGCAAATGGACATGCCGAGAAGCATCCTACATATCCAAATATATCAGAATGGCCGAGGCCAAGCTGGAGTGTCTGTCCACCACCCATCGAAAGTCCACATACTGCCGTATGTTCTTTGCCTTCATTAATGCTGTAATGCTCCTTCATATATGGCATTAGATTGTATATTACCTCATACTCTGTAAGGAACCAGTCTGTACTGCCTGCAAATGGATTAACATCCATGTGCTCAGGAACCTCAGGATATACCTTGTTCTTGTCATAAGGCATTATGCCATTAGGAAATACTACAATTGCCGGCTCCATAAGTCCTTCTGCATAAAGGTTATCCAGAATTCTGTCCGCTGCACAGCCATAACTCTGCGTACCCTCATTACACCAATACCACATATTGGCACCGCCACCATGGAGACAATACAATACGTTATACTGCTTATCTGTTGAATAATCATATGGAAGCCATACACGCGCCTGCTGCGACCCACTCTCTGTATAATCCGACTTAAATGTAATCGTCTCAAGCGTTCCATGCTTTACCGCATCATTAGTCTTATTAAATCCGTCCTCGGGAACAGATCTGTCAACTGCGTATATATGTATACTGTCCTTTACGTCAGGGTTACGCTTAGAAGCCACAGTTATTGTTGTCATTCCAAGGAACTTTGCCGTTACCCTGCCATTCCCATCTACGCTTGCTACATAATCCCGGTCGCTTGTATATGTTACATCCTTACATCCTGCCGGTGCAATCTCTGTCTTAAGGTCATAAGACTCCCCAATTTCAATCTCCATATAATCATCCTCATCAATTTTAATTGCAGTTATATCAGCATACGCAGGCGTTGCCGTTGCTGGTGGTATACCCTGTGCCGGTGTTACTGTCGGTACTGATGTTGCCGGCACATCCGTTGCTGCCGGGGCATTAGTTACCTTTACAGCTGTCTTGTCCTTTGCCTTTTTAACTGTAACCTTACATACAGCCTTAAGGGCTGTTCCCTTTACCTTTGCTGTAATCTTTGCACTGCCGGTACCAACCGCACTGATTACACCTTTTTTATTAACCTTCGCCACCTTCTTCTTTGAGGTAGAAAATGTTACTTTTGACTTAAGCCTTGCAGGCTTAATCTTTACCTTAAGAGTAAATGTCCTGCCTTTTGTAATTGTCACCTTGCTCTTATTAAGCCTGATCGACCTGCCCGCTGCCGTTCCGGTAACAGCCATATCAGGTGATACAATGCTCACAACCATTGCACACACAGCCGCCACCGATACTAACATATCTGCTATTCTCCTCTTCATATTAATCCTCCCCATACTGTTAAATGCTGTATAATATTGTACCACAAACGGAAGATAACGTGTGAATTATTTTTATCAGAATCATCTAATAATATCTGATTTTCAATAGTCAGATACAGTTAGAAAAACCACCAATTGTTAAATTGGTGGCATTCTGTCTCATAACAACACAAATATTCCCATAAGTGTCAACATATTCCCATATATATGATTAACTTTTTCGTCCAGACTTTCACCAATACTATTGAGCTTATTTATACGATTTTCATACTCATCCTGATATTTTGACATTCCTCTATAAGCATCTTCATTATTAAATGAAGCTCCATCTTGTTTGTCATAAGGCTTATCCGGTTCAGCACTTAATCGCCTCTCTTTCTAATAGTATTATAACATGATAAAAATTATTGTAAATAATTACGCAAAATTATATCAAATAGAACTCTGCGAATGCCGGGTATCCGAGTTCACGAGGTTTTGTATCAGTCAATGCAAACTGTACTATCACTATAAGAACTAAAAAGCAGGTACGGATTATATCCGCACCTGCTAAAATTACTAATACCTTATATTATCTGGTCAAAAGCCAACCCTGCCAAATCTTAGTAGAATATAATATCAGTAATTGTTGTTGAAACAGCCTCTGCTTTATCATTCTTGTTAAAGCTTACACCAGCAACGTTAGTGTAATCTGCATCTGTTCCGCCTTCTTTATCACCATTGTAATCTGCGTTAAGAAGTGACTTAAGAGTAGTCTCCTTATTAGTCTCAAATCCATACCTAAGACCTACAGAAGCTTTAGCTCCCCACTGGCTCTTCTTAGCTGCATCAAGAATGCTGGCACAGAAAAGTGTCTCTCCACCCTTTGTCTTAACAATGTACTTAGTATATTTGCTAAGATCAACCGGCTTATCAAAGATACACTCAATATTTGCCCAGTTATCTGCATCTGCTGGCCAGTCAAGTGTTACTGAACCATCTTCATTAACTGTAGCTGTAACTTTTCCATTAGTTTTGAACTTAGTGATATCTACATGATACTCGTCCTTCTCCGGCTCTGCAGCAATAAGCTTAAGCTGACCAAATGCAGCCTTGTTATTCCAGTATGACTTACCGGCATCTGTCTCAACAAGATAAAGCTCTGCCTCTCTCTTATCTGCACCATCTACAACTGAGCTATCCTGTACGATAAGATCAAATCCTAAAATTGCATCTACAGCTTTTACTGTCTTAAATGCTACCTTAAACTCTACATCATATCCATCTTCTGTAAATGTATATTTTACCTCAATGCTGTCCTTATATAGATTGGCATCCTTTGCACCTGCAATCTTTGCTACTAATGCATCCTGGGCAACACCCTCAGCGTTCTTTGTTAAGCCTGTATAACGATACTGGAATGCATCCTCATTTGCCCATGCATTACCATCTGTCTCATTAAGAACACCACAGTTATCCTCATCAAGGAAAATCTCAAGACCGTCTTTTTCATGCTCTGCTGATGCACCAGATGAAATACTTGAATCCTTAACCTTTACAAAACCATAAAGATTGTTCTCATTCCAAAGCATCTTAGCTGTTGCTGACACATTAGATGCATTAGCATCTGTAACACCAGGACATACGATTCTTGAATTAAATGGCATCTCTGCAGCTGCTGCATATGCTGCGTCCTCTGTACCATCAATTGTAATCTCTTCACTAGTCTGAGTAGCCGTATATGACTTAGGAGCAGGTGTAATGTCAGGTTCTTCTACTTCAGCCTCATCCTTGTTAATAAGCTTAACACGTCCGAAACAGTTTGGATACTGATAATCATTGTTAGTAGTATCATAAGCTGTAAGTGTTGCAGCTCTTGAAGCAGTAGGATCTACTGTTGTATCAATCACATCTGTATCGTTTCCATCATCATCCTTAACGTAAGTATAATTTGTGTAGCAGTCATTGATCTGAAGATCCATACCCATGATCTGGCCATTAGTATGCTCTTTGTTAAGCTTGATGATATACTCTACCTGATATCCTGTTGTCTTATCATCAGCGTCCTTCTTGTAGTTAACAGCATGGGCTACAAGCTGATAGTTACCGGTACCTGCTCCATTTGATGAGAATGCTCCATCAGCTGCATCTATACGAAGCTGAACTTCATCCCCTGTTCCATCTGTTGTATATTCACCAGGCTGGCTGTAATCCTCATCAAGGAAGAACTCAGTTGAGTCTGTTGTATAGTGGTCTGTATTAGCCGGTGAGATATCGCTGTCATTGATATCGAAGAGAACATAAAGATACTGCTTATCCCAGATGATGTATCCCTGGGCATTCTCTCTTGATGATGTAAATGTTCCATCTTCATTCTTAGTAGCAAGTCCTACTTTCTCAGCATTACCCTGCCAATCAGGAATGTTGACATTAGTGAAGAAGATTGACTGGCTTCCGTTAGCTGCATAAGCATCTGTCCAATACTTAGTGTCAACGAATGTCATCTTCTTGGTCTTCTGTACTGTCCAGTCTACTCCCTCAGCAATCTCCTCAAATGTATCATCACCCTCAGGAATCTCAGCTGCCGCAAGAATCTCTGCCTGCTTATCTGTGAAGTATGCAGATGTAGCCTGAGCCATTGATGGGAGAAGATTAAGTGTTCCTAATACAGAATCATCTGTACCGGCCTTGATTCCATTATCCTTAAAGTTCCACTCATCCTTATCCTTATTATATTCAATCTCTGTGACTGAATCAAAGAAGTTAACAGTTGCGTCACCGATCTTAAGCTGAATCTCAGTCTTGAGACCCTTCTCAACATCAGGAGCTGCTGCAAGGTCAATCTTAGCCTCTGCCTGCTTCTTATCAGAACTTAATGTAGCTGTAGCTGACTTTGCGTTAGCGTTAGCAGTATCTCCATCTTCATCAATGAAGAACTTAGCTTCACTCATCTCTGCACTTGACTTGATACCAACATATACTGCTGTGTCTGTCCATGCAATCTGAGCTGTTGCAGTAGTACCATCAGTAAGTTTGCCACGAACACTCATAGTGTTAGCTAAAATATTCTGCTCCTTACCTGCATTCTCCCACTCAGCATCATTAACTGTACCATCAACTGTGATAGTATCAGCGTCACCAAGCTTAGTAGCATCTAATGATACGTTCTTAGGTGCCGGTGACGGAGTTGCTGATGGTCTTGGAGTTGCTGTAGGTCCCTTAGTTGGCTTTACTGTAGGCTCTGCAGTAGGATCATTCTTAACCGGATTAGTTGGTGCTGCTGTTGCAGTATTAGCCGGTGATGCTGTTGCAGGCTTTGTTAAAGGTGTTGCACTAGGTGTTGTAACCTTAGCTCCTGCTTTCTTAACAGTTACCTTACATACAAACTTCCGGCTCTTCTTACCAACCTTGTATGTAGCAGTAATCTTAGCAGTTCCCTTCTTAACACCCTTTACCTTTGCAGATGCCTTAGCACCCTTCTTGACCTGCTTTGTGATCTTAGCAACCTTCTTGCTGCTGGTCTTCCATGAAACCTTAGCTTTTTTGCTGCTGTTCTTAATCTTGATTGTAACAGTCTTGCCAACTGCTACTGAAGTCTTCTTAGCCATTGAAGCCTTCTTTGCTGCGCCTGCCTGACCGGCCGGAGCTGCTGTGATGATCATAGCTGCCGCAAGCGCAACTGCTATGCTCTTCTGAAATACTCTCCTCATTGCCTTTCCTCCTAATATAAAATTATTTTGTGTCGGCAAAGACTACTCCCCCATGATACTGTACACCCCATAAGGTGTACCTGGCTATAGTCTTTTCACGATGAGTTCATTATCCCATATTTTGTTCAATATATCAACACTTTTTTCAATATTATTATTGCAATATATCAATTTTTACAATAGTTTATACAATTTTAATTATTTATCTGCACATAATGCGATAACAGTTAAATTACGCCTGTTTTAATACCCCTTGTAATCTATGTCATATGCTTTAAGTTTCTTAATAAGTTTTGAGTTTTTCTTAACATACACCTTGCATTTTTTGGTATTAATGCCAAAGATAACATCATCAGTATCAAGAATTTCGTTATAATCCGTTCTGAACATCTTTACTTTTGAAGACAGATATACTTTAACATTATTACAGTTTTTAGCAATTACAGGCAGGCATTTAATTCCCGATTCAGGGGTTATCACTATCTTCTTAAGGTACTTACACCCATTAAATGCTTCGCCGCCATATATATCACATTTCTTTGGTATCTTGAACTCTTTACCTTTTTTTGCAGCGGGATAACATACCAGCTCTTTCTTAGAGCCCCTGAGACGATAGAGCACCCCATCCTTTGAAGTAAAGTATGCATTGCCGGACTTAACATTAATCTCTGCAAGATTACGGCAGCCTGTGAATATTGACATTCCACTTGTACCCGGTATATTGCCAAGTGACTTTGATATTGTAAGTGATTTCATGGCACACTTTGCAAATGCACATATATCAATTCTTTTTACACTGTTGGACAGTACAATTGAATCAACATTTGAACCGAAAAATGCCATCGGCGCTATTGAGTATACATTATACGGTACCGCAAACTTTCCGGTCTTTTTAGCCGGAACACATATAAGATTTCTCATATCCTTTGAATAAAGACATCCATCAACTGATATATAGTTTTCGTTGTTCTCCGGAACTGTTACTCTTTCAAGTGAAGAACAGCCTGCAAATGCATTACTGTCAGTATCGATTGAAATATTCTCCAATACTTTATTCCATATAACTCCATTCTCAAGATCCACCTCATCCTTATTATCAGCAGGCATTTCGTCAGCTGTTACATAAGGTTTCACACCAATTGCTGATGTTGATACCGATAACGCAACCTCTGTTATATTACTGCATTCAGCAAATGACTTGATGCGTATTTCTGATGCTGCTGCAAGGTCAAGCTTTCCCGTAAGTCCGGTACATCCATAAAATGATTCTATACCAAAGTTTTCCACCCTGGTAAGGTTAATATTGCTGAGTGATGTGCACCCAAAGAAACATCTTGTAGGTATCTTCACTACTCCGGAAGGAAGCTCGACATTGTTAAGTGATGTACATCCTTTGAATACTTCTCCCTTTAATTCCGTAAATGTTGATGGAAATGTTACAGTCCTCAGTGATGTACAGTTACCTAATGTAATGATTGAGTTATCCTTCATTCCTTCAGGGAATGCAAAGCTTTCAAGCTTACTGCAGCCATCAAATATTTCTTTTCCACAGTATTCTGTAGCCGCCTTGCTGTAATCCGGAAGCCTGACAGATGTGACTGCGCTGTTTTTGAAGGTCTGTCCGAATATGTATTTTACTGAATCCGGTATATTGATTTTAGTAAGAAGTGAACCCTCAAATGCCGACTCTCCTATTCCTTTAACCTTATCGGATACTGTGTATTCCCCGGTTCTTCCTGCAGGATAAGCAGCAAGCCACTCCATGCTCTTACCATACACAACTCCATCCGCAGTACAGAAGTTAACATTAGTTGCCGGGATGTCAATATTCATAAGCGAAGTACATCCGCCAAACGGATTAGAGCTGCCTGAACCCTGCATACTGTCGATGGCCTTAGTATCTGCCCCGCCAAATATCTGAAGTGTATCAGAGAACTTTACACCGGTAACTGCTGTACAATTTCCAAATGCCCCCCTGCCTACTTCGGTAAGATCACTAAGATCAAGCTCACCTTTAAGACCGGTACAATCCTCAAATGCATATGGCTCTATCCCATCAATTCCACTAAAGCTGAAAGCTGTAATTGAGCTGCAGCCCTTAAAACATAATGTCGGAATGCTTGTAATATTATCTGTCAGGCTGACTTTCTTAAGTGACTTGCATCCGCTGAAGCATTCTGACTCTATAACTTTTACTTTTGCCGGAAGGTTAACCTTTTCAAGAGCGGTACAATCCTTAAACGCCCCGGATTTTACCGAAGCAAGATTTTTTGAAAGCTTAATACTCTTTAACTTCTTACATCCCTTAAATGCACGTACCTTAATCGTCTTAATTGAATCCGGTACAACAACCTTTTTAATGTGTTCATTATCTGCAAAGCTCTCATATCCTATTGATGTAACCTTCTTACCATTAATCTTACCCGGTATCTTAACTGTAGCTTCTTTTCCATTGTACTGGGTGATCATAATTCCATCATTTCTCTTAATATACTTATAATCCTTATACTTTGCGGCAGATGCCTCCTTTGTGTTGCCAAATGCCAGTGCTGCCATCATTGTAAGCCCAAGCACCATAACCGGTATCAATCTTTTTTTCTTCATAATCAACACTCTCCTGTTCTTATTATTTTTATTTATATTTTACGTTTTCCTTAATACTACATATTTCATGCAGCTGTATATAGATTCGTTGGTACATATAATAATCTTACACACCATGCAGATTTTTTTAGTATTTCCTGCAGTGCCCTTTGTAATATTTTTTACACACTTTCCTTTGTAATATTTTTCACACACTTTTCTTGACAAATTCATTTTACACGCATAGAATGTTAGCAAAGCATCTCTCATATTGATAGAATGGAAGTGCATCCGGGAGCTGAACAGGTGAACGAGAGGTTACCATTACACATGGCCTTATGCAGGTATCCTGTTCCGGACATACACCGTTACCGTAATCAAGATGCAGTTTTATATTAACAGCTATCCCGGGATTCTGATAATTGTTTTATATGGGCTGCAAGATAGAGTGGAACCGCGTTTAACGATGCCTCTGTTATTCAGGGGTATCTTTTTTATTATCAGTTTTATTATCAGTATTTTAATATCAGTCAGGCATATATAATACTTAAAAAGGAGGCAGTAAGGATGGGTTTCATTAAATCCTTTAGGGAAGAGCTTGCGATCATCAAAGAGCGTGATCCTGCGATCAAGTCTTCCATGGAGGTTTTACTTTACCCAAGCTTTTGGGCAATACTTCATTACAGGACGGCACATAAGCTTTATAATAAGAAGCATTATTTTCTGGCAAGGTGGCTTTCACAACGTACGGCACATAAGACCGGTATTGAGATCCACCCGGGGGCACAGATTGGAAAGGGGTTATTCATTGACCACGGACATGGTGTTGTAATTGGGGAGACAACGATCATCGGAGATAATGTCACCCTGTATCAGGGGGTTACCCTTGGTGGTAATGGCAAAGAGCATGGCAAGCGCCACCCGACTATTGGCAATAACGTTATGATAAGTGCCGGTGCACGAGTTCTCGGTTCATTTACCGTAGGCGACAATTCAAAGATAGGCTCAGGCTCTGTCGTATTATCTGAGGTTCCACCCAATTCGACAGTTGTCGGGGTTCCGGGACGTGTCGTGAAACAGGATAACGAGCGGATTCCACGTGAAGAGCTTGACCACATCCATCTGCCAGATCCGGTTCTTAATGATATTAATGAACTCAGAAAAGAATATAAGACATTGAAAGAAGCATTTGACACATTCACTAAAAATAAGTTAGATTAAATATGTAAGATTATGTATGAAGGAAGGAGTACCCGATATGAAAATCTACAACACACTCAATAACCGCAAGGAGGAATTAGTTCCAATTGAAGATGGCAGGATAAGAATGTATGTATGCGGACCTACCGTATATAATTACATTCATATAGGTAATGCAAGACCTATGATAGTATTTGACACTGTACGACGCTACCTTGAATATAAGGGCTACGAAGTTAATTATGTATCAAACTTTACTGATGTTGATGACAAAATTATCGCAAAGGCAAATGAAGAAGGCGTTCCTGCAAGTGAGATTGCTGAGCGTTACACCAAAGCCTGCATCGAAGATATGGAAGGAATGAACGTACGTCCTGCTACCGTTCATCCAAAAGCAACTGAAGAGATCGACGGAATGATCCAGATGATCCAGACTCTTATCGATAAAGGATACGCCTACGAAAAAAACGGCACTGTATTTTACCGCACACGTAAGTTCCAGGGATACGGCAAGCTGTCAGGCAAGAACCTTGATGACCTTAATGCAGGTATCCGTATTGCAGTTGATGATGAAAAAGAGGATCCAATGGACTTCGTACTCTGGAAGCCTAAAAAAGAGGGTGAACCTTACTGGAAGTCACCTTGGAGCGAGGGTCGTCCCGGCTGGCATATTGAATGTTCTGTTATGAGCAGCAAGTACCTTGGAACCCAGATTGATATTCACGCAGGCGGCGAGGATCTTATTTTCCCTCACCATGAAAATGAAATTGCGCAGAGTGAAGCTGCTAACGGCGTTCAATTCTCCAGATATTGGATGCACAATGCATTTCTTAACATTAACAATCACAAGATGTCAAAATCAGCAGGCAATTTCTTCACAGTTAAAGATATTGCAGAAAAATATCCGCTTCAGGTTCTCCGTTTCTTCATGCTTAACGCACATTACAGAAGCCCGCTTAATTTCAGTGATGACCTTATGGCATCAGCCGCTGCTTCACTTGAGCGTATCCGCAATGCAGTAAGCAGCCTTAAGTATATTGCTGATATTGCCACTGACAGCGAAGATAGCACATTATCAGATGATGATAACAGGTATGTTGAAAGCCTTAATGCCCTTAAAGCTAAGTTTGAAGCTTCAATGGATGATGATTTCAATACAGCTGACGCAATTGCTGCAATATTTGAGATAGTTAAGCTTGCTAACTCATATGTAACAGCTAACACACCAAAGTCCCTTATTAATAAGACAAGAGGGCTTATCATATCCTTATGCGGCATTCTCGGAATTATCTGCGAAGAAAAAGAGGAGCTTCTTGACGCAGATATCGAAGCACTCATCAACGAACGTCAGGCTGCACGTAAAGAACGTAATTTTGCAAGGGCTGATGAGATACGAAATGAGCTTGAAGCCATGGGAATCATTCTTGAAGACACAAGGGAAGGTGTAAGATGGAAAAGAGCCTGAGTAATCTTCCTGAACTGATACAGGAAGCCTATGGATACAAAAAGCAGAACCCTGGGCAGCTATCCCCGCTCACACTCGCATTTATTGGAGATACCGTTTTCGACCTGATTGTAAGAACCAGAGTAATTCTCCGTGGTAATGCACAGGTTAACAAGCTGCACAAAAGTGCAAGCTCCGTAGTTAACGCAACAACCCAGGCTGAGCTTATACATGAGCTTCTGCCGATGCTCACAGAAGAAGAAATGGCTATATTCAGGCGTGGGCGTAATGCCAAGTCACATACAACTGCCAAAAATGCAAGTGTAAGTGATTACAAAACCGCAACGGGATTTGAAGCATTGCTTGGCTGGCTGTACCTGAAGGGAGACATTGACAGAATAACCGAACTGGTATTACCATTACTTAAGAACCGGTAAAGCACCATTTTACCACACATTTCCCGGTGTTATTATTGACCGGTGTTTTAGGCAATGCCACCAACTATTAATATTAATTGGAGAATACTATATGAGATATGAAGAATCCGTCTGCGAAGGCAGAAACCCGGTGCTTGAAGCATTCCGCTCAGGCAAAACGATAGACAAGTTATTTGTACTTGACGGCTGTCACGACGGCCCTGTCCAAACTATTCTTCGTGAAGCAAAAAAGAAGGATACAATTGTTAATTATGTTAAAAAAGAGAGACTTGACCAGCTTTCCGAGACCGGCAGACACCAGGGGGTAATTGCATACCTGGCTGCTTACGGATACGCTGAAGTATCTGATATACTTGACCGCGCTGCCGGAAAAAATGAGCCTCCATTTATCATAATTCTTGATGGCATTGAAGACCCACATAACCTTGGAGCAATTATCCGTACCGCTAACCTTGCCGGTGCACACGGAATCATTATTCCAAAGCATGGTGCAAGCGGACTTACCGCAACAGTCGCAAGGGCTTCCGCCGGTGCAGTCAATTATACCCCGGTTGCCAAGGTTACCAATATAACAAGAACTATGGAAGACCTGAAAAAACAAGGATTATGGTTTGTATGTGCTGCTGCCGATGGCGACACAATGTACAAGCTTAATCTTACAGGTCCTATAGGACTTGTAATCGGAAATGAAGGCAGTGGAGTAAGCAGGCTTGTACGTGAAAGCTGCGATATGACCGCTGCAATCCCGATGAATGGTGATATCGACTCACTTAATGCGTCAGTTGCAACAGGCGTGCTTGCATATGAAATCGTACGCCAGAGACTACAATATTGAGAACATATGATACTTTTGGGAACAGACTAAAATATCTTATTGATAATGCCACAATCAGATAACAGCATTTTAGGAGACAACATGACCTATTATATTGAAGACCTTGACCGGATGTCTGATACAAGACTATTAGACATTATTCATAATGACCCTGAAAATTCGTCTTTTGTGATGGACTATTTTATAGAACGCCACAAAGGACTTGTCCGTATCCAGGCACGCTCACTTTTTTTAATCGGAGGTGACAGAGAGGATCTTCTTCAGGAGGGCATGATAGGGCTGTATAAGGCTTTGCGTGAATTTGACCCTGCTATATCAGATAACTTTGAGGGCTTTGCAAAAACGATTGTTTACCAACAGATGTGCAATGCTATAAAAGCGTCCACCCGCAAGAAAAACCTTCCTCTTAATGATTATATCTCATTTAGTTCCCCCGTTGCAGGCCAGGGAAATAACGAAACATCACAGGTACTTTTGTCTGATGTTATCATGGCTGCCACTAATTCCAATCCTGAGGAACTAATTATTGACAAAGAGAATGCTTCTATGATAGAATATGAACTTGGAAAGCGTCTTAGTAAGCTTGAGAAGTCAGTATATGATATGTATACTGCAGGAATGGATTACAGACAGATTGCCGAAGCACTCTGCCGTACTCCTAAAGCAATAGATAATGCATTAACAAGAATACGCAATAAGCTTTCTGCAATGCTCTCGTAGCTCAGCCGGTAGAGCGTCCGCTTGGTAAGCGGGAGGTCAGCAGTTCAAGTCTGCCCGAGAGCTTTTATATCCGGTATGGCACTATTCACTGTTAGTGGAGGGTGCTTTTTTATATTACAGGCTTACATGCATCCGGCAATAATTATATATTAAAAACTATTGTACTGACATGCAATAAAATATACAAGAAGAACAGTCAGTACCATAACCATCAATAAATTAGCCAGCAATTTCGCCTGGCCGTTAATCTCACCGGCTTCCTCGCAGAATTCATCACTAAGATGCTCCATATTGATTTCATATTCATTTTTATATGTTCCATCATTAGCATTATCAAAAATATCATTAATTGTAATTTTATCTGTCATGGTAATCTCCCTTTCATTTATAATTTTAATGTATATTAATGTTAATTTTATATATTAATTCGCATGCCGGGCGGATTTCTTACATTCATTTTAAAAATTTTGCCACTATTTTCAGATTATTTTTAAACTCCTGACCCATTCTGTCCTCAAATTATACTTGAATACAGACAGTATATAATGTTATACTCGTATTAGGGATGTAGTTACATCCGATTCAAAAATCTATATATTACAGGAGGGTTTTTTAATGCGAAAACTTGAATTCTGGTTTATTGTCGGCTCACAGTCCCTGTATGGCCCCGGAGTACTTGACACAGTTGCAAAAAGAGCACAGGAGATGGCAGATGAGCTTTCAAAAGTTCTTCCATATCCGTTAATTTACAAGGTTACAGCCAAGACCAATAAGGAGATTGCCGATATAGTTAAAGAGGCTAATCATGATGATAATTGTGCCGGTATCATTACATGGTGCCACACATTCTCCCCTAGTAAGATGTGGATAAATGGACTTGCAAGTCTCCAGAAGCCATACTGCCATCTTGCTACACAGTACAACCGCGAGATTCCTAATGAAGAGATCGATATGGACTTCATGAACCTTAACCAGGCTGCACACGGTGACAGGGAACATGGATTTATCGGTGCAAGACTTCGTATGCCGCGCAAGGTTATCGCCGGATTCTGGCAGGATTCCAAGGTACATGACCGTCTTACAGACTGGATGAAGGCTGCTGTCGGTGTTGCCGCTTCCAGGGAAATGAAGGTTATGCGTTTTGGCGACAATATGCGTGACGTTGCAGTTACGGAAGGTGACAAGGTCGAGGTTCAGATCAAGCTCGGATGGGAAGTTAACACATGGGCTGTCGGCGACCTTGTAAAAGAAATGAACGCAGTTACAGATGCACAGATCGATGCACTTGTTGAAGAATACAAAGCTGATTACGATATCGCTACTGATGATATGAATGCAATCCGCTACCAGGCAAGAGAAGAGATTGCAATGAAGAAAATGATGGACGAGAACGGATGCAGGGCATTCTCTAACACGTTCCAGGATCTTTACGGCATGGAACAGCTTCCGGGACTTGCCTCCCAGCATCTTATGGCCCAGGGGTATGGTTACGGCGGAGAAGGTGACTGGAAGGTTGCCGCCATGACATCAATACTTAAGGCAATGGGTAAGGACGGCAACGGAGCTTCAGCATTTATGGAGGATTATACTTACCATCTTGTTGAAGGACAGGAATATTCACTTGGGGCACATATGCTTGAGGTGTGTCCGTCAGTTGCAGAGGGCAGACCAAGAATTGAGACCCATCCTCTTGGAATCGGTATGAATGAAAAAGACCCGGCACGTCTAGTATTTGAAGGAAAAGCCGGCAAGGGTATTGTTGTAAGCCTTATTGATATGGGTGGAAGACTCCGCCTTATCGTTCAGGATATTGAGGCAGTTAAGCCTATTATGCCTATGCCAAATCTTCCTGTTGCACGCGTTATGTGGAGGGCTATGCCAGACCTTACTACAGGCGTGGAATGCTGGATTACTGCAGGCGGTGCACACCATACAGTACTTTCATATGATGTTACAGCTGAACAGATGCGTGACTGGGCAAGAATGATGGACATTGAATTTGTTCACATTGATAAGGATACAACTCCTGAAAAGCTTGAAGAGGAATTAATGATAAAGGATCTTGTCTGGAAGCTTAAGTAGTTTTCAGGTGTATTGTATTCAGGGAAATATGATACAAAATGCCGGATAATATAATAAGTAATCTGTAGATTGTATTATGTGATTATTTGGAGGTATGCTGCGTATGGGCGATAGATTATTCCATATACTTTTTTATGGAACGTTATCTGTGCTCTACGCAGCATTGCTATTCCTTGATATCCGCAGCAGCTACGTAATGAGCACATATATAAAATATGTATCAATTATCTTATGCTTTGCTGCCGCATTATATACGGGCATTAATAACAGACAGCCACTTGTTGCAGTAACCTCCGCACTTACACTGTTTGCAGACACTTTTTTACTGCTTCTGGATGACCACTATATAGCCGGTGTAACCGCTTTTGCAATTATCCAGACATTATTTGGTATATATATCGAATTTTTACGTAACATCAGATATATATTTTTATCAAGAATAATGATATATGCAATAGCTGTAATCTTAATATTATCCGTTCCAGGCACGGACGGAGTTGCAATTGTATCAGCCTGGTCGTATGTTAACCTTGTGTTAAATGTATTTCAGCTGACACAAGGGCTTCTGTCAGCTTCTAATACAAAATATAAGCATAAGATAAGCGCACAATACAAAAAGCATCTTGCCCTGCTTACGGCAGGAATGTGGCTGTTCCTAGGCTGTGATACGTGTGTGGGGCTGACCAACCTGAGTGCTTATATTCCCGGTTCGATAACAGGCACTGCCCTTTTGACAGTCTCATTTCTTATGTGGGTATTCTATCTGCCATCACAGGTATTGATAGTAAGTGCTTTCATGTATAACCCTGACAAGAGCTGCAGTACAGGATGAGTATAGTCAACAACAATGGAATAACAGACCTGATAATATTGAGGTAATAAAAAAATGAACGATCATAATGCATTGTATGAACCAAAAGCTTTTATTAATAATATAACTTCCAGAATTATATACGTATTTACAGCAATTATAACGGCAGCATTTATACTGTCATTGTCTATTGCCGCACCCATTCTTATCAGACCATTTTATTATGCCCAGATCAGCATGCGTAATCTCGAAGCAGAAACCGGGTTTACGCGCGAACAGATTAAAGAGGCATATGATGATATGGTTGATTATTGCATAGGTATTAACCCTGAATTTGGTACAGGTGACCTCAGATGGTCAGAATCCGGCAAGTCGCATTTTGATGATGTCAGGGCGCTGTTCTTACTTGACCTGAGAATTCTTGCAATAAGCCTGGTACTGCTTGCAGTATATCTCGTATACTCCGGACGCAGGAACAGACCTGGCACTTATAATGGACGTTCTCCACTATACTATGGTGCAGCAGGTCTGCTTATTACATTTATAATTATAGGCGGTATGTGTGCACTAAACTTTAACAATGCATTCACTGTATTCCACAAAATCTTCTTTCCGGGCAGAAACAACTGGTTATTTGATCCCGGAACCGATGAGATTATTAAGGTATTACCTGAAGGCTTCTTTGCCAGCTGCGCAATCCTTATCCTTGCTGTTATGATAATCGTATGTACCACAGTAATTATTTTAACCCGCAAAAAATACAAAAAGCATAAAATATAATATTGTCTATTGCAGGTCTCTTACCTTATCAAGTGCCACAGCTACACGCTCCCGCAGATACACAGTCGTTGCAGGCTTAACAATATAATCATTCGCCCCGAGTGAAAAACATTTCATTACTGTTTCCCTGTCACCTTTGCCACTAAGGAAAATAAACGGAGTATCCTTCATTCCAAGCCTCTTAAGCTGCTTAACTAATGTATAGCCATCCATCGCAGGCATCTCAATGTCAACTATCATAAGGTCAGGCCATCCATGTTCAGCGATATATTCGATTGCCTCAACACCTGACTTTGCCATCCATACATTATATTCATCATCAAGCATCTGTCTTGTGTGCAGCAGATTGATCATTACATCATCAACGAGCAGTATGGTTTCCTTGCCTTTAAGCGGTTTAAAGTTCTTAATCTCATTAAGAAGGTCTATCTCACCTACATAATCAGATGGCATTATTCCGGATTCAACTATGCTAATATCAGAATATTCCGGAGCGGTAAGGTCAATAATCTCACCTGTTGACTTTATCTTGACCTTCGGGCGTAATGCGTCTGACGTATGCTCATATACAATTGCTTCTATTCCATCAGACAGCTTCACATCAATTCCCGGCGGATATGCAGGAAGTGTCTGGAGCATTGCATCAACTACCATCCTGTCAAATAATATATCACGTCCACCCTTCAGATATTCAAATGCGTCCGCAGGTGCATATGGATCCTTATAGGGTCTCTTACTCGTAAGCGCATCATATACATCAACTGCATGGATAATCTTTGCAAGAAGCGGAATCTTATCACCTGTCCTTTGTAACGGATATCCACTGCCATTTTCATTCTCATGGTGAAAATATACTGCCTGCTTGACAACAGAAGATACGCTCCGGCTCTTTCCAAGAATTTCCATCGATTTTTGCGGATGTGTCTTAATCACATCATATTCTTCATCTGTAAGCTTCCCCGGCTTATTAAGTATCTCTTCAGGAATACTCATCTTTCCAAGGTCATGACATATCGCAGCCTGTGACAGATAGCTTATATCCTGACCATTTAACCCAAGCTTTTTACCTACAATAACAGCAAATACAGCAACATTAACTGAATGATGAAATGTGTAGTCATCAAAGCTCCTAAGGTCGATCAGATCAACATTAATCTGGTCCTTAGACATAATCTCGTTAACAATATTAGTTGAAACATTGATTATATGTCCAATATTCTCATTCCTTACTGCTTCAATACCGGAACGGAACAAATCATCACTGATTGCTTCATTAACAACAATATCCTCTGATATCCTGTCTGATATATATACACCGCTGTATCCACGGCTTTTAAGGTACTCTACATAATCCTCCGTCAGCGTTGTTCCCTTAACAAGCATGGCAGCAGTCTCTGTATTATCACCAATAATATCTCTTCCCAGAATCATTCCCACACTGATTGCCTCTATCGGAATATACCTCATAACATGATCACCCACCTTTATTACTATGCAAACTTATATAACAATATTATATCAGATATATACATAATTTGTACACTATCCAAATGGGTAGTTTTATAAAAATTGGACTCCACATTAATCCCTCAGACAAAAGTACCAAGCTCCTCCTGAGTAAGCCTCCTGTACTCTCCCGGCTTAAGTGCCTCATCAAGCTCAAGGCTGCCAATTGATATTCTTTTCAGATAAACAACCCTGCAGCCTACAGCCTGAATCATTCTCTTGACCTGATGGTAGCGTCCCTCTGTTATCGTAAGGTATATTGAGGTCTTACCGGCTTCACCAGACAGAATCTCAAGTCTGGCAGGAAGCGTTCTTTTATCATCTCCAATATCAATTCCTTCTGCAAACTTTTCTGCCGAATTCTCCGGCATTGTCCCGGTTACAACAGCATAATATTTCTTTTCAATGTGCTTTTTCGGAGACATAAGCCTGTGCGAGAATTCTCCGTCATTTGTTATAAGTAACAGGCCTTCCGTATCCTTATCAAGCCTTCCGACAGGAAAAAAGCCTGTACGTCCGATTCCTGTCAGATAATCCATTACTGTCTTACATGTATTATCCTCCGTAGCGGTCACACACCCGGCAGGCTTATGAAACATATAGTATTCATATCTGGAATAGGATATATCCCTGCCATCAAATGTCACGGTATCTGCGCCAGGGTCAACCTTAGTCTCAGGCCTGATAACTACCTCATCGTTAAGGCATACCTCACCTTTCTTTATATATGACTTAACTTCACTACGCGTACCAATTCCCATGTCACACAGATATTTGTCTAATCTCAAGCCTATCACCTTTCGTCCATTTTCTAGTATAACGATTTCTTAATAACCGGACTTTTTACGCTGAATATTTTTGTGAGTGTGCTATTCTAAAAACGCAGGCGTAGCGGGCTACGCTGAGGCTTTTAGGATAGTACAATCGCGAAAATAGACAAGTAATAAAGTCCAGTTAATTAAAAATCGTTATACTAGCATGAATTACTATATACTTATATTTTCAATCCGGTTATCTGCCCGGTTATAATCTGTCAGAATTTTACAGTTATGCAGGTTCCTTCCCCCTTTGTACTCTCAAGGGTTATTCCGGCACCATGTAATTCAACAATATTCTTAACTATCGCAAGTCCAAGCCCGGTTCCCCCGGTTTCCCTCGACCTGCTCTTATCTACACGGTAAAAACGCTCAAACACTCTCTCCCTGTCTTCCGCAGGAATTCCAATTCCGTCATCCCTTACTACAAGACAGATCTCCTCACCCGGATTAACCTCTACCCACACATTGCCGCCTTCATTGTTATACCGTATTGCATTCTGCACAAGATTATCAGTGAGTTCCCTTATCATCTCATAATTGCCCCTGATTATACAATGCTCCCCCTTAAAATGAAGGGTTACCTGACGCCGCCCGGCATTGACCTTAAGTGCCTCCATACATTCTGAAACAACATTATAGAGGTCAAGTGCTTCAAATCCGTCATCTTCGTTATTTCTGTCAAGCTCGGAAAGGCGTATAATATCATTAATTAGTGACAGCAGCCTGTCAGCATTCTTTCTTATCTCTCCAAGGAAATGCTTTCCTTTTTCCGCATCTACCATTCCACTGTCAATTAATTCCGCATATCCCGATATTGCGGTAAGTGGTGTTTTTAATTCATGTGATACATTAGCAGTAAAATCCTGCTTGACCCTGGCAGCAGATAATATGTCAGAATGTTGTTTCCGTATCATATTGGCAAATGGTATAAGCTCTTTATATGGAGGTCTTACAGAAGTGTCCTGTATATTCTCCGCCATTACCCCGATGGGCTTCAATATCTGGGCTGTAAGCATTCGCGAGAGAATAATACAGACTATAATGATCAGGCCTATGATCACTACAATGACCGGTCCTGCTGCCGCATATACTGACCATATATTAACGGCATCCTTTGATATCCTGAGAACAGTTCCATTATCAAGAAGCCTTGCATAATAAAATGTATCCCTGTTAAGCGTGTCCGAACGGCGCACCGATTCCCCGACACCGGACAGAAAAGCCTCCTGTACCTCCGGTCTGTCTGAATGGTTGGCAAGAACCTGTGTATTAGCATCATTATCATACAGCACTGTTCCATCTTTATCTATCCATGTTACACGAAGCTCATCAATATTTGCTGACAGGTCAATCTCTGAAGAATTAATATCGGCATTTTCAAAAAAATGCGTGTCCTGTAAAAGCTTGGCACTGATCTTCAGATCATTTATTACCTGCTTCTGGAATATATTATAATACACAATTGTAGTTGTTATTGTAGCTGCAATAACTGCCAGAATCGCAATTCCGGCAAGCAGCAGATTAATTCTATTCTTCATTCTAACACATATCCCACATTTCTTACTGTTCTTATTCTTTTGCCATATTCTCCTAGTTTGTGTCTGAGCGTTTTGATATGCATATCTAATGTCCTTGACTCACCCACATACTCAAAGCCCCATATATTCTCCATTATGCTTTCTCTGTTCAGGACAATTTCTTTATTGATAAGCAGATACTGCAGAAGCTCATACTCCTTGAATGTAAGCTCACACGTTACGCCGTCAATCTTAACCTCACGCTTTTCATTATTAAGCACAAGCCCATCGAGTGAAAGCACCCTGATATCGTCTGTCTCCGTACGTCTTAGCAGTGCCTTAACCCTGGATATAAGCTCCATGACCGAAAATGGTTTTTTTATATAATCGTCAGCACCATCCTCAAGTCCTTTTACAAGGTCAAGCTCGGTAGTCTTCGCAGTTACCATGATAATAGGAATCTTTTTGGTATCAGGCCTTCTCCGGAGTTTTTTTACAATATCATTACCGTTCTCATCAGGAAGCATAATATCGATAAGGCACAGGTCAGGGATTACGTCACCTAGCTTTGCATAAAAGCTCTTTGCATCCGGAAATCCAAGCACCTTATGACCGGAATTGCTTAGCGCAAATTCCTCAATCTCCCTTATGCTGGCATCATCTTCAATGATATATATTAATGCCATTTTACCGCCTCCTATATTTTCTGTTTTGTTATTTTACCCAGTACATACATCCTTATTTTATAGTATAAAATAATACTCCTGTGTAAAATGTAAAATCTATGTAATGTAAAATCTATGTAAAATTTATATCCGGCTCTTTTTATCCTCTGTTATCGGTTCATCTTCAGTCTTTTTTAATGAGTATAACACCCACTCTGAAATATTGGTAGCATGATCTCCGATTCTTTCAAAATATTTTGCAGTCATAAGGAGATCTGTTGCAGTCTCCCCATCAGGATTCTCAAGTATCATACTTATAATGTCTTTTTTAACCTCATCAAACAGTTCATCGACTATATCATCATGTAGGATTACATCCTTGGCCTTTTTCTTATCTTTTTCAACATATGCCTCAATACTCCAGTTAAGCATAAGTACAGTCTCGGATGCCATTCTGCTTATATGCTTTTCAAGTACAGGTGTATGCTTTTTATCCCCCATGTATATCGTCATCTCCGATATATCTGCTGCATGGTCACCGATTCTTTCCATATCAGTCACCATCTTAAGTGCTGCTGTTATTGTCCGGAGATCACGCGCCACCGGCTGCTGCCTTATCAGAAGATTGAAGCATATATTTTCAATCTTTTTCTGGCATCTGTCTACCTCCTCATCACTCTCCATTACTTCTTTTGCAAGTCCGGTGTCACACTTATACAATGCCTCTACCGCTTTTGCAATATTATTTTCAATCATTGTTCCCATCTTGATCATTTCACTGTTAAGCTCCGATAATTGCTCATCAAATTTATTTCTCATAATCAACCAAACCTTCCTGTAATATAATCTTCTGTTCTCTTATCCTGTGGGTATGAAAACAATGTGTCGGTTTCTGCGAATTCCACCATCTCCCCAACCAGGAAAAATGCTGTGTAATCCGATATACGCACTGCCTGCTGCATATTATGCGTTACGATCACCACTGTATATTTTTTTTTAAGATCCTGCATGAGGTCTTCTATCTTCGATGTAGCTATAGGGTCTAATGCAGATGTAGGTTCATCCATAAGAATAACCTCCGGATGTACTGCCAGTGCGCGTGCGATACATATTCTCTGCTGCTGTCCACCGGACAGGCCAAGGGCTGATTTTTTCAAACGGTCTTTAACTTCATCAAATATCGCAGCCCCACGCAGGCTCTCTTCAACTATGTCATCTAGCTTTGCCTTGCTTTTAATTCCATGAACACGCGGTCCATACGCAATATTGTCATATATACTCATTGGAAATGGATTAGGCTGCTGAAATACCATACCAACATTTTTGCGAAGCAATGTTGTATCCACGGATTTGTCATAGATATCATTACCGTCAAGCAGTACTTCTCCATTAATTTTTACATTTTCTACCAAGTCATTCATTCTGTTCAGTGTCTTCAGGAATGTTGATTTTCCACATCCTGATGGTCCGATAAATGCGGTTATTGCATTTTTTCTTATATCCATCGACACATTTTTTAATGCCTGTGTTTCTCCGTAATATAGATCCAGGTTCTTCACAGATATTACTATATCTTTTCCCATATACATTTCTCCTAACATTATTTACGTGTGTTATCAAGCTTCCTTGCAAATATCTTTGTTACCTGATTAATAATCAGCACAAGCACAAGCAATACAACCGCTATTCCAAATGCCGTCTCAAAATCACCTTCACTTGTTGCACTTAAGTAGAGCTGTACCGTCATGCTTCCCCCGGAATGAAATATGCTTTCTGCTATCTTTTTGGAGCTTCCCGCCGTAAACAGAAGTGCCGCCGATTCGCTGACGATTCTTCCAACTGACAGAACGATTCCGGTCATAATCCCGGGGATTGCAGATGGCAGTAAAATTGTCCTTATCATATGCCATTTACCCGCACCAAGGCCAATCGCACCACTACGGTACGAGTCAGGAACGGTTTTTAAGGCTTCCTGTGTATTTCTTGTGATCATGGGGAGTACCATAAGTATCAGCGTAAGCGAACCTGTAATAATTGAATAACCAAATCCAAGTGTCTCCCCCAAAAAAAGCATTCCGAATAATCCAAATATAATAGATGGGATTCCCGACAGGGTCTCTGTTGCAAATTCTATAACTGTTACCAGTCTGCCCGGCTTTGCATATTCATTAAGATATATGGCAGAACCTATGCCGATCGGAGTAGCAATGACCATTGAGATAAGCACAATATACAATGTGTTAATTATATTACCGGCAATACCGACCGTACCACGCAGCACTGACGTAACACTTGTAAGAAATGTTGGTGTAACCGCGCCTATGCCCCTGAACAATATATATATGATTATTCCCACAAGAAGCAGTACTGTCAGTCCTGTGGATATATACACCGCAGCATATGCAAGTATATCTTTAACACGGATTTTTTTTGTATTCAAAGCCTGTCACCTCCCTTCCTGACACGTAACAGTACAAGGTTGATTATCATAATGAACACAAACAATACAAGTCCAACCGTAAACAAAACCTGCCTGTGAACACCCTGTGCATAACCCATCTCACTTACAATCTGTGTAGTAAGGGTTCTTACTGAGTTAAATGGAAGCGGAATCCTAACCGAGCCTCCGGCAACCATGTTAATTGCCATCGCCTCACCGATCGCCCTTCCGGTTCCAAGGACAGCTCCGGTCATAATTCCTGATCTGGCTGCCGGAATTACAACCTTGAATATTGTCTGCATCTTTGTTGCACCAAGTGCCAGCGAAGCAGAGGTAAGATCTGCCTTTACAGCCTTTATTGATGACACACTGACGCTTATAATTGTTGGAAGGATCATTACCGCCAGCACAAGCACCGCCGACAGCATATTGGCACCTCCTGTAAACTGATGCGTGCTGTCCGTCGCAAATATCATTTTTTCAAGCTTATACATAAACGGATTAAGTATAATCATTCCTATAAGTCCGTATATAACTGATGGAATGGCGGCAAGTAATTCAACTGCTCCATTTACAATCGCCCCTATACGCCTTCCAACAATTTCGGACAGGAACACCGCTGTCAGAAGTCCGACAGGCACCCCAAGTAAAACAGCAAAACCTGTTCCGACTATTGATGATAAGATAATATATGCAATTCCAAAATACGGTTCTTTTGCTGTGGGTTTCCACACAGTCCCAAATATTAAGTCAGAAACCCCGACTTCACTTAATGCCGGGGTTCCTTTTAGAAACATATAAACTGTTATGGAGAAAACCGCAATAATTGCCAGACATGCACATATCAAAAATATTACCATCGCTATTTTTTCAATGATTGCTTTTTTCTTCATTACCAAACTCTCCTTCTATACAGGTCAGTGCCCATTATTATTCCTTAGGAAGAATTAAGCCGACTGATGTTATAATATTCTTACCCTCATCACCTATAACATAGTCAAACCATGTCCTGACAAGCTCATTCTGTTCTGATATCTCTCCCCTGGTTGCCATTACAAATGGTCTTGAAAGAAGGTAATCGCCTGCAAGAATATTCTCCTCAGTTGCATCTACACCATTGAGTGCTACTGAGCTTACAGTATCGTCTACAACATCAAGTGAAACATATCCTATCGCTCCCGGAGTTGATGCAACCTTGGCAAGTACTGCTCCTGTAGTATCAAGCTCCTGTGCATACGCACATGCATCCTCTACCTGCATAAGCTCCTCAAATGCCCCACGGGTTCCGGAGCCGGCCTCACGTCCGATTACAACAATTGCTTCATCTTTTCCCTTAAGCTCACTCCAGTTTGTAATCTCACCCTTATAAATTTTAGCAAGGTCTTCTGCCGTAAGGTCTTTTACTGTATTTTCCTTATCTGTTATAACTGCAATTCCATCTATGGCAACAACATTTTCTACTGATCCGGTCTCAACCTCTTCCGGCTTCAGACTTCGTGAAGAATTTCCTATGTCTACGCTTCCTGCTGCAAGTGACTCAAGCCCTGCTCCTGAACCGGTATATTCAACCGTAACATGTATATCCGGATATTTTTCCATAAAGCTCTCTGACAACGCCTCACAAAGTTTTTCCATTGATGTACTTCCTGCCAGTGAAATCGAACCGCTAAGTGACGTCTCTCCTGCATCAGCTCCGCTTCCCGCATTATCTGAGCCTGTTCCATCTGCGTCTGTACTACTCCCTGTATTGTTACCGTTATCTGATGTACCCCGGCTTCCACAGCCTGTCATAAAACCAGCCACCATTACAGCTGCCATTGTTATGGCTAATAATTTCTTCTTCATAATAATCCTCTTTTCTTTTATTATAATTTTTTAATTCCAATTTGACCCTTATGAGTTAACCATAGCGCTTTTGGTTTACACACTCATCTTATATACGGATTGTAAAATCCGTAACCAGCCATATGTAAAACATATGTCAGGTTTACGAAAATTCATGATTGCAAAGATACATTATGCTTCCAATATAACCGGCAAAAAACACAAGGTACCCTGCCAGACATATAAATACATCAATTCCCGGGAATAACATACTTACCGGAATCCATAATATTACTCCTGCAGCACACATAAATAACATGATGCCTGTAATGAACATTCCTGTTTTCACATTACTTTTCCATCCGCTTGCTTCAAGCCACTGCCACAATCTCCTTTTCATAATTACACCCGCTTTCTGCTGATAATCCTGTTTACCAGCCACATAAATTTTAATCTCTGTTTTTGTTTACAGCTTTAATTTACAATCATAATGTAAATTCCGTAATCACATGAATGTAAAATACGGGTAATTTTTAACGATATGGGCATGTCCGGGAATATTATGTGTTATTACCGCACACAAAAAAGGTATATTGCCCCAGAACTGATTCTTCAGGCAATATACCTCTTACACAGATACATAACTATTTTAATACAATATTTTATTTATACATATATAATGCAATGTTCAAAATCCCCAGGCATTATATTATCTTACCGGAACTGTTTCATTAATTCTTCAAGTTCACTAACCGTTATCCCTAACTTTTCAGCTCCACGTACTATACCATAGTCGCCGTCATACACTGAGGATATTATCTCTTCTGCGCGTCCTTCTTCACGTCCTTCTTCACGTCCTTCTTCACGCCCTTCTTCCCTGGCTTCCTCACGTTCAAGCATTATCTGCCTGTCAAATGTATAATCTAGCTGCGTCACCTTTACCACCTCTGATCTGTTTTCTTTTAGAAAATCAACCAGGACACCCTCATCAATACACCTGTTAATTGCACGGTTAATAGCCGTTTCCAGATTATCATAATCCTGCTCCTTATGATAAAATCTCACATATTCAACAAATGTCATATACTGTCGAATAATACCGCACTTTTCAAGAAGTTGTTCATTCTTGCCATAATTAATATTATACACCTTACACACTAATTCAAGTTCCGGATTATCCGTCTTCTTTGCAAATGAATCAGATAACTTCATATAATACTCTTCCGGCTGATCCTCATCCCCATTATAAAATACCACAAACTTTGGAACAGGAATTCTGACCCTTCCCCTTCCATATATATTTTTGTCCTTAAGAATCTTAGCTACAATTGTAGAATAATAAATAAGATTCCTCACCGGCATATTAGGACATACCGTAGACTGATGCTCATATATGCTCAGTGCAGCATCTACAATAAAAGCAGCATCATTCCGCACAGATAAAGATACCCCTTTATCAAGCGTACGGATCTCAATTGCTTCAGGATCTGTAAGATTCGTACCATTCAATGCATTATATACCTCCAATGCATTGGCACTATCCTCCATCAGCATGCTAAACACATCACTTTTGTACTCTCGATTGCCATTATTGCCCATTAAATTCCTCCTTAACCTGTCAGCAGGAGTTTTTTAACAGTCTGCAAAATACCGGTAACCTGAATCAGCATTTCCCCGATTCAAAATTTACCTTATTCTGCAAAATCCTTCTCCTGCTTTTATTAAATTAATTGTTACGAAATAAAAGCAAGATTTTCAGGATTGATGAAAAATATATAAAAGATTGGAACGCTATTACAATGGTTAAGGTACTCCGCGCACCAAATTACTGAATGTAACCCACTGCATGCTGACTAAGAAAATATCTGCTTTGTGTTACATTATATACTATTCTTTTCAGTATTACAACACTTTTTTTCAGTTTTTATCATCTCATATATCTCGTCAAATACAGCTCCGACATTATCTATCTCAAGGTTTGAATACTTAATTATATAGAAGTTTTCCTTTTCCCTGTCAGGAACCATAAAATAATCAGATACCGGCTGCAGCCGGATGCATCGGTTCTCAAGCTTTTCCCGTACATCCTGCTCCGAGTACCCCGTATCAAGCCTGATCAGAAAGTGTAAGCCCGATTCATTCTCCTTTACCTCGCATATTCTGCTAAGCTTACTTCCTGCAAGGCTCTCTAAAAGATACTTCCTTTTTCTGCTGTAATATAATCTCATCCTGTTGATATGTCTTTCAAAAAATCCTTTTCTTATAAATGCGGCAAGCGTATACTGCTCAAAATTAGAAACCGTACATGAGTAAAATGAAAGCTCCCTGTAAAACTTATTAGCAAGGTGTACCGGCAGGATCATATAACTGATACGGATCGTAGATGTCAAAGACTTTGAAAAGGTATTCATATATATAACCTTTTCACTGCCATCTATACTGAATAAAGTGGGAAGAGGTTTCCCATTAATCCTGAATTCACTGTCGTAATCATCTTCAATAATATAACGGCTGTCTTTTTCATTTGCCCAGGAAAGGACTTCATACCTGCGGTTTACGGGCATTGTAATGCCTGTAGGAAAATGATGGTTAGGACAAATATGTGCAACATCTGACTTCGTCCTTACAAGCTCCCCTATGGTTATTCCATAATCATCCATATTAGCAAATTTGCAGTCAATCCCATATTGTCCATATATTTCCGGCAGCTTCTTATATCCCGGATTCTCAATACAATATGACCTGTCAGTACCAAGAAGCTGGATCAAAAGACTATACAGATACTCCGTTCCCGCACCAACAATAATCTGGTTAGGATCAACCAGCATACCCCGAAATGATTTGAGGTGTTCTGCAATAGCTGCCCTTAATTCATATATTCCATTTGCAGGCGATACTTCCATAAGCTCCCTGCATCTGCCAGACAGAGTCTCCCTTGAAAGCCTTGCCCACACCGTAAACGGAAAGTTGTCCGGATTGACTATATTACTGGACAGATCATACTTATACTTCACCGGCTCCTCCGGTACAACTATATCAAGATCAATATCTGCTTTCTTCGGGGTCTTAATTATCCCAACCATATCAGACACATAATAGCCCTTCTTCGGGATTGTATATATGTAGCCCTCACTTATTAACTGATCGTATGCATTCTGAATTGTGATCGTGCTTACACCGTTGTTACGTGCAAATGTCCTTTTTGATGGAAGCTTATCCCCCGGAAGCAGAAGACCTTTCGCGATATCTTCTTTTACATACTGATATACCTGCTCGTAAAGCGGGGTATCTGAATCACTAAACTGATATGTCAACATAATTTTTCATTCCAATCTGGTGTATAATCATTTTATTGTATCTTTTTATTATGAAGCCCTCAGGCATATTTTGCAACTTCAAAATCCACCGTCCATCTGATTATCCCCTGTTTTTTTGCATTATCTGTTTTATTAACCGGACGGGACAAAAGGCCTTCACCCACATGGGCATGCCCACAGGCGGGTAAAAGACCTTTTGTCCCTTGTATCATTATATCCGGCTATAGGATGAAAGCACCACTTCCACTGAATTACAGGTTCTGTTCAAAAAAATTCTTCATTTCCTCAAAAGCGGTCTCTTCATCGACACCTGATACCTCTACCTCTACTGTCTGTCCGCATTTAACACCAAGACCCATAACAGCCATTATCCTTGCAGCCTCTACTGCCTTTCCATCCTTTTTTAAAACTATCTTACTCTCATATTTTTTTGCCTCTTTGGCAAGTAATCCCGCAGGTCTTGCATGGATACCAACCTCATCCTTTATTGTATAACTAAATGATAACATAGGCCTCCTCCTTTCTGCTACTTGTCTTCCTCAAATGCTTTCTTTAACTTTTCCTGAATCTCATTCACTGCAACCATATTACTCAATCCGATGGCTTTTCCGGCTTTCTCAGCATTTGAAACCAGGTCTGCACTGCATACAAAAAGGTCTGCTGCCCCCGGAAGGACATCATCAATTGTTGAATGCGTAACTGTCACACCTTCAATCCCAAGATTCTTTAAAGCCTTCTTAACATTCATCTCCATTACAAATGATGTGCCCAGGCCTGAACCACAAAAACACATAATTTTCTTAATCATAGCTTTTTACCTCCTCAAAATATTATAAAACAACTTATTAATTCACTGTCTTCCTTTTTCCAAAGAAGATATTGTAAACGATAGGTATCAGGAACAATACAGCAACGATAACCAGCATACCATTTCCCTTTACAAAGTTTGCAAGGTTTCCAAAGACAATACCTACGATCGTAAAATCTGTATCTGAATATGAGGTATTAGCATATCCCATTGCCTTCATTACAGGGAACATACCGGCAATCAGGAATGTTGCAACTACACCATGGACAAATGCACCTACAACACAACCCTTTAATCCTCCTGTCGCATTACCGCATACACCGGCTGTGGCACCACAGAAGAAATGCAGAACTGCCCCCGGAAGTACAATAGCAGCTGCGATACCGGCATTTCCCATCAATGCCAGAATTGCCAATGCTGCAATTCCCCCGATAAATGAACAGAAGAATCCGATCAATACCGCATTCGGTGCAAAAGGAAATACTATCGGGCAGTCAAGCGCCGGCCTGGCATTTGGAACCAGCTTCTCTGAGATTCCCTTAAATGCAGGTACAATTTCATTGATCAGCATACGTACACCTGCTAATACAATATAGATACCGGCTGAGAATGTTATTGACTGTGTTACAGAATATATGAGCCAGTTGTTATCCCCAATAATCCCGGCAGCCTCCTTTGGTGATGCAAATACCGCAACACCAGCCACAATTATATAGCAGAGGAACATTGCAAGTGCGATTGAAATTGTGTTCTCTCTCAGGAATCCAAGTGTTTTTGGAAAATTAATATCCTCTGTAGTCTTTACGTTCTCTTTTTTACCAAAAAGCTTACCAATCTGGGCACTCAGCCAGTAACATCCGCTTCCAAAATGACCAAGTGCAAGAGAATCATCACCGGTAACCTTCTCTATAGTCGGATGCATAAGTGCCGGGAATACTGTCATTAAAAGTCCAAGCAATAATGCACCTGCGATAATAAGCCTAAACCCTGACAGCCCGCAAATAGTCATAATAATTGAAATCAGACAGGACATATATAAGGCATGATGCCCGGTAAGGAAAATATATTTCATCTTAGAAAATCTTGCCAATACAATATTGGCAACCATGCCAAGTGCAAATATAGAAGCTGTCTGTACTGCATAGTCATTAAGTGCTACTGCCGTAATTGCTTCATTATTAGGAACTACGCCTTCCACATGGAAGGCTGCCTGGAACAGCTCGCCAAATGGAATGATAGCGTCCTGTACAACACCTGCACCTGCATTCAAAACTATAAAACCAAGAATTGTCTTAATTGTACCCTTCAAGCAGGTCTGTGCGTCCTGCTTCTGTAATAATAATCCTAAAAGTGCGATTAAACCAACGAAGATTGCCGGTGTTGAAAGCACTTGCTGAATTAAATGTAATACTTCACCCATTATCCTCTTCCTCCTTCTCAGATACTTTCAAAATATTGGTACAGCTTTTCTTCATTTTCAGATTCCAGTATCTTTTCAACTGTTTCTTCATCCGACAGTAATTCTGATATCTTCATAAGTGCCTCTAAATGACTTTCATTATCCTTTGCAGCCAGTGTAACAAACAATCGTGCCGTAGAACCTTCTTTATCGAAAGCAATATCCTTTCTGAACAGTGTGATACTAACCTGTGATTCAATTGCCCCCTGTTCCGGTCTGGCATGTGGCAAAGCGATATGTTCTGCTATAAGGATGTACGGTCCGAACTTCTCCAAATTCCCAATTATTCCATCCTTATATTCTTCATTAACATAACCGCCATTTTCCAACGGAAATACAGATATTCTTATTGCTTCACGCCAGTCACACGCATCTTCACATATCTGTACATTTTCCTTTTTCAAAAGTCCCATTTTCTTCTCCTTCCAGAACTTTTTTATATAGTTTTGCCGATCGACTGGTTTTATGGTAACATCATAAAGGCACATATAGAAGTCCAGAAGTTGTAACGTATCTGTGCAAAGGTTTGTACTTCGGGCACTTCCATATTCTATAACATATTTCTATTTTTATCTATTATTAATTATTGCCAGCAATTCCTCCGAAGAATCACTTTCCATAAGAGCATTTAACGAATCCCCTTCACTCACAAGCTCAAGAATATCCTGAAGAATCCTTAAATGCTTTTCCTGATCCTCCGCCGCAAGGACAATTATAAGCCTTGCTTTACTCTCCTTTGAAAAAATAACCGGTTTTTTAAATAGTGTTATCGATACATCTAATGAATTAACACCATCCTCAGGTTTTGCGTGTGCCAGCATTACAGAATCATTCAGGAACATATATGGTCCATAATTATGAATCTGCGAAATAATTGTATCAAGATATCCCGGTTCAATGCTATTACTGTCAATTAAACACTGCCCGGCAATCCTTATACCCTGTTCCCAGCTGCAGCTTTCCGACACAATATTAATTCTGGCGGGGTCTAACATCTTACATAAACCCAATTCCATTTTATCCTCAATATGGAATTCCTGTAATCCGCCCTGAAGGTATACGGTCAGGTCATTCTGAAGATTCACATAATCCTCCGGGCTGACATATTTTTTTACTATCCGGAAGATCTGATCCCTTCTGATCTCAATCTTTTTTGGCGCAATTAACCTGTGATTTAATATATTTTTGCGGTCTAATGCAGTTAATACCGGATTCACCACAATATCCGGTACAACACTGTTTATCTTTACTGTAGAAATGATCACATCACAGATTTCCTGTGCATTTACTAGTCCGGGTACTGCCCTTACCCCGGCAATCTGGGCAAATGGCAGCAGCTTCTGCACCTCTCTTTTAATCATATTGCCTGCCGATATTCCATTCACGCATACAATTAATATCCGCAATCTTTGATTATCCCTGCCTGATATCTTCAGGGCACTTCCAAAATGCAATACAAGATATGCGGTTTCTGCATCAGGAATCGGCACCCCTATACTCATCTCAATCCTTTTAATTACCTTTTTCATTATGGCAAACAGATCCGGGTATTCCTTTATGACATCATCAGCTATTGTATTCCCAATCTGTATGCCATACTGATACCGATAAAGCGATGTACTTAAATGTATGAATAATGCTTTCTCAAGCTCATCCTTTTCTTCAAAAAATACGCAGGCTGTCTTTTCAAATTCTGTAATCAGTTCATTTACAATATCACGTATATACTGTTTTGACGGATTGGTAAAAAAACGGTCAGGCACTGTATTAACCCGTGAGCCTAACAAATGTAATGCAAGATAACACCGCTCGTCAACATTCAGATCATCAAAATACCTGTTGATGAGTTCATATTCCCTTGTCTGCCGGATCTGCGATGCTTTAAGCCCGGGGAATTGTACCGGATGCTGATGCCTGTACAGCAGAGGTATAAGTACAGCTATGGAAAAAAGCACTCCTTCCACATACACAACCCCTGATTCACGTTCTATGCCAAGTAATTTTTCATAATATCTCTTTACACTTTCAGGTTCAAAAAAATGCAGCTTATTTCCCTTAAACAATGTCTCCAGTTCGCTAAAATAAAGCATAAATACAGCCCTGATACATATGGCATCTCCCTTTACCCCATATCCGGTTTTAGACTGATAATCCAGTCGGAGACCATATTGCTTAAGCTGTCTGTTTACAGCTTTCAGGTCGTTCAATATTGTATTTCTGCTTACTTCAAAACACTCCGCCAGCTGCTCTATATACAATGGTTTATCTGAATACACAATATAACAGATAATTCCCTTACATCTTTCGGCAGGTGAAAAAATGTATACACTTTCCCTGCTGTGCATATCTATATTTTCACGGATTATATCCCTGTATTCATATGGCAGAAAAACTCCCTTGTCCCTGATAATCTCCAGACCGGGAACAGCAATCTGCTCCAGCCATATATTAATCTTATTAATATCATAATATACAGTGCGCCGGGACACATCCAAAGCCCCGGCAAGCTCCTGTAATGATACGTAATCAGACTGCGTTAACAGAACATTAATTAACCTCTCACCCCTCTCTGACATATAAAGCATTGCCATATATAAACTTCCTTTCACCCTGTCCTGCATATAAAGATACTAATACATAACTTTCCATAATTATACATTTCAACAGGCATTCCTTGCAGCCATGGCAACATAGCCTTATTTTACCAATCCACTTTCCTTTAGCAGAATTTCAGCATCTGTGCCCTTTACAGCCTTCAACACATTTTTCAGCAGCAGCTTTTCTTTGAATGACAAAGGCATTTCATCTATTGACTTCTTATCTACAGCATAATATGCCGCACGGAGTAATTCCCTTACATCATATTGTGATCCCCAGACCTCCGGAACACCCCTGTCCACATTGAGAAGGGTATATACTGCTTCCATGCCTGTACGGATAGAATATTCTGTTGTGAAAATAGTATCTCTGGGTGTCTCGGCGAATTGACCTAAGAATGCAAAATTTACTGCTCCCTCAGGAACTACAAGAGGTCTGTCTTTTTCTTTCCGGGGTTGGAAAAAAGCGTTGATATAAGGCATATAGCAGGTAGTAGTATTACACCTGTTCTTTGCCCATTCATCAATCTTATCCGTTGGCACCCCGATATGGTACAGCCATTCACGGCATACTTCCTCACCGGTACACTCACGCATTGCTTTCTTTACATAGTTACCCTTTTTGTTGGTAGACAACGCATATACCCAGATAAGTACCGAATCTTTATCCTGGGCTTTGAACTGCGGCTGACGGTTAATAGTCCATGAAAGAAACCAGTTGTCCATGCTGTCCTTTACTGTAACGATGCCACCTGTGGTAACCTTTCCTTCTCTCGGGTCCCTCTTACATACACTGATAATTTTTAGAATTATTTCTTCATCCTTTGTCTCAATAGTAGCGCTCATCCAGTTGGTGGCATCAACGTCGCTGCAAAATTTGTCCGGATTTCCATATTCGCCATGCTTAGCCTGTGCCGCTATATTTTTCCACAGATCCCATGATTCGCCCTGCCCATTTCTTACATTGCTTAAATCAGGTGCCGTATTCTGATCTCCGTAACAGGACGTATCTGTACAACAGCCATTTGTAATAAATACCAGATCATCCACTGTAAGATCAATAACCTCTTTCTTCCCATTTTTCTCGTATACAATCTGTTCAGCTGTCTTTTTTCCGCCAATATCCCTGATAATCACATTTTTAACATCAAATCCATACTCCACGACAACCCCATGATTTTCAAGGTATTTTACAAGCGGCAAAATCATACTCTCATACTGGTTATACTTAGTAAATCTAAGTGCTGTAAAATCAGGCAGTCCATCAATATGATGGCAATATCTGCAGAGATATCTCTTCATCTCTAATGCAGAAGACCATTTCTGGAAAGCAAACATTGTCTGCCAGTATAACCAGAAATTTGTCTTCCAGAACGAGTCAGGAAGCACCTCACTGATTTTTTTATCCTCAAGCTTCTTCTCAGGTGTCATAAATAACCTGGAAAGAGCTATTGCAGATGCCTTATCAAGTCCGAATTTCTTATCAGTATGGGCATCCCGGCCACGTTTTTCAGTTGCACGGCAGAGTGAATAATTAGGGTCATGCTTATTGAGCCAATAATACTCATCAAGCACGGATACATCGGGGTTCTCAATAGATGGAATATCCCTGAACATATCCCACATACATTCAAAATGGTTATCCATTTCCCTTCCGCCTCTCATATAAAATCCCTTAGTTACATCCCTTCTGCCATCACAGCTGCCACCGGCAAGATCCAGTTTCTCCATAATATGGATTTTGTTACCTTTTACCTGCCCATCCCTTACCAGATAAAAAGCCGCCGAAAGTCCTGCAAGCCCTGTTCCAATAATATAAGCAGCTTTCCTGTCAACGCCTTCAGGCTTTTCAGGCCTTACAAATGCTTCATAATTACCAGCCGAATAATACATATAGCACACTCCTTTTTCCTTCTTAATAATATCCCCTGGATTATATGTTATTATTATGCGCTCCAATATATAAAAAATATGCGGGAACAAATTATATAATTTTACCCAGATAAAACTATAAAGCACAAAAAAGCTGACTGATAGAATGCCAGTCAGCCTTTTTGTGCTTTACACATTCGATATACTATCTTTCATCCTCCCACAGTGGTATTCAGCATTACAGCTCCGGCGCTATAGTAGGTGTCCGGCTCATACGCCATGATTTTGAGCCTGATGGCTGCCTTGTTTTCAGGAATGGTATCAAATGTAACTGTTCTTACATATTCATTCGGCTTTAAAAGTCCTGTTTCGGCAAGGATATTGTCCTCTCCATCAAGTATGCGCAGCTTTAACCAGACCCCATTGCTGTCATCATTAGTAAAATACACATCCGCTGCGTTCCCATTCAAAATAACTTTTCCGCATATATGGGCTGAGAAATTCATCCCATCCCTGTAAATCTGCGTCCAGCTTTCGTCCGCCACATCCGGCATACCGCTTTGCGCCGCTGTCTCAAACGGTGGCGGAATAAACTCTGCCTGTTCAGATTTTCCGCCTGTCAGGGCAAGAGACAGGAGCATTACGAGAACAGCAAGAAAGCAAATAGCAGCAGAGAAATAAATGGCTTTACTCTTCATATTTTCAGACTCCTTATTGTCTCTCAGCCTGTGTTCTCATGACATTATTAATCGTTTACCAAGGTTACCGTTACCTTACCGATTGCAGTGGCTGTAATCTTATCGGAGGAAAGCTCTCCGTTCAAGCCAATGACTGCGCTGGCCGTAGGTGCGCTTCCCGGCGCTGTCCCTACAGCACTCCCAAGCGTCAGATTAGTTATCGCTGTCCCCTTATTATTAGAAAAGCTACCGCTGATTCCGTTGTATCCTGTTTCCTGTTCATAGTCAAGCTGTACGGTTATGCCCGCATTGGAATGATTTGTGACGCTGATTTTGTCTGCACCTTCACTACAACTCCATTTTGCAGCACTAATGTTGTCATATTGGTGCGTCGCCGGATTCCATGTTCCTGTCGAAGCATCTGTATAAGTAAAATCCATACTGCCCCAGGTGATGTCTACACTGTAAACCGTTGCAGCAGCACTACCTGCATTATAAGTACCCCTAACTATGGCACTGTCACTTCCGTTAACGGCAGTAATTTTATTTGCCGCAAAGGCGGTAACAGACGTCATAAAAAACAGTGCCAAAGTGAGAATAACTGCAGATATCTTTTTCATTTTCCTTCACTCCCTTCCGGTATAAATACATATTAATTCAGAGAAACTTTAATAGAGCCAACCTTTATAAATTGTGAAGCACTACTGGCAAGGGTGCCTGAAAGCGTCAGCTTGGTACTTACGCTGTCGGCGCCGTCTACATTGCCCACAACACCGGCCGCGAGGGTATCAGACGCCACGCTGAACTTGCCGGCAATACTGCTGTAGCCCTCGTCGGCTGCATAGGCGAAGTTAACCTTTACATCCTTATTGGAGTGGTTGACGACGGTGACATCGTTGCCGTCCGCAGTCCAGCTTGCCGAGGTATTGTCGGTATACTTATGAGTGCCTGGATTCCACTCATGTGTGCCGGCGGCAGAATAGGTGAACTCCATGCTGCCCCATGTTATGTCCACACTGTATACTTCCGGCTCAGTTATGCCATCTACATACCTGGCTTTTACATCAATGCTCTTGCTGTCGTTTTTACCGGACATAGTTTCCGCTGAGGCCATCCCTGCCTGCGTGGCCATGAGCATCAGCGCCAGCACCATAACGGCGAATTTCTTTTGTTTCTGCATTAAAAACTCCTCCTTTTATGCTATTTTAATTTTTTTTATATATTTCACGCCATTACAGGCGAAAAAAACGTCACTCAGTCACCGTAACGGTTACGGGAATTTCAGTATTAATCATGGCCTTTTCCCTGCTTGTGCGGTCATAATACAGGACGACGAATTTTCCATTATAGCCTCCTGCGGCAAGACGCTTTTCAGCACCGTCCAAAAGGTTCAGGGTGGAGACCATGTTACCGGGCTCCAGTCTGCCCGATTGCAGGATAACAACGTCATCTATCTCAAGCTGAAGCACCATATCCTGGTTAGATTTTGTCGGATTGGCAAACTGAAGTGTTGCACTCTTATCCAAAAGGCTGATATCAACCTCTTTTGCATAGGTAAGACCTACTGCCCCGCCGCCCTCGGGCTGCGAAAGCTTTTCGTCACCATCGTCACCGATCGGCTCGGCATTTTCTTCAATCTGCTGCGGTGCATAGTCGGGGGCAAGGACGATAGTGCTGTCCCGAAACCATACCGCCCAAACACTGAGGCTCATTGCGGCAATCGTAATAAGCAGTAAAAGCAGAAGCAGCAGCCACTTCTTTTTATTTTCTTTTTTCTCATCATTCTTCTCATCGTTCATGCTCAATCACCCCCAATCGTTACCGTTACCGACCCGAGAACCTCATTAACCATTGTTTTGTTCGGTTTTCCGTCCAGAACCAGCCATGCAGATTTATCTTCTCCTACAGAAAGGGCAACCGGCGTGGTGACAGGTACTGCTCCATCGGTAATAAAACCACCGGACACCATGCTGTTATCTTGCGTGTAGCCATAGGATACGCTGACATCAACTTCACCTGCATTATGGACGGTAACCTTGTTCCCATCCACCGTATCCGTGCTCCAGCCTACACCCTCATAGGTGTGCGTTGCCGTGTTCCATGTTCCATCCGAGTAGGTAAACTCCATGTCAGCCCATGTGATTTCCACACTGACAATGTCAACATGAACATCCTTGTATCTTATAATACGGTTTCCCGCATTATCAACGGCTGTTACGGTTATCCTTGTATCTCCTGCCGGAAGCTCCGTCAGCGTAAAGCTGACATCGTTTTCCGGGTTCCTCAGGTCTACCGGAGTTACCGTGCCGTTTCCTATCTTATAAGTCACCGAAGTAAGCCCCGATGGGCTTACACCGTTCCCACTGTCCTTTACAGTCACGGTCATTCCCGATGCCTTGGTATACTCGCCAAAGGTAATCCCGGGAGCGGTTTTGTCTATTTGAACAAGCTCAAAACCCTCAGTTTTGTTGGCTTCCCTGTCTGTCACCGTATCGCCCGTATTATCGTAAACCTTATAATAAACGTAATACCGGCCTTCATCACTTACCGTAATTGTATCTCCGGTAAGCTCCGTCAATCCCTCGGTCGGAATTTCATCCCTGTTTGAAACAATTTTGTACCATTTATTACCAATTCCACTCTGGCTATCACCTGCAGTTACAGTAAAGACCTGATTATCCTTTGACCAGCCGCCTGACCCGCCGCTTACGGTCACGGCCGGCGGGTCAAAGTCCAGCTTATCAACCTTTATAGTGGCACTGTTCTCTCCGCCGTAGTCAAGGTCACGTACAGTCACCGTATAATCACCGTTCTTCCTCGCCCAGACCTCACCGCCTGCCTCCTTGCTTATTTTTCCGTCCGGCAAAATAACCTCATAATTCTTTCCGGTGTAATTGGAAAGCTTCCAGGTCAGGGTTGCCGTATCGTTTGTCCACACTGCCGGGGCACCTGTTATGGTAATTGCCGGTGCGTGATTCTTAACCGCAATTGAGGAAATAACGGTATACGGCGATGAATAGGCCGTACAAGTATGATTCAGCTTATCGGTGACCTTAATGTGCAGGTATTTGGTGGCCGGTGTACTATCAGTTGCCGTATAGGTGACCGTTGCCGCACCTGACGAAAGCGTAGTCCACGAAGCCGGCGTTGCAGTGCTGTCCGTCCAACAGTACTGCACGGTTTTCACGCCCGAATGTGCGTCGGCATAGGTTATCGGCAAAACAATCTTTGTGTAAACTCCGCTTTTTGGTGATTCAACAGAACCACTTGTCAGTTCTCCGATAGAAGCCGTAGGGTTTTCCTTGTCAATCTTATCAACCTGAACGGTTTTAGTAATAACAACATCTCCCGCTTTCAGCAAAAATGTATAATAACCACTTTCGGTAACCGTAACGCTTGTTGCAGTATTGCCCAGCGTTGTCCATGAGGTCCCACCCGACTTGCGGTATTTCAGCGTTTGCCCTCCCACCGCCGAAATATTTATTGTTCTGCTCGTTGCCCAGTTTGTATTATCTGCCGTAACATTCAGCGTTGGCTGCGTGCTGCCGGCTGCAGGGCTTGCCGCCGTGCCAAAATTAAGACAGGCGTTTTTATAAGCCGAAGCTCCTGTTGTAGTGTAAACCGCTTTCACATGAAGATACCACTTGCCATTGCCCGCACCACTGCCCGGTTTTTTGCGGATGGAAAGCGAAAGTCCTGAATTTTTTTTCGCAGTCACAAGCTCCGATGATGAAAGCTCCACCCAGCCGGTCGTAGGCGCAGTCGTTGAATCCGACCAGGCATAGCTCATTCCCGTGGTCTTTGCTTTATCTGCATTCACCGTAATGGTTGCTTTGCCAGTGCCGTTCGTAATACCATTTGCAGTTATGGTGAAATCCGGCATTGAAGTATCAACGGCTGCATCTGTGGTTCCCGTGCCGCTTGCGGTCTCTTTTGTTGTTGTGATATTGCACATATCTTTGATATATTGCGGATTTGTAATGCTGTTTACAGCCAGCTTTCCGCTTGCGTTAGCCGCTACCGTTCCCCTAAAATAGAGGACATTTGTATCTGCGCCGCCGGCATAAGTGGCTGTTCCCCAGGTTGTTTTCACCACAACATTTTTAATATTGCCACTATTCTGGCTGTCAACGATCTCGTCAAAAATCAAAGATACCGTATAGGCATCACCTACCTTGTAAGTCCCACCCGCCATAGGAGCGACTGCGGCAAGCTGGGGTTCGCGTGAATCCAGCAGCTTGAGATAATGATATTCGTCCTTTTCCATCCATTTGTCACTGCCACTGCCGCTGGCGCTGTATCCGATAGAGATTTTATCCTGGGTAACAGGAAAAATTAATGCTTTTTTGTCCCCATATCCGCTCTTTATATGTTCGTTACTGGGATTCCTCGCCGTTGCTCCGGCTGAGGATGGAAAATAGTAGGGGGCATAATCTTTAGTTGTTCCAGTTCCCCCATGCTCCAGGGTCATTGCGTAGGCAGCAGGACTCATATCATTAAAATCAGTAAATCCCTTATACTTCCCTCTTTCCGGGTAGAAGCTTGTGTTAATAGAATCACCGGGCGTGATCTGAATATGCTGATATCCCTGTTCCACTTCTTTGATATAAACCTTCATATAATACAAAAGACCGGTCGCCGTATTTTTCCAATAGTTCCCATCCAAACCCGGAACACTGACAGTTATCGTGCGCGAAGCGGCTCTTCCAGTTTTCCCTTTATACCATCCCAAGTTATCACTGTCATAGTCCCCACGTGTCGTCTCCTCACTATATGATGCAAAGCTCTTATAGTCAGTATAGTAATTCCTATTCACTGTATAATCAGAACCATTTTTCAACGTTCTCACAGCACTCGTTGTACTGCCCAGACTTCCGCCTCCGGATACCCTGTAAATTTCCACCGAATAGGTGCGGTCTGCATTGCTATAGGCGGTGGCAGATTTGCCGCTGTACGGCGTGTTTGCCGTCTTTTCGGTTATCGTTATGGTTCTTGATGTCTCTCCAGCCTGAAAGGTCCGTGTGCCGTAGCTGTGTGTAAAATGCGTACCGCCCACCGCTGAGCCGTTGACCGTGCGGTAATAGACAGTCTGCACGCCCTCACTGCCACCACTTCTTGTTATCGTGAATGTGTTATTATTGTTTTTTATTGTAAATGTACCGTACGCGGGAATTCCCAGACCTATCGTAATCTCCTCGCTGTAATAAGTGACCCCGCCTGCGGTAATATACGCCCTGGCATAATATTCCACTCCCTTTTGCAGATTATCAGCCGTGACGGAAATTGTGCCGCCCGCCTTGTTTACTACGGACGCTGTCGTGGCCTTGCCATTATTTACGGTAAGGGTCGGCGAGTTCATAACTCCCCACACAAAGCCGCTTGCCGTAACTGTGTCAGTGCCGGGATTGTTCAGCGTGGAGGTGAGTTTTTTTGTACCTGCCGCAAAAACAGGCTTAGAAATATCCACATAAGAAGAAACATAAACCGAGCAGCTTTCTGTGGCTTTATTTCCCGCTTTATCCGTGACTGTTACAGTGACATTTTTATTACCCGGCGTCTTGGTAAAGTCTGCAGGTATAGTCACTGTAATGGTACATTCTGAAACAGGCTCGTTGTCCGTGACAGTGAGAGCGGCACGTACCACATTTTCCACAGCCGCATTGGAGTCACCTGTCATAACCTGGGTAGGCGTATAGCCGATATCCGGAGCCTGAATATCCTTCCACTGAGCCGAAAGCCGCATTGAGCCCACAGGGGTAAAGCTCTGCCCTGCTGAATAAGTATTATTTGCACCAGCGTCTTTCCAGTTTATGAACGAATAACCGGTGCGGGTCGGTGTCTGGGAAGATATTTTGCTGACTTTTCCCTTCCAGGCCGCCAAAACAGCAGGAACATTGGCTGCATTTGTGCCGTTTCCGTCATAGCGCACAGCCAGCGGACTTTGGAAATCCACCGTAATGGAATTTCCCACGCTGTCTGATATAACAAATGTAACCGTGTCAGGAGCCTTAAACGAAACCGTATAGCTTCCGTGGTCTAAAACCTTGCTTTTATCTCCATCATATGTAATCGTAACGCTGTAATCTGCCGGATTTTCCGAGCCCTGCTTTTCAATATTATTCAGGGAAGCCGTTACGTCTCTGAAGGTAACACTTTCCTCCTCATAGATATAGGCATAGTATGGTCCACAGTTCTGTGCACCACTGGCTTTGCAGAAATAGCGGTATTCGGTGGGAGTTCCGGAATTCGGAACCTTATAAAGCCCGCCGGATTTACAGCCGTCAAAGTCCTTGCCCGGTGTGATAACATCCACATAAACCTTTACTTCGGCATCCCTTCCATACCTGTTTTTTATGTAG
Source organism: uncultured Lachnospiraceae bacterium (assembly GCA_934437985.1). Classification (GTDB taxonomy): domain Bacteria; phylum Bacillota; class Clostridia; order Lachnospirales; family Lachnospiraceae; genus V9D3004. The sequence goes on from CAKSBI010000011.1 coordinate 50,694, forward strand.
GTGGAAGAACTGTTCGCTATATCCGTCGCTTTTAATATCGCCCCTGCACCAAGCGAGGATACAGCATCACCATAATCGTAAATTCCGTTCAAAAACGCATAGTTTTTACCTGGCTCGAACACAGTTGTTTCCACAAAGCTGTGGTAAATGAAGGCTTTCCCACTACCGTTTGCTCTTTTTAAAGCGATGGGCGAAGACGTTTCCGCCGCATGGGTAGCAGATCCGCTGTTCCATGGTACCGCGCCGGCAAGCTGGGAAAGTACGATAATAAGACACAAGACCGCCGCCGACAGGCGTTTTATTATTCTCTTTTTCCTATCCTTCATCATCCGCTCCATTCCCCTTCCGATAATCCTGTCTATTCATCTGTTCTAAGAGCATCTGGTCTGTTTTCTCCCGTAAAAGGAGCAGCATATCAAGCTCCTTGAGCGATAAATCAAAGCCTTCTTTATTGAACAGCGCCAGCAGCTCGGTAAGATAACATCTTTTGCTCATTTCACCCCGCCGCAGGGAGAGGTTTTTCAGCGCTGTTTTCAATTGCTCATTGGTATCCAGTTCATAATTGAATTTTGCCGCCTTGTCAAAAGTCAGCTTCTTCTTATTGAAAAACACACGCTTTCACCTCCAGGCACTTATAATTAGTAATAAATATAATAAAAAACCACCCTTATGGATGGTTTTCTTCGTAATTGGTCGTTTTTTTAACGTAATTGGCATTCGGAGTCAGGTTTTCAGGATAATGCACAGGGTGAGGATGCCGTTCTCTAAGCTATAACTTATATCACCGCCGTATTTTCTCGCTGCTGTCAGCATACTTTCCATGCCGATTCCTTTCTGCTTTATCATATTGTTTTCAATAACAAGCCCAGGTTTGCAGGGGTTACTGCACACAATAACGGTTTTATCCGAAACAGTCCGGATATTGACCTTTATCTCTCCGTGTGAACCACATTCCTTGCAGCCGTTAATGGCATTTTCCAAAATGTTTGAAAGAATAGCAACAAAATCCATATTGCTAACGGCAGTTTCTTCCTGCGTATCCGCTTCGACAGAAACACAGATTCCATCATTTTGCGCTTTGGTATAAAAGCTGCTAAGTATTGCATTTACCGTCACATGGTGGCAAAACTCCCTGGGTCTTGCGGCATCCAGGCTTTCATTGTACTGTTCTATGTAGCTCAGGGCCTCATCAGTCTCTCCCTTTTGGAGCATGACCGCGATATTTTTGTTGTGATGCCGGAGATCGTGCCTGACAGTCCTGGCAAACAGCTCGTTTTCTTTTGATGTTTTAAGCTGGCCCTGCAGATACTTTATATTTTCTTCAATCAGCTCCAGTCTGCTTTCCTTTATCATATAGCGGATCATACCAAAAATAATCCACAATACCGAAAAATAAATCAGAACAGTGGCGGCAAACAAAAGGCTGTACCATGCCCTGAAATCATTTTTCAGAGTATAAATAAAACAAAATATAGAAAATACCGCTAAGAACAGTATGGATACCAGTGAGATAGAGCGCCATATTTTCTTGTCTGAACCCGGAACCTCCCGCATTGCCGGACGCAAAAAGACAATATATGCCCATATTGCCGGCAGATACAACAGGGTTCTTATGATTGTTTTCACGTATATGGCAGCAACACCGTATTCGTCATTGAACCAGATGCTGCTTATCATAGCTGAACTACAGAAGAAAATGCAGAATATCGATGAATAACTGAGAAACAGAAACACCTTTTTACAGGCAGGATCTGCCGAAGTCACCATGAAAATAATAAACGACACAAACATGGTACTTACAAACGTAAGGGAAGTAGCATAAAAAGGGTGAATATCAAACAGCACCCGGGAAACAAGCATTGAAAAACAGACAAAGATTGTCAATAAAACAAAATAAAATGAAACTGTCTTTTTTACCGAATATTTTCGCTCTGTCATAATAGCAAAGCAGACGATATGCATCAGGACTATAAGTGTTAAAGCCACAAGCTGACGTGTCATTTTCCGGTTGCCTCCCTTGTGTAAAAATCAAAATACTGCTTTTTCAATTCTCCCCTCAGCCGCCTGGGAACAGGTATGCGATCCCCATTTGACATTTCAAGGGTTGTTTCAAGCAGGCTTTGCACACAGCGCAGGTTGACTATGTATGACGCACCAACTACCGCAAAACCATTTACTGTCTGAAATATATTTTTAAGCTCCGTAAGGGTCGTGTGTGTTTTCAGGCACCTGCCGGATTTCAGATGGATTCCTACACTGTGATTCTTTACATCCGCATACAAAACATTATACAAATCTATGCGGTGAATCTCCTTTCCGCACGAAACAGGGATATATAAACGGTTACGCCTCTTTTCAATCACCCTGTCAAGCGTGTCCGTCAGCCGCTGTCTTGTGTACGGCTTTGTAAGATAGTCACCTGCATGAAGTGCGAACGCCTCTACCGCAAAATCGGGACTTGTCGTCAGAAAGATAATATCGGTATCTTCTTCGCCTTTGCTGAGAATCTCTCGTGCAACCTCTGTACCCAAAATACCGGGCATACAAATATCCAACAGTGCAATATCAGGAGTACCGCTTTTGCCCATCTCTTCCAGCATATCGAACGGGTTTGAGAAGCATTTTACAACAAGCGAAAGCTCCGAATGTGTAAGGGCATATTCGGCAACAATTTGCCGCATATTTTCAAGTTCACTTTTTTGGTCATCACATATCATAAGGTTCATAATAACATCCTCAATCTCTGGAATGATATCGGCAGTCTGCCTTTTTGCTTTAAAATTCATGGTATTTCTACACAAATTGCGTGTATATACATATTATTATATATTGTACCATGTTTTCCGGCTTATGTGAACTACCCATTGTCTTAAGCCAATGGGCTTCCTGCTTCATCGACCTCGTTTCTACGTTCCACTCCGGTCGGAGCAGAACAAACATCCACCGGATGT
>CAKSBI010000012.1 GCA_934437985.1 uncultured Lachnospiraceae bacterium
AAAATCCTCTTGGTTATTATAAAAACTTGACAAAATGGGAAAATGCTGAGAATAAGGTTAATTAATCAGCGTTTCCTAAGATTTTGTGTAGTAAAGTGTAGGGTTTTTTGCTTTAAGATTGTTGTATATATTGAAAGCTTATTATGAAAGCTTATTCTTGGAATAAGTGTGTGTGCTGTTCCGGCAATTGTTTTTGGATTGCCGGAACATTATTATTTGCCAGAGGCAGATATCAGCTGTTATTGACTGCGGCCTTATCAAGCACGGCTGCGATGGCGTCGATAAGAAGTGTCTGTGTATAGCGGCTGCTGTCGGATATTTTGACTGAGTCAATATTCTGTGTTTCGATAAGCTGTGTTTCAACATCCCTGAGTGATGGCTCAAGGAGTGGGAACATTGTTGTAACAGATTTATCAATATTGACGAGGCGGACTGATTTTATACGGTCCTTATCGACAATTACTTCGAGATTGAGTGCAGTATTATTAAGGGATAACTGTGAAGTATATGTACCTGCGTTGTATGTTGCGGATGTTTCCTGTGTATTATCTGTATCTGAAGTACCGGATGGACGGAACAAAAGAACAAGCAATATTATTAATATGATTCCTGCTCCTAGGAACAGGGCGGTATATATAATCTCTTTCATTTGAATAACTACAATTTTTGTTTTAGACATAACGGTTGCCCCTTTATAGATAATGATACATACATGGTCAGTATTATTATATGAAGGGGCTTGTTATATTATGATAAAATGCCGATAAAATTGTTATGTAGAATATTGACCCATATTGGAAAATGTAATATAATCACGTAGAAAAAACATAGGAGGATATTTTAATGATTAAGAAACTGTTATCAAAAGTAGTAGCATGTACACTTGCAGCAGCAATGGTATTTTCAATGGCCGGTTGTGGAAGCAGCAATGAGGAAGACACACAGAAGGCTGATAGCAATACCGACACAGCTTCAGATGCAGATAATAATGCAGATGCTGTAAAAGATGTTAAGATCGGTATGATACTTATTGGCGATGAGAACGAGGGATACACATTTGCGCACATTGACGGAGCCAAGAAGGCAGCACAGGAGCTTGGAATCGGGGAAGACCAGATCATATGGAAGTATACTGTAGATGAGAGCGCAAAGGCTTATGATGCCGCAGCAGACCTTGTTGATGCAGGATGCAAGCTTGTTATATCTAACAGTTATGGACATCAGTCATATATGCAGCAGGCAGCAGCAGAGTTCCCTGATGTAAAGTTCGTGGCTATGACAGGAGATACTGCTAACCAGGTTAAGATGGATAATTTCAGCAATGCATTTACCAAGATATTTGAGTCACGTTATGTATCAGGTGTCGTTGCAGGCATGAAGCTTGCTGAGCTTGATAAGGATGGTAAGATTGCAGACAAGAGCAAGGATTCAGACGGCAACATTAAGATCGGATATGTAGGTGCTTATCCTTATGCGGAGGTTGTATCAGGATATACAGCATTTTATCTTGGCGTTAAGTCAGTTATTGAGAATGTAGTTATGGAAGTACAGTATACTAACTCATGGTTTGATATTACGGCAGAGGGTGAGGCTGCCAAGGCACTTATGTCAGATGGCTGCGTTATTATCGGACAGCATGCGGATTCAACAGGTGCTCCAAGTGCAGCACAGGAAGTACATGAATCAGGAGAAGAAGTATACAGTGTAGGATACAATGTTGATATGTTAAATGTTGCACCGGATGCAGCCCTTACATCAGCTACTAACAACTGGTCAGTATATTATAAGTATGCTTTTGAATGTCTGATCAACGGAGAGAAGATTGATACAGACTGGGCTAAGGGATATTCAGATGATGCCGTTGCAATTACAGAGCTTGGCAGTGCATGTGCTGAGGGAACAGATGACAAGGTTGCTGAGGTTGAAGCGGCTCTTAAGGATGGTTCACTTCATGTATTTGATACAAGCAAGTTTACTGTGGATGGCAAGCAGCTTGACAGTTACCATGTAGACCTTAATGGCGATTTTGCATGTGATGATGACAATCCTGATGCTGAGGCTATCAAGGATGGATATTTCCATGAGTCAGAGCTCAGGGCAGCTCCTTCATTTGATATAAGGATCGACGGAATTAAGGAGCTTAATGCAAAGTAATATCAGATAGGTTTTGCGTGTGATTGTGATGGCAGGATTACATAATCACACGCATTTGTATTCACGTATCGGATAGGAGGCAATATAATGTCAAAGCAGTTATGGAAAGCGGGCAATATGTTATATCCGCTGCCTGTGGTCATGGTCAGCTGTGGCACTGAAGGTGTCAGGCCGAATATAATAACTGTGGCATGGGCAGGAACTATATGTACCAATCCTCCTATGGTATCAATATCGATCCGAAAAGAAAGATATTCATATGATATAATTAAGGAAAGTGGGGAGTTTGTTATTAACCTCGTGAATGACAGACTTGTGCGTGCTGCAGACTGGTGCGGAGTCCGTTCGGGAAGAGATTATGACAAGTTTGCCAAAATGAAGCTTACACCTGTTGCAGGTAATACGGTAAGTGTCCCGCTTATAGGCGAGAGCCCGGTTAATATAGAATGCAGGGTCAGACAGGTAATTGAGCTTGGAAGCCATGATATGTTTATTGCAGACGTAACAGACGTATGGGCAGAAGATTCATACATGGATGACAATGGTAAGTTTTTGCTTAATGATACAGGACTTGTAACTTATTCACATGGGGAGTATTACGGACTTGGGGAACGGCTTGGAACATTTGGATATTCAGTTAAAAAGCATTCAAAAAAGAAATCATAATAATATACAGGGAGGGATTGCATTATGATTGAAAGAATTGAATATACAGTTAACAGAATAGATGGAGATTATGCATACCTTAGCAATATCAATGATTCGTCTGTGGGTGATAAATGTGTGGCAAGGGCATTTCTGCCTGCCACAATAAAAGAAGGAAGCAGACTTGCTTATGAGATGTTAGAGTACACATTAATATAAAAGGACACCGGGTAGTATGAAATTTTACAGACATGAGAAATGCATAACATTTGAGGAATTTTATGAAGCTACATATAAGCTGCTGTTACATCGGGCAAACAGGCTGCTGCATAATTCATATGATGCAGAAGAGGTTGTACAGGATGTATACTTTAAGATTGCTGGACAATTTGAAGAATATTCCAAGATGCCGCTTGAAGAGCTGCGCAAGCTCTCATTTGTGATAACTAAGAACGACTGTATCAATATACTTAAGAGAAAAGACAGATGTAATGAAATACCATTTGAGATAAATGATGATCTGCTTGGAGACATTGATTATGTACAGGATGAATTCTTTGGGCTGTATGAAAGGGATTATATAAAGAATGCCCTCAGTCTTCTTAAGGATTCAGACAGGGAGATTCTGATATTAAAGTACTATGATGAGTTGACTTATTCAGAGATTGCAAGATCTCTGACGATAAGTGAAAAGAATGTTGAGGTGAAGCTTAGAAGGGCAAGATTACGACTTAAGGAGGTGTTGATAGATGCATATGGAGATGACTGATAAGTATCTTAAGGAAGCCCTGTCAGAATACTGTGAGGAAGAATGGGGCAGGGAAGAAGTGCTGGATGATATTGAGGTATCGGATGATTTTAAAAAGAAAATGGAATTGCTGGTTAACTCCGTTGATAAGAAGAAGCAGCGGTCAAAGCATATATTCAATATGAGGTGGGCAGCGGCTATTGTTGCGCTGCTGGTCATTGCCGGTGCCCTGCTTGTCGGGATGGACAGGAATGCCCGGGCAGGATGCTTTGACTTTATCAGGCAGCTGTTTACAGGAGGGTATGATAGGTACCAGGCGGTTGAGCATAGTAATGATGACGATGAAAGGGAGATTACCGGGTTTACAATGAATTATATTCCGGATGGCTATGAGCTTGTAAGTGAGCAGACGTCAGACTTATCTTATATGTTTTATAACTATAAGAATAAAAATGGTTCCCTTCGCTTTATGTATTATAAAAATACGATAGCAGCAGATACAATGATTAATAACGAATACACGGATCACACTACCGTAAAGCTTGAGGATGGAACAAAATGTGAATGTTATACAGATAATAGAGCTGACTTTTGGAGCTGCATGTTATGGAAAAAAGGAAATTATGTGTGTTATCTTGCTATACAAAATGGTGATGAAGAGATTGATCTGGTAAAAATAGCTGATAGCATCACACCAAAATACAAATAATATAAAATATATGAAACTTTTAGTAAAATAATGTAGGGTAAGGCCTGTATATAATTGTTGTATAGGATGAATACATTATAAGGAGGTTTCATATTATGAAGAGGATTAAGAGAAGGATAGTAGCCATAGTGTTAATGTTAGCAGTCTGCACACAGTGTGCCCCGGTATATGCATCAGACCAGATAGCACTTGTGAGTGAGAATGTGAACTCTGTTATTACAACATTCGGTATTGAAAAAGGTGTGGCGACATGTACAGCCTATGTGGTAGGTCAGAGTGGAACCACAAGTATATCAGGGGCAATGCTCCTTAAGAGAGGCTCAAAGGTTATCTGTAACTGGAAGGTTGCAACACTTACCAATGTATTAGATAAAATAAAAAGGGCAAATGTATCAAAGGGGACATACACTTATACGCTTAATGTTAATGTATTCCGTGGTGGTGTACCTGAAACGGTTAACGTAAGTAAAACAGTAACCTATAAGTAGGTCAGTGTAACAACACAGACATTACATACAGTAATTAACATTAATATATGGCTATACAATTAATCTGAACAGTGATTATGTCACAATTGCTTAAGCGCTTCCGTCTTATCAGTAGAAACTATGATGAGAGGAGGCGTTTTTGTATTGGAGGTAAGGAAGTGGGTAATGAAGAAGTCCTGGATAGACTGATATCCGAATACAGCAGCAGGCTTATTAAGTATTGCTACAGTATACTTGGTAATTACCACGATGCCGAGGATGCGGTACAGGATACATTTTTGAAGCTGTATTACAGGCTTGGGAAGATACAGAATGAGGAAGCGGTTGCTGCTTATATGTACAGGGTGGCATATACTATAGGAATTGATATACTCCGTAACAGGAAGCGTCACCATGAGCTTCAGGACAGGTACGGGAGATATATTGAGGGCATGCCTGGTACATATGAAATGGATGCTTCCTGTGGATGTATAAGCGAGCCACTGTATATGGCACTTATGCAGCTTAAGCCTGCAGACAGGGCACTTGTCCATGCAGTTGCAGTTGAACAGCTAAGCTACAGGGAGGTATCAGTGATACTGCAAAAGAGTGAGGCGGCACTTCGCAAGCGTTATGAGCGGGCAATGAAGAAGGTAAGACAATATCTTGAGGAAAGGGAGGCTGATATGTGATGAATAATAGTAAGAATAATATAGAAGACAGAATCAGGGCTGAATATCAGGGCATGAAGCTTCCTGACACAGATATGAGTGCACTCGTTAAAGCCCGTATTGAGGCAGGGGAGACCGGTTACCGTGGCGGAAGCAGCACACATAACAGACATAAGGGGATGAAAATGAAGCCTCTGCGTTTTGTGCGTATTGCCGCAATAGCCGCACTATTTGCCGTGATGATAACGTGTATGTCTGCCGGTATATATGCTGCATACAATGGAATTACCATATCCCAGGTATTTACGCTGCTCTGGGGCGGAAGCGTACCCGGGGGTATACAGGACACTATATCATGTGAAGCAGTGCTTGTCAGTGAAAGCAATGGATTTGAGGGGCTTGATATAAAACCTGTGAGGGTTATCGGTGACAAACGTGGAATCTATGTTGTATTTGAGCTTAAGGCAGATGATGGTCATATGGCGCAGCTGCTTGGTGATGGCAGGACGGCGTTCCGCGACTATAGTCTTGAATATGAAGATTCAGGCAGCGGAAGCTGTGATATGTATATGCCCGGCAGGAAGGATAATGCCTGGTATGTTGCAGTTAAGTACCTCGGCGGTGAGGATGGCAGGCTTGTATCGGATAATGGCAGAATTACTGTCAGACTGGATGATTTATACAGGTATGATAGTGTGAGTAACGGTGAATTGTATGTGGATGAGCCGGATGTGGATACAGATGCGGATGCGGATGCAGATGCAGATATAGGTACAGGAGCAGATATAGATGCAGATACGGATACAGAGGCGGATACAGATACAGATTCCCGGGATGATAGCAGGATTATCCTGAAAGGAAGCTATGAGGCTGTTATATCTTATGACTATATTGATAATAATGTTGAGTTCGTACACGATGGATGCAAGCTTGGTGTGTCGGCACTTACTGTCATGGCATCATTTGACGATGAACAGGATTATTATGATAAGATTGATAAAAATGTAACAATCACTCTTAAGAATGGTGGTAAGGTTAAGGCGGAGTTTATCTATGGACTTGAGTATGACAATGAATATACGTCAATATACAGTATAGACAGGCCTGTTGAGCCGGCAGATGTGACAGGGGCAGTCTATACGGATAATGAGGACTGAATATGTAACCATATGACAGCAGAGATGGAGGTGTATGTAAATGAAGATTAATAACAATGTAAAAGTAAAAGGTATCAGGGCAGGTAAGGCGGTACGTAAGACTATATGTATGGTGCTTGCAGGTGCAATGCTTATAACATCATGCGGCATCGGGGGCAGTACCGGTGCTGATGCAAAAAGCAGCAGGGCGAAGCTTAAGGTTAATAAAAGGAAGGTCAGCGTAAAAGCAGGCTGCAGCGTAAAGGTTGGCTACAGGGCTCGGGGTAAGATTAAAGCTGTATCTTCAAAAAAGAAGGTAGCGAGGGTTACCGTTACCAGGAAAAATGTTGTTATCAGGGGAATTAAGAAAGGTAAAACTGTAGTAACGGTAAGCTGTAAAAAGAAAAAGGCAGAGATTAATGTTACCGTGAAAAAAAAGTCTGTGCCTGTCTGCGCCGTAACTCCCGTGCCGACACCTGAAGCAACAGCAGATCCTGATAATGTAAGGAATGCATCAAGAGAACTTAGCCCGCTTGCGTCAGCAGTCAATAAGTTTGGAATGCAGGTGTATAACGGAGTAAGAACTGATGGGGATAATTCATTTATATCATCTTTCAGTATATATACAGCCCTTGCCATGCTGGCAAACGGAGCAGATGGAAATGCGCGTACAGAGCTTCTTAATACTCTTGGAATCACTGATCTTGATAAAGTCAACAGTATGATGAAGACTTATTGTTCGGGAAGCATGGATGAAGCCGTAATATTTAATATAGCTAATTCGGTATGGCTTGGTAAGTCACTTGTTCTATCAGGCCGTATAGAGAATAAGTTTATCAATCCGCTTATGGACAATTATAACAGTGAAGTATATCGTGACATTGATTTTTCAGCTTCTGATACCGTGGACAGGGTTAACGGATGGGTTGATAAGAAAACTAATGGAATGATTAAGAAGATTATTGACCGGACGTCAGCTGCCAATACAGTTGCAATGATTATGAATGCATTGTATTTTCAGGGAAGATGGAAAGAATCATTTGCAGAGAATAACACAGTGGATGAACCATTTAATGGTGTAGATGGCTCTAAAAATGTAAAAATGATGACAAAGACTTATGGTAGTTATAATTACTTTAACAATGGTACATTTAAAGGGATAGAGCTTCCATTTGGCAGAAAATCTGCTTATGCAATGGATATCATTATGACAAGTGATGACAAGGTGGGTACGACAGAAAAATGGAAAACTCTTACAGCTAACGAGCAGCTTAAGCAGATTATGGAGTTTGATAATCTTGCAACGTATAAGAATACCAGACTCCTTAAGCTTCCAAGATTCAATATGGACTTTTCGGCAGGTGATTCGCTTAAAGCAGCCCTTGGCAACATGGGAATTAAAGAGGTATTTACACCGGGTGCGAATCTTTCTAATATAGGTAATGATATATATGTCAGCCGGATTATTCATAAGACGGCACTTGAGGTCAATGAGGAAGGAAGCAAAGCTGCGGCTGTAACAGCTATTGTCATGGAAGTAGCGGCAACGCATAATAGGGATGCGGAAGAGATAGAGTTTGTAGTTAACAGGCCGTTTGTTGTTGTGATAAGGGATAAGGTGTCCGGAATGGTTCTGTTTATAGGAGAAGTTAATAAACTGTAGCATGAAACTGTAACAAATGTATCCCTCGTTCATATTATGTATTAACAGCAATAGGACAGACATGGGATTGTCCGACAGGCTGGTATAAATAATATGAAAGAGAGGGATATGTTTATGTGTAATGAAAGAAGAGGTTTTGACAGAGGAGAATTTGATAAGATACTTTGTAATGCTGATTACGCAAGGATTATCACAACAAATGGTAGAGGTTCCAGGGTTACTCCGGTATGTTTTGAGGTTCAGGAATGCGGCAGCGGAAGTAACTGCGGCTGCGGAAGTAACTGCAGCACCGGAAGTAATTGTGGCACTGGGGGCCGGGGTGGCTGCGGCAGTGACAGGGTAACTATAATCAAGTTTACAGGAGGCGCACTCAGTGAACTTGGAATCTGCAAAGGAAAATGTATCACGGCCGAATTTGAGGCGGCATTTGCAGGAAGGGTAATGACTGCAAGTGTAGAATGTACAGTATGCGATGTTGATTCCGGTAATGATTGTTGCTGTAGCGGTGAGACTACAGTCACTGCACGCGTAAGAGACGTAGACATTGAATGCTTTGATGTAAGCTGCATCTGAGGATGATAACAGGAACTGATAAGGAAAACTTATAAACAGGACTAATAAAGAGTACTGATAAAAGAACTTATAAAGGGAACTGAAATAATAAGCTGATAAAAAACTAAAAAAGAATTAATGAAACAGAAGAAACCTGCAGGGCGTATAGGATAAGGCGCAGAATATATGTAGTCATTATTTAAGGCTATTGTATTCTGTGCCTTTTTCTTACGGTGAGGATAATTGTGAGTAACCGTATAATATAATCATGAAAATTGCAACAAAATTATGACTAGTAATTGTGCATTTATAACAAAATACTACAACAGTAGAATAAAATAACAGTGTAATGTTATACAAAAATGGTATTGAAACTTTGTGGATTACGCCAATAGATTTTGTATTGCAAATATGATATGGTATGTATTATAAAAATACATGGGGGACAGGTATTGGGAGCAGCTAAGACCAAAGTAAAAGGGAAAGATACAAGAATACAGTGGCATGAAGCGTTTGTGGCAGCTATGAAGCTTGAACTCGGACAATATATTAATTACCTTGAGTTTTATCCGGAATATGAACTTACAAGACGTCCGAAGTTCATTGATCTGATTCTGATAAAACGTGAGGATTGTTGTTACAGTAATGGGGTTAATGAGCTGATAGGATTGTTTTCCAAGTATAATGTTGTTGATTATAAGGGAGTTGGAGACAGATTTGATATCAAAACATTAATAAAAGGAATTGCGTATACATGTATGTATATAATGGAACTGGCGGATAATTGGAGTATATCTGGGAGAAATGTTGCCCTGATCTTTTTTAGGGAAGCAAAGCCTGTACGGCTCTTCAGAATGCTAAAAGAATCATATAGTGATATTAATTGCTGTATTGCAAAAGTTGTGCAGGGCGTATATAATATTAATGTAACACAATTGTTTGAGGTTAAGGTAATAGTGCTCAGGGAGATTGATTTTGATATTTATCCATGGTTATCTGCACTTACGGATTCTCTTGATGAAAAGCATGCTGAAAAGCTGCTGAAGCTTGAAAGCAATATGGTAAGAGGATGGGAGTTTGATAATGCAGAAGTAGTAATGGATGCAGTAATGACGGCTAATGTAGATGTTTTTGGCTCAGTGATTGGAGGTAAGGAAGATATGTGTAAGGCAATGTGGGATCTGATGAAACCTCAGATAGATGCGTATGTAGCAGAAAAGGATGCTAAGATAAAAGAACAGGAGATACTTTTAAAGGAGCGGGGAGGTCTTCTGGAGGAACAGGGAGGTCTTCTGGAGGAACAGGGAGGTCTTCTGAAAGAACAGGAGGCAGAGATTAAAAGGCTTAAGGCAATGCTTGCACAGTTTACCACTGCCGGTAATACAATCTGATAAAGCAATCCTGATTGTTTCAATACAATATATGTAACGGATAAGTTTCTCTGGCAGGGTGTGATATGTTTATGGGGGGACTTTCTGTTTATATGTAATATATAAGAATGGACTATGTAATTCTTATGTGAATTACATAGTCCATTGATATTGTTAATTAGTAATGCTTTAAAGTATTATCTGCTGTTAAAAACATTGTTCGGTTTTTGAATTAAAGAGCATTAACGAGCTTCTGAAGAGCCTCAAGAGCCTCATCCGGGAGCTTGTCATATCCTTCCTTATTCTTAGCAAATCCTTCAACAGCGTTAACACGTGTCTGCATAGCAGCCTTAAGCTGTGCACGATAATCAGCATCATCAAGATTTGGAGTGAAGTCACCTGTCTTACCGCTCCAGTCATTCATGATCTCAATATCCTCGAATGGTCCCCACTGCTCGAACTTAGCTTTTCCTTCAACGATTGTCTCAAGAATTCCAAGAGTATCTTCCTTCTGGCATTTCTTGCCCATGAAGTCTCCTGTATTAACGATGTAGCAAGCTACATTCTTCTCTTCAACAAGCTTCTTGAACTTGTCATAATCGTTAACAAGTGGATATGTTCTGAATGGGTTAGCATATGGAACGATACGGATAGCGTTCATATCTGTACCGGCAGCAACACGCTCTGCAGTTGATGTCTTAGTAGCAAGTGTAGCACCCATAACTGAAGCAAGGGCAGCACCCTTAAGCTTAACGATAGGTGGAATTGTAGGATCCTTCATGATCCAGAAGATAGCATTAACAGGAGCATCAATCTTGTCAACACGGTTTGGTGACCAGAGTTTAGACTTGATCGCACGTCCGTTACCATTTCTGATATCCTCTGTTACAAGCTGAACCTTTCCGTCCTCATCAAGAGTAGCTGAACAGTTCTGGGCTGAAAGAAGGAACTTGTTATCAGGACATCCTGTTGGGTAATCAGCTGTCTTATCGAAGTAAGTAGGCTCAAGGGCAATTGATGAACATGTATCTGAGTTTATGATAAATGCGTCATCATGAAGTACCTTGATTGCAGGATACTTGTCGCCGTGCTTAGCATGGGTAAGTGTTGACTTACCTGATCCTGAAAGACCAAATACAGCAGCAACATACTTAGAACCATCTGCAAGAGTGTACTCTTTCTGTCCACCGTGGCATGAAGCGTAACCGTTTCTGTTAGCAATAGCCCATGCCATTGTAAGTGTACCCTTCTTGTGCTCTCCGAAGTACTTCATACCAAGGATAGCTGCGCAGTTCTCATTAGTATCAAAATAGCAGCATGTAAGATCGTCGCTTAAGCAGCTGTAATCTACGTCAGGGCTTGGAGTCGGTACCCACTGTGGATCTGAGAAGATGTAGATATCAGCTTCTTTGCCATCACCAACCGGCTGTGAATCGCGATACATCTTAACATACTCGTCTGACATATACTGGAAGTTAATCATCCAGTTGTAGAGAAGATTCTCTTCTCCTTCCGGAATAAGAAGGTGAGCCTTAACCATGAATTCAGGATCAAGACCTACGAAGCAGGTAGCATGATATAACTTTCTGAAACGTGTCTTATATATAGCATCCATAACTACCTTATCAAGCTTAGTGTCATTTACACCAGGCTCGCCCTTGATACGGCGTGCAGCAGCGTAACGGCCTGTAACAGCTCCGTCATTGAAAAGAAGAACCTTGGCATCCTTATCAAGACCGAATTCTTCGCCTCTGTATATAGGCATATCTGTTACAATTGTTCCAGGTGAATTCTTAGCGAGATTATAAGCCTCTTTGAGAGTCTCAACTCTTACTACATTGTTTCCGTAGAAAGCAGCTTCGATAATAGAACGAGTCTTGGAGAAGCCAACTTTTCCTGCTCCAATTTCACTGATTGGATAATTTGCTTTTGTTGCCATTATTAATAACCTCCTATTAAAAAATAATCTTTGATGAAATACGGGTTCCTGTCAGATATTGATAGTTAATTAATTAACAAAGTCCCCGATTCTGTTTTTTATTATAGGGATTATAATAATAAAAGTCAACTCTATTTAATACCCCAAATATATGTTTTCGACATTATCCCTAAGTATGCCAAACCATGTAGGGCCGGTCTCAAGTACAATCCTGTGGAACAAAACAGGGTTATAGTTTTCTCTCGCGCCAGACCTGATATCACTCTCAAGCTGCATAAACTCAAGGCATCCGAGTGTGTATTTAAGGTACAGTGCAGGTTCTGCGATTATTGTTTCATATATTTCGTCTACACTATCCCTGTTCTCTATACCAAAATCTGACAGATACGCTTGGCATTCGTCGTAACTCCAGCCATAATAGTGGATTCCAAGGTCAAGCATACTGTACATGCATAGTGTTGCAAGCTTATTATTCTTAAGTATTGATGCCTGGGTTTTGTCAATTCCGGCTATATCATAGGAATACATTTCAGCGTATGTTGCCCAGCCTTCGCTGTATCCCCCGAAGTTCAGCATGTGTCTGATGGGGTGCGGACCGGTGCTCATGAAGTATTCATACTGATACAGATGTCCGGGATATCCTTCATGAGCAAGTGTAGGAAACATTGTGGAATCGTCAAGGCAGGAACGGTTGATATATATGTCATCTGTCACATCACAATCAATAGGCGGTGTAATGTACATTGCGGGACTAAGGGTGTTTTCAAGGGATGAATGTACATACTTTATATTCAGTCCGCCGGCATCGGCGGGCAGGGCAGGATATTCAGAAGTAATATTCCGGCTTAAGTAATTAATTATGTCATCCGGGCTGTCTGCTGCATATGATGGGTCGTTTAATTTTTCGTATGCATCAGGATTGTCAAGAATGGCTGCTGCAATTTTTGTGCGGCAGTCTTTTATAGTCTGCTCAAGAAGAGACTTAATGGCTTCAGGCTTCATGTCGGAGCCGGTCTGTATGTGTACAAGCTTTGCATAATACTCTTTCCCATCGGGAAGGCTGCACATGGCAGGTGCAGCTGTGTGCTCAAGCTCTGCAAGTGATTTCAGACCGTCGATCAGGCTCTGGTAAGCAGGGATAAGAACTTCATGTATAAGCTGTTCGTTTCTTGCAATATATTCTGAACGTGAAGCGTCAGAAAGACTGACATTACTGATGTTTTCCGGAAATACCTGTATAAGCATGTTAGAACCAGGGTCACGGATAAAATCACGGCACTCTGTAATGATTTTATCTGCAAGCCCGGTTCCCATAAATATCCCTTCAGATCTTCTGTTTGTTTCAAATGTCATGATTCCGGCAAAATAATCCGGTATATTTTCAATTAATCTAAAATAATTCAGAATAGCCTTTTCATCATAAAAATGATATTCACACAGTAAAACCGGAAGCTGCACATGAATGCCGGATACAGGTGAAAGAGGTTCTTCATACATGTAAAATGGTGCAATATCCAGATAGGATGACAGTGTTTCAACTAAAGTGTCATATGTGATCTTTTCATCGGATGTAAGCGAATCACGGTCTGTGCTTTTTAAGATTCCTAATTTGTTTTCGTAATATGCATATTCCGCCTGTGTCTGACCGGTGCTGCAGCTTCCGGGTGAATCGGGGTATTTCTGTATCCCATATGATTCGGGTGATGAAAGTGTATAGTTAAGTGTTATCGCATCGGAGGTAACGAGATGGATGAAAAGCTCGTCACATAGCTGCCTGAACACGGCACTGCCTCTGGACTTTTGTGCCGTCGCACCTGATGACCGGCTGTCATCGGAATGTAATGCTTCGGTACCGGCAGCGTTATGCCCCACGGAACCTGGGTGTGTCTGCGTTCTCTGAAATGTGCAGGATGAAAAAAGGATGAGTATTAAGATAAGGCATAATAATACCTTTGACTTATTGAATGTCCTGCAGATGTATCTGTTCATATTCGGTCTCCTGATGTGAAATACAGTATGTATATTTTAAGATATTATTAATGTTTCAAAATCAGAACAAATAATGGAATGAAAGTTAGTATCAGTTCATATGATTGAACAGACGCGTGTATAAAATTCTGTCTGAATAAGAAATGGGAGGGCATTAGATTGGAAGATAGATATAATGAGATACTTAGCCAGTATGATTTTGAGGTTACGGCAAGGTCAAGAATCCGTGGGGGTATTATGATTGAAACTGATGCCGGCTGTAAGATTGTAAAGGAGACAAAGACATCCGCAGGCAGGCTTGTATGGGAACATAAGGTTAAGTCGCATCTGAAAGAAGCGGGTTTTGGATATATTGATTCATTTTGCCTGAACAGGGATAACAACATAAGCTCAATTGGGACAAATGGGCAGAGGTATGTCGTCAGGGACTGGTATCCGGGCAGTGAATGTGACATCCATAATGTGAAGGATGTAAATGCTGCATCGGTTAATATGGCAGTTCTCCATAACTGTCTTAAGGGAATACCGCCTTATGAGTACAGTATGTGTGCCGGAGCGCAGGATATAGTGACAACATTAAAAAAACATAATAAAGAGCTTGGGCACATAAGGAATTATCTCAGGGCTAAAAAATATAAAAATGAATATGAAATGGCACTTTTGCGCGCTTTTCCTGATTACTATAATATTGCGGCAGGCGTATTTGAATGTCTGGAATCAAGCAGGCTTAACGAGCTGATTCATTCTGCATGTAGGAAGCATGAGGTGATTCATGGTTCATATACATATCATAATATTATTATGTGTGGGGATTATATTGCTACAACGGTATTTGATAAATGTACATATGGATTGTGGCTTATGGACTTGTATTATTACATACGTAAGGTTATGGAGAAAAATGAATGGAATCCTGAGTATGGCCATGCAGTTTTATCAGGTTATGAAAGTGTCAGGTTAATTCCGGATGAGGAGAGGGCTATACTTGCAATGCTTTTACTGTATCCTGAAAAGTTCTGGAAGCTGGCAAGTTGCTATATGAATAGTAAAAAAACATGGATACCTGGCAAGAATATGGAGAAACTTAATGCACTGTGTATCCAGAGGGACAGCAGGGAAAAATTTATAAAAGGAGAACTGTTGAAATAACAGATAAAACTTGATATAATATAGTAATTAACCAAAGGAGGGTTCCGGGTGAAGAGATTGTATGTATTTATGACCGGAATTTTATTCGTAGTTATGTTACTTGTTTCCGGATGCTCCGGCAATGGGAGATCTCCGGAACCTGAGCAGACGCCAGGGGCAATAGAGGCTGCAGATGCCGGTATTACCGGTGTCCTTAAGGGGATTGATGATACTGCGTCATTAGTTACAGTGTATGACATTGACAGTGGCTGTGATACTACTCTGCATATAACAGGAGGGACGCTTGTCTATAATCCTGATGGGGCACTTACAACTATAGCAGCGTTTGAAGCCGGAATGATCCTTACGGCGTCTTACAGTGCTGATACAATGAATGCACTGGAGATAAGAACATGCGGAGATGCATGGTGTTATAACGACATAGTTAACTGGTCGTATGATGTCACTGAGATGATTTTTAAGATAGCGGATACCAAGTACAGATATGATAATGCACTTGTTGTTCTTGACGGAACATCAGTTCAGGATCTTGCGGGTCTTAATCCGGTGGACAAGCTGAGGGCATATGGAATCGGCAGGAATATTTATTCTCTTGTAGTCGAAAAGGGTCATGGATATATAAGGCCCGTATCGTATTCTGATTTTGTCGGAGGGGTTATGTATGTAGGTTACGAGCTTAACCAGCCGGTTACCGAGGATATGATAGTAGTAGTTCCCGAGGGCAGCTATGAAGTAACTATGCGGAGCGGGGATCTGACCGGTTCAAAGAAGATTGATATTGCGCGTAACCAGGAGACTGTGCTTGATATGTCGGAATTCAGGCAGAAGCCTGATAATAAAGGACAGGTAATATTTGCTATATCACCGTTTGGGGCAGAATTATATCTTAATGGAAGACTTACTGATTATGCAGAACCGATAGAACTTAATTATGGCAGGCATGATGTCCAGGTAGAACTTGCAGGGTATAAGACATATACAGGCATACTTGAAGTCAGGTCACCTAACCCGACGATTGTAATTAATCTGTCGGAGGAGGCTGCTGATAGTCCGGATGATAATTCATCTGATAAAGGCAGCAGCAATACTGATACTGCTAATAACACTGACAGCAGCGTTACAAGCCCGCCATCAGATAATACCTTGGCAACATCAGCTCCGGCATCAGATGCTTCCTCAGTTACAGCAACTGATAAGACAGATACATCGAAGAAGGATATAGAATATGATAAGGCGCATACTATCTCTGTCCAGGCACCGGCTGGCGCTGAGGTTTACCTAAATGGGGAGTACAAGGGCATTGCACCATGTACATTTCCCAAGCAGATAGGTAACGAGACTATAACATTAAGCAGCAGTGGATACGTTACGAAAAGTTATACTGTTGCAATTGCCAATGATAATAAAGATGTTACATGGAGCTTTCCGGCTCTTGTAAAAGAGTGAACTTAGATTTGAATAATCATATTATAACAGGAGGTACCTTCAGATGGGATATATGGAGATATATAATGAATGGCTTAATGGGGATTGCTTTGATGCGGAGACCAAAGCAGAGCTTAAGTCTATAGCAGGTGATGAAAAGGAGATTCAGGAGCGTTTTTACAAGGAACTTGAATTTGGAACAGCAGGCCTGAGGGGAATTATCGGAGCAGGCACCAACAGAATGAACATATATACAGTTGGCAAAGCTACGCAGGGACTTGCTGATTACATTAATGCTAATGGTGGTGACAATAAAAGTGTTGTTATAGCATATGATTCAAGAAGAATGTCACCTGAGTTTGCTGTGGCATCAGCACTCTGCCTTGCAGCTAACGGAATTAAGGCGTATGTATTTGAGAGCCTGCGGCCTACCCCGGAGCTTTCATATGCGGTAAGAAAGCTTGGCTGTATTGCAGGTATCAATATCACAGCAAGCCATAATCCGCCTGAATATAATGGATATAAGGTATACTGGGAGGATGGGGCGCAGATAACCCCGCCACATGATACAGGCATTATGGACAGGGTTAAGGCTATAACAGATTACTCTGTCATTAAGACAATGGATAAGGACAAGGCTGTAGAAGCCGGTCTTTATGAAGTGATCGGGGCAGAGGTTGATGATTCTTATATTGCCGAGCTTAAGAAGCTTATAATCCACAAAGAATGTATTGATGAGATGGGAAAAGAGCTTAAGATAGTATACACTCCGCTTCATGGAACCGGTAATATTCCGGTTAGAAGAATTCTTGCTGAGCTTGGATTCGAGAACGTATATGTTGTTCCGGAACAGGAGCTTCCGGATGGGGAATTCCCAACAGTAAGTTATCCTAATCCTGAATCAGCCGAAGCATTTGAGCTTGCCCTTAAGCTTGCTAAGGAAAAGGATGCTGATATTGTACTCGCAACGGATCCTGATGCTGACAGGCTTGGTGTGTATGTTAAGGATAGTGCTTCAGGAGAATATATATCACTTACAGGTAATATGTCAGGATGCCTTATTGGTGATTATGAGATAGGACAGCGCAAGGAGACTGCCGGACTTCCTGCGGATGGAAAGCTTATTAAGACAATAGTATCAACTAATATGGCAGATGCAATTGCCAGGTATTATGGAGTTGACCTTATAGAGGTTCTTACCGGATTCAAGTATATCGGACAGCAGATACTTGGTTTTGAGACCTCAGGCAGGGGAGAGTATCTGTTTGGATTTGAAGAAAGCTATGGATGTCTGGTTGGAACCCATGCGCGTGATAAGGATGCCGTAGTTGCAACAATGAAGTTATGTGAGGCGGCTGCATATTATAAGACTAAGAATATGACGCTGTGGGATGCAATGCTTGCCATGTACGACAGATATGGATACTATAAGGATGATGTTAAGGCTGTATCATTCCAGGGACGTGAAGGAATAATGAAGATACAGAGTATTATGAAGAGTCTCAGACAGATGCCGCCTGAGCGTGTAGGGGATTATACGGTAACAGCTGTCCGTGATTACAAGAATAATACAATTACTGATGTTAAGTCAGGAGAGGTTAAGGAGACGGGACTTCCGATCTCTGATGTTCTTTACTTTGATATGAGTGATAATGCATGGCTTTGTGTAAGACCGTCGGGTACAGAGCCAAAGGTTAAGTTCTATTATGGTGTTACAGGAAGCAGTCTTGAGGATGCTGATAAAAAGTCTGCTGAGCTTGCTAAGGAAGTAATGAAGATTATAGATAATGTATTGCAATAAACGGAGCGTATTATTCCGAATATACTATATTATACGGGAGTTGATAGGGTGCTTGACAGATTTAGAGAATGGATTAACTGGGATTGTTACAATGAGATAATATCTGAGAGATGTGATGAGCCACAGAAGGTTCTTGGTCTGCACAGGTATAAGGGTGGACAGACAGCAGCAGTGTTCAGGCCATACGCCAGGGCAGTCAGTATCATTGATACTGATACTGATAAGATATATGAGCTTCAGGAGATTGATGATAAGGGCTTCTATGGTGCGTATATTGAAGAAGGACAGATCGTTAATTATAAGGTTCGTGTAACATACAGGGAAGATGATATAATTGAATACATTGATCCGTATTGTTTTGACAACGTTATAGGCGAGCTTGATATATATCTGTTTTCTGAAGGAAATCATCGTGACATATACAAAAAGCTTGGTGCACATCCAATGAAGCTTAACGGTGTACAGGGTACCATGTTTGCTGTCTGGGCACCTGGTGCAAAGGGCGTAAGTGTCGTTGGAAGCTTCAATATGTGGGACGGAAAGCTGCATCAGATGAGACGGCATAAGACAGGCGGAATATATGAGCTGTTTATACCGGGTGTCGGTGATGGTGCCATATATAAGTATAAGATAGCTACAGGCAGTGACGAACAGATATACAAGTCAGATCCATATGGCAATTATGCTGAGGTCAGACCGGGTAATGCTTCTGTAGTATATGATATTAATCAATATCATTGGAATGATGTGAAATGGATCACCGGACGCAGGGCTATTGACCGTGATGCAAGGAGGCACATGCCTATGACAATATATGAGTGTCATATAGGCTCCTGGCGTAAGCATGATGATGGAACCGAGGATGGCTTCTATTCATACAGGGAAGCTGCGGAGGCGCTTGGTGAGTATCTTGTGTCAATGAATTATACGCACGTTGAGCTTATGGGTATTGCAGAATATCCGTTTGATGGTTCATGGGGATATCAGGTTGTAGGTTACTATGCACCTACGAGCAGGTATGGTACTCCGGCTGATTTTAAGTACTTTGTTGATCATATGCACGGTCTTGGAATAGGGGTGATACTTGACTGGGTACCGGCACATTTTCCAAAGGATGCGCATGGGCTTGCCAGATTTGATGGAACACCATTATATGAGCACCCGGACCCAAGAAGGGGAGAGCATCCGGACTGGGGAACTTATATATTTGATTATGCACGTAACGAGGTCAGTAATTTTCTTATCTCCAATGCACTGTTCTGGGTAAGGGAATACCATATTGACGGATTAAGGGTAGATGCGGTTGCCTCAATGCTGTATCTTGATTATGGAAAAAATGATGGTGAATGGCTTCCTAACCGTGATGGTGGCAATGAGAATTATGATGCGGTTGCATTGCTAAGAAAGCTGAACAGTATCGTTCCTAAGGAAGAACCCGGTGTATATATCATCGCGGAAGAATCTACTGCATGGGCAGGCGTAACCGCACCAACTGAATTTAATGGGCTTGGTTTTCTTTTCAAATGGAATATGGGCTGGATGAATGACTTCCTGGAATATATGAAGATGGACCCATTATTCAGATCCGGTAACCATAGAAAATTATGCTTTAGTATGATGTATGCTTACAGTGAGAATTTTATTCAGGTGTTGTCACATGATGAAGTTGTCCATGGTAAGGCATCCATGATATATAAGATGCCGGGAGATATGAAGGATAAGTTTGCTAATCTGAGAACAGCATATGGCTTTATGTATGGACATCCGGGCAAGAAGCTGTTGTTTATGGGTCAGGAATTTGCACAGACAAGAGAGTGGAGTGAAGCAAGGGAGCTTGATTGGGATCTGCTTGATTTTCCGGCTCATGCAGGGATGCAGAGTTATATGAAAGAGCTTAACAGGCTGTATAAGACATATGATGCATTTAGTTACAATGACTGTGATCCAATGGGCTTTGAGTGGATGAATTGTGATGACAGCAGTAATAGTACGGTAACGTTTGTCAGAAGAGGCAGGGCTTCTGAGGGACAGTTGCTGTTTATATGTAATTTTACGCCGGTGCTGCATGAGGATTACACAATACCAGTGCCGTGTAAAGGAAGCTATTCACTATTGCTGAATTCGGATGATGCAAAGTATGGTGGGAGCTCGGTACCGGTGCCCGCCGCAGTAAAGGCAGATAAGATTGCATGTGGAGGTCAGAAGTATTCAATTAAGATTGATGTTCCTCCATTATCAACAGTTGTATTTAAGTTTAACTATAAGGGGGATAAAAAATGATATTTGTCAGAGTTGATGATTTGAAACCGGGGATGCGTCTTGGTAAGCCAATCTATAATAAGAGCGGTGTACTGTTGCATGAGAGGAATAGCAGACTGACTATGCAGAGTATATATGGAGTTAAGAACTTTGGGTTGTTTGGGTTGTATATCCTTGAACCTGCGGAGCCGCTTCCGCCGATGACCGATGATGATATACAGTTTGAGCGTTTTCAGACAGTATCAGTATTCAGTATACGTGATGATCTTAAGCTTATGGCAGAAGGTAAAGAGCCTAAGACACTGGAATGGCTTGTTAATGTGATCATTAAGAACTACGGAGGACTTGACAGGAAAATCAACTTTGTACAAAATCTGAGAAGCTCTGATGATTTTATATATAAGCATTCATTAAATGTTGCTATTCTGTGCGCTATGATTTCTAATAATATAGGAGTTTCGCCATCCGTACAGAATGCCATTGTTAAGGCTGCTGTAATTCATGATGTTGGTCAGCTTAAGTTCCCTAATGGTTTTAACAATCTGGCCGAGTTAAACGCAGATGAGAAGCTGCTGGTCAGAAAGAATACTAATGATGTTGTTCAGGCACTTGATATTGACCCAAATGTTAAAAGGCTTGTCCTTAAGCTTCATGAAAATATTATCGGGGAAGACGAAGGCAGTGTATCTGTGCTGGATGATGAGGCACTTGATATTCTTTATGTTGCACATACCTATGACAGGCTGACAGCAATGACATCGTATTCAGAGCCTACATCTGAGATTATGGCTATAAGGGAATTGATGGACCATGACAGAAAATATAATCCAAAGGTTGTTAATGCCCTTATTAAGAGCATTAATATTATGAATACAGGGGTATGTGTTGAGCTTACCAATAAGAAAAAAGGACTTGTTATTACTGAGAATAAGGAATCGATAATGAGACCCGTAATATTGTGTTTTGATGATAACGAGATATATGACCTTTCCAATGATAATGTATATAGCGAGGTACGTGTACTTGATGTTATGAAAACTATGGATAACAGAATTAAAATGGACATAGATCTGGCTAAAAGTAAGCTTCTTGAATTATAAAGGGCTATAAAAAATTATAAATGACTATAAAACAGGGCTGCCACAGTAATAAAATCTTACATATATAGCAAAATAATAACAACGTATTCTATATAGTATATGATGTTCATTAATGTGGCAGCCCTGCAAAGTTATATTATTTCTTGTGATACTTTCTGCAATATATTATCTCTGGTGATACTTCTTAAGTACCTTCTGGATTCTCTCTGTTGGATTGAGCAGCTTATTGATAGAAGAATCATGGTTTAATGTATCAATTAACAATGCAATATACTTACTCATATCTACGTTGATGTAGTACTCCTTGGAGAGAAGCTCTTCGGTCTGGTATACAAGATTAGTTGTAAGTACCCTGTATAAAAGTCCGCTTTCATAAGCTTCATCAAAGTGCTTAAGCCCATTGGTGAACAGACCAAATGTGGCTGCAACAAATATTCTGTTGGCCTTACGTCTTTTAAGCTCCCTTGCCACGTCGAGGACGCTTTCACCGGATGATACCATATCGTCAATGATTATGACATCCTTTCCTTCTACATCTGTACCAAGGAATTCGTGTGCAACTATAGGGTTGCGGCCATTAACAATTGTTGAATAATCCCTTCTCTTGTAGAACATTCCGACATCAATTCCAAGTACATTGGCAAAATATACGGCACGGCTCATTGCACCTTCATCAGGACTTATGATCATCATGTGTTTTGCATCAAGTGATATGTCAGGTACATTTTTGAGGATTGCTTTAATAAACTGATATATAGGCTGTACGGTCTCGAAACTTTTGAGTGGAATTGCATTCTGGACTCTTGGGTCGTGGGCGTCAAATGTCAGGATACTTTCAACACCCATATCGGTAAGCTCCTGGAGTGCAAGTGCACAGTCAAGAGATTCTCGTGCGCTTCTTTTGTGCTGTCTGCTTTCGTATAGGAAAGGCATGATTACAGTGATACGGCGGGCTTTTCCACCAACGGCTGCAATAATACGTTTGAGATCCTGATAATGATCATCAGGTGACATATGATTCTCAAAGCCGCATACTGAATAGGTGAGATTGTAATTACATACATCTACGAGAATATAGAGATCCATTCCACGTACAGACTCTTTGATAATACCCTTGGCTTCACCTGAACCAAAGCGCGGGCATACACAGTCTACGAGGTAGGAATCCTTTTTATAGCTGGTAAATGCAGCATCGGAATCGTGCTTGTGTTCCCTGTCGGTTCTCCAGTCAACAATGTAATCATTAACCCTGTTACCTATTGTCCTGCTGCTTTCAAGTGCAATAAGTCCGAGTTCTCCAAAAGGGATTTTTTCTGTATAAGACTCATCTAAACTCATTTTTTTCCTCCGTTTTCGTCTAAAGCTTTTTTGATGCGTATATCGCGCCCGATTATCTTAATTAGTTTATAATAACCAAGTAATCTTGATAATATACGTTCACTGTAATTATTTTTAATATCTTCAAATGAAAGGTTCGTGGAGATGATCGTTGAATGTTCATTGCGAAGCCTTTCCTGAATACATTCGTAAAGCTGGGTCTCGGTAAACTTGTTGATTCGTTCAGTTCCCAGGTCATCTATTATAAGCAGGTCGCAGGTGTGTAACAATGATACGACATCCTCGCTCAATGCGTCCATTTCCCCGGTCCGAAAAACCTTCGTCTCAAGGATAGCAAAGAGCTCATATGAAGTCAAGTACATAACTGAATAACCATTATCAAGAAGCTTTTTTGCAATACAATGTGTAAGGAATGTCTTGCCAACTCCCGAATGGCCATATATAAGCAGGTTATCTGCATGGTGCTTAAATGTTCTGATATATTCATTACATGTGTTAAGAACCTTTATTATATTCTCGCGGGGCGTAGTTTCGTTGGTTTCATCAATATAATCATCAGGATAATAATTGATATTAAAATCAGAAAAACTGACTTTGTTTATCTTATATTCGCGGCACAGCATATCCATAAATGCTTCTTTGTAGCAATGACACCTTGCAGAGCCGATATAACCGGTATCCCTGCAGTCGGGACATGTATATATGGGGTCAAGGTAGTCAGGCGGATAACCATTGTCGGTAAGCAGCCTGCGTTTTTTTTCATCAATAGCCCCCAGGCTTAACCGGCTATTGTGTGAAATGTCTTCCCCATGTAAAATCGCCTGTGCTTTTTCCATGGCTATATCAGGCATTGTGTCATCAAGCGCCTTGTATTCAGGGATAGCCCTGTATATCTCTTCAAGACGTCTTTTCTTAATATGTACATTAGCAGTGCGCCGTAAGTCGTACATTCGTCTCAGTTCATCGTTATGACGCTGGGAAATCATTATGTAACCTCCGTTTTATGGTTAAGAAGCTTAATGGTTAAGAAGCTGACGTTCAAGTGCCGAATAATCATTTGCTGAGTAATCCCTCTGCTCATAGGAATTAAAGCTGTTGCTTTTTGGCTTTGCTGCAGTTTTTGAATTGATTACGGCTTTTGCATGCAGGTCATCGGTAACTTTAATATCTTCAAGGGTTTTGACACCCTGTGCTTTCCATTTCTCAAGTATTCCGTTAGCGTATTTGAAGTTAGCACCACCGACCGCAATGGTAGTACGGTTGCATGCTTCCTTGATTACCTCGGGTTCAAAGCCTGCTGAAAGCCATGAATCTATATACTGCTTTTGTGCCGGGGCCGGAGCCTGTAAAAGTCCCAGTGCCTTCATTACATCCATATAGCGGCTGTCAAATGCGGCGAGATATTCATTAGCCTTTTCGACAGAGTCAACACCTGCTTTTGCCCAGTTGATAGCAACAGCCTGAATATATTTTGAATTCTTCTTGCCACGGCTGATGCAGTTCTCATACAGATAGAATATCAGCTCGGAAGAAAAATTGAGTGAATCATACAGATAAACAACAAGCTCAACGTCTGTAGGAGTAAGGTTCCGCTGCATATATTTTTCGATAATATTGATTATCCATACAAACTCGTCCCTTGAGGTGATCCTGTTAAGCTCGGATGTTGTGTATTGCTTTACATGTCCGGTATGGTCTGAAGCCTTAGGCCTGTCCATATTATCATGCTTGTCCATATTGAATTCACCGGCAGTCCGGGCAGCACTGTCCATATACGCTTTGCCGGGAATGTCTTTACCGGAAGCAGTAATGTCTGGGGCAGGACATGCCGCAGAGCTTACAGGGTTATTAAATGTTATATCTTTAATTGTATTATTAACGTCTCTTGAAAGGGAAAGCAGCTCTTTCTTTTCCCAATATCCCAAAGCCCTTGTTACATCCGTCTCGGTAAGATCAAGAGCATCGGCAATCCCGGTTATGGAAATGTTAAAATGATGGTTGCCAAGATGCCTTAACAGGGTCAGGTAGACCTTGACGTAAGTGCCGTTGGCATCCGGCATATATTCATCAATAAATGTATTAGAAACCTGGGTGTATGTACATTCTGCCTGCTTGTGAAGACAGATGGTGTTATTACCGTTATTCACTACTTTGTGCCCCCTTAAATTCTGTTGTGGATGGATTATAGCACATAAAATCTGACTTGAAAATAGCCCCTGAACCATTCTTATTTAGTAGAATAAAAAACGTTAATAACGTTAATAACCTGTGGTACAACTTTATTTTTTCGTTAAATCCCATAAAATAAACACTAAAATTATTAACGTTTAAAAAAGTTATTAACCTTTTGTACATTTATAAAAAAAGTATAAAGTGATTGATAATGTTAATAACTTAGAAGCTTAAAAGCTCTTCCCCAATAGTTACAACATCTCCGGCACCCATAGTTATTAACATATCACCGTTAACCAAATTTTTTAATATAAAATTTTCAATATCATCAAATGAAGAGATATAATATGCTTTTTTACCAAGTAATTCCATCTCGTTAACTATATCAATGGAAGATATATCACCGGGATCCTGTTCCCTTGCAGCATATATATCTGTAATAATTACATTGTCGGCAAGTGTCAGGGCTTCGGCAAATTCCCTGAGGAATGCGCGGGTCCTTGTATATGTGTGTGGCTGGAAGACAACCCACAGGTTATTATGCGGGTATGCAGCTGCGGCTGTCAGCGTAGCTTTGATCTCTGACGGATGGTGTGCATAATCGTCAATAATGGTGATTCCTGCCACCTCACCCTTTTTCTGGAATCTTCTGTTTGCACCGGTAAAACCTGAAAGACCGCGGCTGATAGTATCAAGTCCGATATTCTGTGTATATGCTGCTGCGATTGCAGCAAGGCTGTTACTTATATTATGCAGTCCGGTTACATTTAAGGTTATGTGTCCCTTTAATACGCCATTAATGTGCAGGTCATATGAACCACAGCCATTATCATTAAATGTGATATTATCTGCATATACGTCGGCGTTATGGTCATCAATGCTGTAAGTTACAACCTTGCACTTGAGATTACCGCTTATCTCTTCATAATTATCAATAGAAGTATTAATAACAAGCAGTCCATGTGGTGGCAGCAGCTCTGCAAATGCACGGAAGGACTTCCTTATATCGTTAATATCCTTGAAGAAATCAAGATGATCCGCTTCTATATTGAGGATAATACCTGTTGTCGGATGGAAGCTTAAAAAGCTGTTGGTGTATTCACATGCTTCCATGATCCAGTTTTGTGATTCACCGATCCTTATATTGCCACCGATGGCATCAAGAATTCCGCCTACAGATATTGTAGGGTCAAGGTCTGCGGCAAGATAAATATATGAGAGCATGGAAGTAACGGTAGTTTTCCCATGTGTACCTGATACGGCAATTGCATTTGAATAATTCTTCATGATCTGGCCGATCATTTCTGCACGTACCATCATGGGCAGATTACGTCTTTTTGCTTCAACATATTCAGGGTTATCCTCGGATATGGCAGCGGTATATACTACCAGATCGGTATCTTCAGGAATATTAGATGCCTTTTGCCCATAAAATATCTGTATACCAAGTGATTCAAGGTGTTCGGTAATGTCTGAATCATGGGTGTCAGAGCCTGTAATGCGGAATCCTTTGCTGGTAAGTAATTCAGCAAAACCGCTCATACTTATTCCGCCAATGCCAATGAAATGAAGCCTGGCAGGTTTATTAAAATCAATGTGATACATAATGTTATACCATCCTTATATAATAATTTAGTAGATATACATACATTATATCTATATGTATTATAAAACACAATGTTAATTCTATATTTAATTATTTTATAAGCAATTGCAGAAATTGCATGCACAATTCGCAAAATTAGCATACAAATTTAAAAAAAATTATTATTATGTTCACATTTTTATTGATGTATGATATAATTAACAAAATAATACAACAGAGGTGGTCGCATGATAAAAAAAGAAATGATTGCCATGTTACTGGCAGGTGGACAAGGGTCCAGACTTGGGGTTTTGACAGCGCATGTTGCTAAACCGGCCGTCTCGTTCGGAGGAAAATACAGGATTATTGATTTCCCGCTAAGCAATTGTATTAATTCCGGTGTGGATACGGTCGGAGTGCTTACACAGTACCAGCCTCTCCGGCTGAATACCCATATAGGAATTGGTATTCCGTGGGATCTTGATAAGAATATCGGTGGGGTATCTATTCTTCCTCCATATGAGAAGAGTAATAATAGTGAATGGTATACTGGAACGGCTAATGCAATTTACCAGAACCTTGAGTATATGGAGTATTACAATCCTGAATATGTTCTTATCCTTGGCGGGGATCATATTTATAAGATGGATTATGAAGTAATGCTTGATTTCCATAAGGCAAATAATGCCGACATTACTTTGGCATGTATTCCGGTTCCGATTGAGGAAGCTAACAGATTTGGTGTGGTTATAACTGATGAGAATAAGCAGATTCTTGAATTTGAGGAAAAACCTGAGCATCCGAGAAGCAACCTTGCTTCAATGGGAATATATATATTCTCGTGGAAGATCCTCAGGGAAGCACTTATTAAGCTTAAGGATCAGCCGGCATGTGATTTTGGCAAGCATATTATTCCGTATTGCCATCAGAGGGGAGACAGGGTATTCGCTTATGAATATAACGGATACTGGAAGGATGTAGGAACCCTTGGCTCTTACTGGCAGGCTAATATGGAGCTTATTGATCTTATCCCTGTATTTAATCTTTATGAGGAATTCTGGAAGATATATACTAAAAGTGACAGGATTGCCCCGCAGTTTATTGCCTCGGAAGCTGTTATCAACAAGGCAATTATGGGTGAAGCATGTGAGATATATGGAGAGATAGAGAGCTCGGTCATCGGGTCTGATGTCATAATAGAAGAAGGGGCGGTTGTAAGAGATTCTATTATTATGAATGGAACCATCATCCGTAAGGGTGCTGTTGTTGATAAAGCCATAATTGCCGAAAAGTGTGACATTGGAGAGAATTCCAGGCTTGGCGTTGGTGAAGAGACAGCTAACAGGATAAAACCGAATATATATAAGTTCGGTCTTGTAACTGTGGGAGAAAAAAGTGTTATCCCGGCAGGAGTTACCATTGGTAAGAATACTGTTATCACAGGTAAGACTGAATTGTCCGATTATCCTAATGGTAAGCTTGAAAGCGGTGAGAGCATAATGAAAGCAGGTGAGAGGTAATGAGAGCTATTGGTATTGTATTAGCGGGTGGTAAGAGTCACAGGATGAAAGAGCTTACCAGGAAAAGAGCAGTATCGGCCATGCCTATTGCCGGGGGATACAGATGCATAGATTTTGTACTTAGCAATATGAGCAACTCACATATTCAGAAGGTTGCAGTATTCACGCAGTATAATGCAAGATCACTTAATGATCATCTTAATTCCTCAAAATGGTGGGATTTTGGAAGAAAGCAGGGTGGATTATACGTATTTACCCCGACGATCACTCCGGATAATGGAAGCTGGTACCGTGGAACGGCAGATTCTATCGCACAGAATATAGATTTTCTCAAGAACAGCCATGAACCATATGTAGTAATTGCATCCGGTGATGGCGTTTACAAGATGGATTACAGCAAGGTTCTTGAGTATCATATATCCAGGAATGCAGACATTACTATCGTAACTAAGAATATTGAGGATTCAGATGATGCCAGGAGATTTGGTGTTGTTACAACTGATGAAGACAACCGCGTTGTGTCTTTTGAGGAAAAGCCGGTAATGGCTGACAGCCGGATGATATCCATGGGAATATATGTAATCAGAAGACGCCTGCTTATTGAGCTTATTGAGAGTGCAGAAGAGGAAGAGAGATATGACTTCGTAAGGGACGTAATTGTAAGATATAAGGGAATCAAACGTATTTATGCATATGAGCATAAGGAGTACTGGAACAATATTGCCACAGTTGATTCTTATTACAGGACTAATATGGATTTTCTGAAAAAGGATATACGGAGATACTTTTTCAGGGAGTATCCGGATATATATTCAAAGGTTGAGGATCATCCGCCTGCAAAGTACAATCCGGGCTCGAATGTAAGTAACAGTATTGTTTCAAGTGGGTGTATTATCAATGGGGAAGTTACAGATTCTATTTTGTTCAAGGAAGCATATATCGGTAACAACTGCGTTATCAGGAACTCAATAATTCTTAATAATGTATATATCGGGGACAATACACGTATTGAGAATTGTATAGTTGAGACTAATGGTACTATCCGCGCAGATTCTTCATATATTGGAAGTCCGGATGCGATTAAGGTAGTAGATGAAGAGAACGAGAGATATGTATTCTAAAGATATGTATTCTACGTAATATACGGAGTTAAGAAGGGGTATTAGAGGAAGGAGAACTATATTTATGCAGATAACAGATGTACGTGTAAGATTAGTTGACAGGGAAAGCAAGATGAAGGCAGTTGTATCAATAACTATTGACGATGTATTTGTAATACATGACATTAAGGTTATTGACGGGGAGAAAGGATTGTTCATTGCAATGCCGAGCAGAAGAACGTCAGATGGCGAGTATAAGGATATTGCCCATCCGATTAATTCAGCAACAAGGGAGAATATTCAGAATCTGATAATTGCCAGGTATAAGGAGGTACTTGCTGCCGGGGAATAATCCGGCAGATTAAATGTAGTGATGTAATGGGGCAGCGGGCTTATCATCTGATGATAAGCCCGCTGTCTGATATCTGCCCCGGACACCGGTATGCATGAGAGGGATGAGTTCTATTGCTCCATCTGTTTTCCGAGAAATGCCGAAGCTGTGATTGCTACCTTTTGCTCTGTATCGCCCATTGATACAGAGGTGTCTTTGCCAAGTATACACACAGAGCCAATGACATCACCTTCACTGATGATGGGGCTTATTGTCTCAGACGGAAATGCTTCACCGTCGGTTATCCTGCAATATTTTTTACTGCCGTCATTAGCTGAAAATGTTTCACGGTTTTCCATTGCTTTTTCAAGTTCGTGGTGAACAGCTTTTGATACTATGTCTTTTCTGCCGCCTGAGACGGCGATGACCTGGTCTCTGTCTGTTATACATACGATATGGCCTGTTGCTTTTGATATGGCATCGACGTATTGCTTTGCAAATTCGTTAAGCTCTCCGATAGGAGAATACTTTTGCAGAATTATCTCGCCTTCCCTGTCTGTAAATATTTCAAGAGGATCACCTTCTCTTATGCGGAGAGTCCTTCTTATTTCTTTTGGGATGACCACACGGCCAAGATCGTCTATTCTTCTTACAATTCCAGTTGCTTTCAAAATAGTATGCCTCCAATTCTATATTTTAGCTTTGGAGTTAGTATGTGGGAAACTGAAGAAAATTATTCTTACTTTATTTTATTACATACTTAATACATTAATATATAATGAATTCCTTAAAATAACTTGACAAAAGGCTGATTTATGGTATAACTAAACTAGTAGTATTGCATTGTATATGAACAATGGTGAACATATCTATTTTTTTTGAGGAGGAATATTTAACATGAATAAGACAGAATTGGTGGATGCTATTGCAGCAAAGACAGAATTATCAAAGAAAGACGCTGAGAAAGCACTTAAGGCTTTTGTTGAGGTTGTTACAGATGAATTAAAGAAGGGTGAGAAGATCCAGCTTGTCGGATTTGGTACATTTGAAGTATCAGAGAGAGCAGCAAGGGAAGGAAGAAACCCACGTACTAACGAGACAATGACTATTGCAGCTTCAAAGGCTCCTAAGTTTAAGGCCGGTAAGCAGCTTAAGGATGCTGTTAACGGAAAGTAATTTTGTGATTAATAGCTTTACTGATGATATATTGTAGGGACTGCATTATGTGCAGTCCCTATTTAGATATATGTGCAGTGTGAATGTTAACAGGTATATGAAAGGAAGATGAATATGAGACTTGATAAGTATCTTAAGGTATCCAGACTGATTAAGAGAAGAACTGTAGCGAATGAGGCGTGTGATGCAGGCAGGGTAATGATCAATGGTAAGGTTGCAAGGGCGTCTGCCAATGTTAAGACAGGGGATATTATTGAGATTACATTTGGTAACAAGACTGTCAGGGTTGAGGTGCTTAACGTTCAGGATACATGTAATAAAGATGAGGCTAAGGAATTGTTCAAGTATATCTGAATTGATGTACCGGTAGTAATATAATACCGGCAGCCCGCATATATTGTACTGTTACATTTTATAAGATATGGGGGGCTGTTTTGTTTGGAAGACAGACAGAACTACAATGAATATAATGGCAAACATAGTCTCAGGATAGATGACAGAAGAATTGCCGTGATTACCGGTGTAAAGGATGTAATATCATTTGATGCACATGAGGTTGTCCTTGAGACGGTCCAGGGTACAATGACAATAAAGGGGGATCAGCTTCATGTAAGCAGACTGACACTTGACAAAGGTGAAGTAGATGTAGATGGAAACATCGATAGCATAATCTATACCAACTCCTCAGGGAAGAAAAATTCAGAGTCATTGATTGGAAGGCTGTTTAGATGATAAGACAGGAGATCACTCTTATACTGGTTATGGTGTCAGGTGGGATGATTATAATGCTGGCGTATGACCTGCTGGTCGTAATCCGTGAATTGATAAAGCGCACACAGCTTTTGATAACGTTAGAGGATATTATATACTGGGTGGCAGCCGCAGTCTGTACATTTTATGTCATATACAGGATAAATGAAGGTGTGATCAGGGGATATGCAGCTGCAGGGCTTATAGGTGGGGCTGTATTATTCCAGTGGAGTGTTGGAAACAGAATGGTCCGGGTTCTTATAAAGTGCGGCAGCAGTGTCAGAAAGTGCTTGATTAATATATTCTACAGGTGTAAAATAAAGATTAGAAGGCATGAAATGGGTGAAATATATGAAAGTAATAAAGAAAAAGACGATTAAGAGTAAAAAGAAGAACAGATCCGGTATGGGATTTGTGATTGCTACTGTGCTGGTTCTGTTTGCCGTTATCACATATAATAAGGCCGGGCTTGATGCTAAGAACAGGGAGCTTCAAAAAGAAAAAGCAAAGTATGAGAAGCAGCTTAGCAAGCTTGAAGAAGAGCATGAGAATATAGAGGAATACCGTGATTATGTGAAGTCTGATGAGAATATTGAGAATGTTGCCAGGGAAAAGCTTGGACTTGTGTATCCCGGTGATGTCGTGTTTGAAGCAGAGGATTAAAAAGTACTGCATCAAAGTCGGGGGCTTTTGACCTCGACATTTTATAATAATGTTATGATGAAACTGAGACTGTGGCCGGTCTCAGTTTTTTTGATGTGGCTGGCAGTATTGTGCCTATACAGAAAATGTAAATAAATGTAAATGACTTTTGCGGATGGTCGACCCTGTTTTACAAAACTTTCGGATATTGATAAGTATACTGTTCTAACAATAATGTATCAGAAAAGAGGGGTATATGTGAAAACCGGTGGTGTGGGTATCAGGTTGATATGTAAAAGTCTAAT
Source organism: uncultured Lachnospiraceae bacterium (assembly GCA_934437985.1). Lineage (GTDB taxonomy): Bacteria > Bacillota > Clostridia > Lachnospirales > Lachnospiraceae > V9D3004. Next base: position 32,697 of record CAKSBI010000012.1, read on the forward strand.
ATGTTTTTTGCTTGGCAGGGTTTATATAATGAATGTGAATCCGGTTGCGGTTGCGGCACTTCTTATAGCTGGCACGGACAGGGAGAGGCAGAGGATATATAGTATTTCGGTGGTGCTTGGGATATTGAGCGGCCTGATTCCGGGGTCAGGGATTAATGGTGGAAGCGTTATTAAATATCTGCTTATCAGTATGTGCATTCTTGCAATAGGCAGGCTTGCCGGAAAACGTGGGATAAAACCTGAAAGGAAAATGATTGTGCCTGTTGGTGCGGTGGTAACATTTCTGATAGATATTGGTGGGGGGATTACAGAGCCCGGGCCGGCATTTATTATTGCCGGTGCGGAGGCAGCTGGTATAATTATCCTTGCTAATCTCATGTACAGGGGCATGGAATGGCTTGATTACGGAAAGCCGGGATGCTATATGAATGGCGAGCAGATGATAAGTGTTATAATGTGCATGACACTTGCGGCGGCAGGGGTTCCTGATATACTTCCTGATTTGCTAATGATAAGTGGCATGGTATATAATATATTGTTATTATATATGTCCTATCAGTATGGAATTGCTGCGGGTGCCATGACAGGTGCGGCGATAGGTATAGAGATGGGAATAGCTGAAGGCAATATTGCGATAGCAGGAATGTACTGCATGGTCGGGATATGTGTTGGCGTGGTACATGAATTTGGACGTCTGGCATGTATAATGATGTGGGGACTGGCAGGAAGTGTTGTTGCCATGCTGTATCCGGATATATTGTGGAATGTGGACATGCTTAAGGTTTTGCTTTCAACCTCAGTGCTGTTTTTGATGCTGCCTAAAAGGCTGTTTGTTGAAGCAGTCAGTGATGATGGGGCAGAGGTTACGGCTGTAAGATATAATTATCAATATGAGACATCGAGGAAGCTTGGGGAATTTTCAGATGCATTTGAAAAAGTAGGGAGTATTATTAAGAAGCATGTTGGAAAAGTTCCTATAGTTAATACAGTCGGTATGAGGGAGATATTTACGGAGCTTACCAATTCGGTGTGTGGCGCATGCAATAACTGCAATTACTGCTGGGGCGACCGGTATTATGATACATATCATGAGGCACTTGGAATGATAGAATGTGCTGAAAGCTTCGGTGAGATTAAAACTGACACAATATCAGAAGAGTTTCTTGACAGATGCATACATTTTGATGAACTGGTTAATGAGACGAACAGACAGCTTGCGTTGTCAAGATTCAATGCAGATATATACAACAGGCAGATGGAGATGCGTATGCTCATGGCTGAGCAGATGGCAGAGATATCCAAGCTTGTGAACAGGCTTAAAGAGGATGTGCTTGCATCAGACCGTGTTTACATAAATGAAGAAGTGCAGATAAGGGATATGCTTAAAAGCCACGGAATAAAAGCCACGGAAATCAACATATATGACAAGTCAGAAAATATACGTGAGGTATATATATGTGCAAAAACTGAACATGGCTGTGTGTCAGTAAAACAGATTGAGGATGTCCTTACGGAGGTTATGGGCAGGGCATACAAGGCTCTTCCATCAATGACGGCTGTACTGGCAAGGCAATTACAGATGCTGGTATTCGTAAATGATGTCAGATACAAGGTGTTAACCGGGACAGCACGTATTGCAAAAGACGGTGAGACACTGTCAGGGGACAACTTTTCATTTATGAGACTGTCACATGGCAGGATGGTCATGACCATAACTGATGGGATGGGAAGCGGCAGGAGTGCATTCTGTGAGAGCGAGGCTGTGATTGAGATGCTTGAGCAGCTTTTAGAAGCAGGCTTTGGTGAGGAGATGGCCCTGAAATTCGTTAATACCACTATGGTCATGTCGGGCGATAATGAGATGTTTTCAACAGTGGATATGTGTGTTATTGATATGTATTCGGGAATGTGTGACTGTATCAAGTGCGGTGCAGCCGCAACATTTATTAAGAAGAAAAATGGTGTTAAAATAATTGACAGTGATGCAATGCCTATAGGGATAATTCCTGAAATGAACTGTGCAAGTACCAGATACAGGCTGGCTGATGGGGATTATGTTATAATGATAAGTGATGGGGTATCTGACAGCTTTGATGGTGTCTGCAAGGAAGAGGTGATATGCCGGCTTATTGAGGATGCGGAAGCTGTTAATGCAGTGGAGCTTGCTGAGTATATTCTTGAAAGTGCGAAAAAATGTAATATGTGCAGGGCAGGTGACGATATGAGTGTTATTGTTGCCGGAGTGTGGGATAAGTATTGAGCGGCTGGTATTAATTATTACTAACGAGGATGGTGAACAGATGTTCGATAAAGTATGCGGATATATTGAAGCAAATAAAATGCTTGTGTATGGTGACAAGGTTGTAGTAGGACTTTCGGGAGGGGCAGATTCAGTGTGTCTTCTTCATATGCTGTGCAGGCTCAGGGAAAGGTACGGCCTGACATTATATGCTGTTCATATAAATCATGGTATAAGAGGAGAAGAAGCACGCGGTGATGCAGGATTTTGCGAAGGGCTTGCCCGGGAATATGGCATTATGTACAGATGTGCGGAATATAATATACCTGTGCTTGCAAGGGAATGGAAGGTAACAGAAGAAGAGGCCGGAAGAATAGTGCGGTACCGGGAATTTGATGATGAAGTAAGTTTGCGTGGGGCTGACCGTGTCGCAGTAGCACATCATCTTAATGACCAGGCAGAGACAATACTGTTCAGGATGTGCCGTGGAACCGGAATAAAAGGAATGACCGGGATCCCATGTTCAAGGGACAGGATTATCAGACCGCTGTTATGCCTCAGTAAGCCGCAGATTCTGGAATATCTCGTGGAAAATAATATATCATACAGGGAGGATTCAACTAACAGCTGTGTAGAATATGACAGAAACAGGCTGCGTGGTAATGTTATTCCCGAGCTGGAGAAGATTAACAGCATGGCGGTGCCGCATATTGGAGAACTTGCAAAGCAGCTTGCTGACATATATGCATGGTATGATGATTCTGTACGGTCATATTATAAAAAAAATGTAACAAAAAGCAGGGATGCTGTAAGTGTTGATGCGGAATTTATAAAAAATATACATGAGGCCGCAGCCAGGGAAATCATACGGAGGATGATCGGAAGTATGACAAATAGCCTTAAGGATATTGAGAGACGGCATATTGATATGATATATGCCCTTGCAGATGCGGAGACCGGTAAGAGCGTGGATCTCCCATACAGCCTCATTGCATGTAATGAATATGGCAGGCTCAGGATCAGTCTGTTTACAAAGGGTGAAAGTGGTAATACTATGATGGGAGAGGTATGCAGATGCGTTGAATATACGGATGGAAAATGTATATGGGAGAATGTATACCTTCCTGATGAGAAAAAACTTTGTCCGTTAATATCTATCAGTAATACAAGGACAGAATACAAAAATAGTGGGGGCATTATTCCGAAAAATAGCTGTACTAAATGGTTTGATTATGATAGAATTAGTAGCAAAATAATCATACGTAAGCCTGAGGCGCAGGATTATATATGTATTGGTGAAGGAAAGAATAAGAAGCTCACCAGATATATAATCGACAGTAAGATTCCAAGACGGTACAGGGATAATCTGCTGGTAATGGCAGCCGGTAACAGGGTGCTATGGATCATCGGTGGAAGGGGCAGCGTGGATTGTTATGTCACGGAAGATACTGAACACGTATTACAGATGAACGCTGATTGTTTGGATTAAATATACTTAATATTGATATTATGGGGAGATACGGTTATGAAAGAAAAGATTGAACTTTTAATTTCGGAAGAAGAGGTTGGAAAGCGTATTGATGAGCTTGCAAAGGAGATTGACGCAGATTATAAGGGTAAGACGCTTAATATCATATGTATACTTAAGGGAAGTGTTTTCTTTGCGTGTGAACTTGCCAAGAGACTTACAATACCGGTGGTTTTTGATTTTATGCAGGTTTCAAGTTATGGCAATGGAACTTCAACCACAGGTGGTGTTAAGATCATTAAGGATCTTGATACGCCGATTGCCGGCAAGGAAGTATTGATAATTGAGGATATTCTTGATTCAGGAAGGACATTATGCAGACTTTTATCGCTGTTAAGTGTAAGCAATCCTGCAAGCCTCAGAGTCTGTACACTTCTCGATAAGCCGGCAAGAAGAGAATTCCCGGTAGATGTTGACTATAATGGATTTGAGATAGAGGATGAATTTGTAGTAGGGTTCGGACTTGATTATGCTCAGAAGTATCGTAATCTCCCTTATATCGGAGTTATACATTTTGAAGAATGATCAGCAATCATATAGTATATTAGGAGGCAAAAGTCAGATTGAAAAAGCAGATAAGAGGTAATGGATTTTTTTTGATATTACTTTTAGTGGTAGCTATTTCGCTGTATCTGTCAAGTGCATTGAAGGACACTGACAGCAGTCAGTATAATACTGCCAATCTTGTAAGTGATATCAAGGCAGGTAATGTCAAAGCAGTTGAGATATCCCAGGAGCAGCAGACTCCGTCAGGATATGTAACGGTATATTTTAAGTCGGAGAATTCCAGGGCTGTCCGGTTCAATTGTACCGATGTTGAGAGTGTAGAGAAGATATTATACGAAATGTCCGGTGATTCCCTGTACGAGGGAACATTTACGTATACTATTAATCCTATTGAGCAGACGCCGTGGTGGGTTACGGTATTACCGTATGTACTTGGATTTGGTCTTATAATATTTTTATTTTCGATACTTAATTCACAAAATAGCGGCGGTGGTAATTCAAAGGTGATGAATTTTGGCAAGAGCCGTGCAAGAATGACAAAGCCGGATGAGAAAAGCAAGAAGTTCCGTGATGTTGCAGGACTTGTAGAAGAAAAGGAGCAGCTTGAGGAAGTTGTTGATTTTCTTAAGAATCCGAAAAAGTATACCGAGCTTGGTGCCAGGATTCCAAAAGGTATTCTTATGGTAGGACCTCCGGGAACCGGTAAGACGCTGCTTGCAAAGGCAGTAGCCGGAGAAGCCGGTGTTCCGTTCTTCAGTATATCCGGTTCTGATTTTGTTGAGATGTTTGTCGGTGTTGGAGCTTCAAGGGTACGTGACCTGTTCACGGATGCCAAGAAGAATGCGCCATGTATTGTGTTTATTGATGAGATTGACGCTGTTGCAAGAAGAAGGGGAACAGGACTTGGCGGCGGACATGATGAGAGGGAGCAGACCCTTAACCAGATGCTTGTTGAGATGGATGGCTTTGGTGTTAATGAGGGTATCATAGTTATGGCTGCAACTAACAGGGTTGACATTCTTGACCCGGCAATACTGAGGCCGGGAAGATTCGACAGAAGGGTTGAAGTCGGCAGGCCTGATATTAAAGGCAGGGAAGACATTCTCCGTGTTCATGTAGCTAATAAGCCCCTGGGAGATGATGTTGACCTTAAGAGTATTGCCGGGATAACAGCCGGGATGACAGGTGCAGATCTTGAGAATCTCCTTAATGAGGCTGCGATTAATGCAGCTAAGTTTAACAGGGCATATATTATTCAGGAAGATATAACCGGTGCGCTGATTAAGGTTGGCATCGGACCTGAGAAGAAGAGTAAGATCGTATCCGAGAAGGATAAGAGGATTACGGCATATCATGAAGCCGGCCATGCGATACTGTTTCATGTACTGCCTGATGTCGGACCGGTTCATACGGTATCCATTATTCCGACAGGGCTTGGGGCAGCAGGATATACAATGCCGCTTCCTGAGAAGGATGAGATGTTCAATACGAAGGGTAAGATGCTTCAGGACATTACCGTATCCTTAGGAGGAAGGATTGCTGAGGATATTATATTTGATGATATTACAACAGGTGCGTCGCAGGATATCAGACAGGCAACTTCAATTGCAAAAAATATGGTTACCAAATATGGATTCTCTGATGCGATTGGTATGATTAACCTGGATGATGACGATGAAGTGTTTATCGGAAGGGATTTTGGACATACAAGAGGATTCAGTGAGAGTACAGCAACGACTATTGACTCAGAGGTTAAGAGGATTATTGATGAATGCTATGCGAAGGCGAGGGAGATTCTCAATGATCACATGGTAGTGCTGGAGCGTTGTGCTGAACTGTTGATAGAGAAAGAACGTATAAGCAGGGAAGAATTTGAAGCGCTTTTTGATGAGGCGTAAGGATAGAGTTTGTATGGTTTGTACAATAATGACAAGAAAAAGCTGTTTTTGACGAAAAAAATAACAAAAATATCAAATGGCAAAATTTGTTTGGGTAAAAACAACAAATAATTTTAGTGATTTTAGTAAAGTTTGTGCACACTGAAATGAGAATAGGTGCTATACTCTGTCTTGTAAACCCCAATACATTATATAGTTTTTGCTACACCCCATAAGTAACAAAAATACCTTCTCCAAAGCAGGACAGTATATATACTGTCCTGCTTTACTTTTATACAGATATATGGGCAGATAACAACAGGTCTTGTTATATACATAGATTTCAGATAGGAGTGTCGGAATGGAAATAAGGAATAACCAAAATGAGCTTGATTCATCCAAGAAGCTTCAAATATATACAGATTGTAAGTCAACCCCATTCAATGGGAGCGCTGTATTCAGCGATGGTTCTGTAAGATACAGGTGTCCTGCTGAACCGATGCCGGGAGATACGGTTAAGATAAGATGCAGGATGGGGCGCTCTAATGTAAAGGAAGTATATCTTGCCGCTAATGGACAAAGGTATCCGATGAAAGTTACCAGAAGCGACAAGTGGTTTGATTTTTATGAGACGGAGATTACCGTGGATAATAATACGGTGAACTATTATTTTGAGCTCCACAGTGGTCTTTCGGTTGTTTATTACGACCGTAAAGGTGTAGTGGACAATCATGAAGATTATGCTTCATTTAAGATCATTCCCGGATTTAAGACCCCTGTATGGGCAAAGGGTGCGGTTATGTACCAGATATTTATGGACAGATTCTGCAATGGGGACAGCAGCAATGATGTATATGATGGAGAATATACATATATTGGTGAGCCTGTTACAAGAGTTACGGAGTGGGATAAGTATCCTGAGCCGATGGATGTAAGGTCATTTTATGGCGGAGATATAGAAGGTGTTATGTCAAAGCTTGATTATCTTGAATGGCTGGGAGTTGAGGTTATATATTTTAATCCGCTGTTTGTATCGCCTTCAAGCCATAAATATGATATTCAGGATTACGATTATATTGACCCGCATTTTGGCAGGATTGTTGCTGATGATGTGACACTCAGCCCGGAAGAGAGGTATGCAATGAGGGTAACTGACAGGAGAAATCTTGATGCAGGTAATGAATTATTTGCGAGGCTTGTTGAGGAAGCCCATAAACGTGGCATCAGGGTTATTCTTGATGGCGTCTTTAATCATTGTGGTTCATTTAACAAGTGGCTTGATGCCGACAGGATATACGAGGGCCGGGAAGGCTATGATGACGGTGCATATATATCCGCTGACAGTCCGTACAGAACCTTTTTCAGGTTCAATGATGAATCAGCATGGCCATATAACAGAAGCTATGACGGATGGTGGGGACATGATACACTGCCTAAGCTTAACTATGAAGGCTCAGATAAGCTGTATAATTATATTATGAAGATTGCAAAAAAATGGGTTGAAGCTCCATATGGCATTGACGGATGGAGGCTTGATGTAGCTGCTGACTTAGGTTATAGTGAAGAATTTAATCATAAGTTTTGGAAGGATTTTCGTAAGAGCGTCAAAGAAGCTAACCCTGATACCCTTATTCTTGCGGAGCATTATGGCAACCCCGAATCATGGCTTCGCGGAGATGAGTGGGACAGTGTAATGAACTATGATGCATTTATGGAACCGTTGTCATGGTTTTTGACAGGAATGGAAAAGCACAGCGATGAATACAGGGATGATCTCAGAGGTAATTCTAATGCATTTTTTGGAGCCATGAGGGAGCATATGCTTAAGATGTCTACTCCTTCGCTGGAGGTTGCCATGAATGAGCTGTCTAACCATGACCATTCAAGATTCCTTACGAGAACGAACCGCAAGGTTGGAAGGACTGATTCGGCAGGCCCATGGGAAGCCGGACAAGGAATAATGCCGTCACTTATGAGGGCAGGGGTAATTGTCCAGATGACATGGCCGGGTGCACCTACCGTATATTATGGTGATGAGGCCGGCGTATGTGGATGGACGGATCCTGATAACAGAAGGACATATCCGTGGGGACATGAGGATACTATGATGCTTCATTTTCACAAGGAGATGATCCGCATACACAAGGATTATGATGCGTTAAGGACGGGCTCACTGTTATTCTTAAATGAACTGCAGGATGTAATCTGTTACGGAAGGTTTGATGATAAGGATCAGTTTGTCATAGCTGTTAATAGCTGTAATTCGGTAAAGGAATTTGATGTTCCGGTATGGAGACTGGGGCTTCCCGGTAATCTCGCAACAATGGTGTCGCTTATGCTGTCGACTGAAAGTGAATATTCCATTGGAGCAAGGGTTTATAATATCAGGGAAGGTTTTATACACGTTGTGCTTTATCCATATTCATCAGTGGTGATCAAGAATATGGCAATATAGAGACATTTAAACTAAAAGAGACTGTTACGTAAAGTAACAGCCTCTTTGGTATTGATGCGGGTAGCCGGACTCGAACCGGCACGAAGTCGCCCCCGAGAGATTTTAAGTCTCTTGTGTCTGCCAATTCCACCATACCCGCAGAATCAGTACACTAGAACATTATACCATAAGATTCTGAAAGTGCAAGTATTTATTTGAATTTTTTCCGAAATGTGAAAATACGAGATTATGTGGTAATTATATTACATGATGTGTTATACTACATACAATATATCACTTAAAGTAATTAAAAGTATTAAAGAAATATTTATCAGGAAGGAAGCTGTTATGTCCGGAATATTATATATATGCCCAACACCTATCGGTAATCTGCAGGATATTACGTACAGGGTAATTGATACTTTGAAGAATGTTGATCTGATTGCTGCGGAAGATACAAGGCACAGTATGAAGCTTATGACTCATTTTGACATTCATACTCCGCTGACGAGTTACCATGAACATAATAAGATTGAGAAGGCAGAGATTCTTGTAGGTAAGCTGCTTGAGGGAACAGATATTGCAGTTATTACTGATGCGGGAACTCCGGGGATATCCGATCCGGGTGAGGAGCTTGTAAGGCAGGCTGTAAGGGCAGGAATAACGGTAAGTTCGCTGCCGGGACCATGTGCATGCATTACTGCGCTTACAATGTCGGGCTTATCAACAAGAAGATTTGTATTTGAGGCATTTCTTCCGCCGGATAAGAAGGAGCGTGCAAAAGTCCTTGGACATCTGAAGTATGAGACAAGGACGATTGTTATGTACGAGGCACCGCACCATCTTAAGAAGACCCTGGAGGAATTAAAAGAGGTTCTTGGCAACAGGGTTATAACATTGAGCCGTGAGATAACCAAGAAGCACGAGGAAAATATATATACGACAATTGAGGATGCAGTCAGTATGTATGGGAGTGAGAAGCCGAGGGGGGAATATGTGCTTGTGATTGAAGGCTGTGGTGAAGAAAAAGCCGGTGCTGCCAAATCGGAGTGGTTTAAGGATATGTCAGCAGAAGAGCACGTTGAGTATTATATCAAACGCGGAGCGGATAAGAAGGAAGCAATGAAGCTCGCCGCAAAGGACAGAGGTGTATCAAAAAGGGATATATATAACGGACTGCTTCGTAAGTAAGACAAAAGAAGCATAAAACTTATATCGGCAGCGTTTACACAAAACTTGAAACGCTGCCGATTATCGAAGAATCAATTTATAGACTTTTCTCCATAGTCTTTTTCAGTCTGGAACCGTCTCCATACAGGATTATTACACCGGCTTTTAATTAACTGCACAATATTTTTTTAGTATATGGTGCAGTTAATAGAAAGCGGGTGTGTTAGTCAATTATTCCGGCAATCTGTGCCATCTCTGTAATTGACTTCTTAGAAATCTTCTTGCCGCAGTAGTCAATGAGATCTTCCTTGTCGCCCGTGAAGAGATCAGCCGGCTCGTACTTTCTAAGCATGATTGCATCGTCCTGAATTAGAATCTCGATAGGATCTTTCTCCTCAATGCCAAGTACCCTTCTCATTTCTTTTGGAATAACGATCCTTCCAAGATTATCAAGATTACGTACAATTCCTGTGTGTCTCATAATAATTACCTCCCTTGAAATTAGTGTGTGTATATATAAGAACAAGTATATTGCTTGTTCTCTATATCTCGACATCTACTATATCACAAATTTTGGATAAAAGAAAGAAAAAAATCATTTTTTTTAAAAAGTTCACAATTTGTTCAATTAATTGTAAAGAACTGTCGTGTTATAGGAGGTGTTCTATATAATAAAAACCGGCATAAAATGAAAATGAGTATAAGAAGAGCGAAGGAGACAGAATGCTTAATAAAATATGGGCAGTAATGATCCTTTGTGGAATAGTGACAGCTGCATTTACAGGGAATATCGCACAGGTAGGTATATCCATACTGGATTCATCAAAGGAAGCGGTGAATCTGTGTATTACCATGCTTGGTATTATGTCCATGTGGAGTGGGCTTATAGGCATTGCATCTAAAGCAGGTGTGATAAAGGGTCTTACGGATCTTATCAGACCGGTGCTTAAGTTCTTGTTTCCTGAAATTCCCAGGGAACATATAGCGAATGAATATATTGCTTCTAATATGATATCAAATGTGCTGGGCCTCGGATGGGCGGCAACACCTGCCGGACTGATGGCAATGAAGGAATTAAAAAAGCTGAATAATGACAGCCATACAGCAAGTGTGGATATGTGTACATTTCTTATAATTAATATGTCATCCCTGCAGCTGATACCGGTAAACATAATTGCTTACAGAAGCCAGTATGGTTCGGTAAGTCCGTCCGGTATTCTTCTTGCAGGAATAATTGCAACAACATGTTCGACACTTGCGGGTACGGCGTTTGCACTTATTGCAAAAAGAGCCGGATAAGGAGGTATGCATGAATAATATACTGACATATTTGTCGGACAGTATTGTGCCGCTTATATTTTTTGTGATAACCGGGTATGCATTGTGCAAAAATGTTAATATATTCGATGAGTTTACGGCGGGGGCAAAGGATGGGTTTAAGATTGTCCTTGATATCATGCCTACGCTTATAGGGCTTATGGTTGCGGTAGGGGTGCTGCGTTCCTCCGGAGCACTGGATATGCTTGCAGAAGCCATATCACCGCTTGCCAGGATTCTGTCATTTCCGGAAGAGCTTGTACCGGTAGTAACTGCCAAGCTGTTTTCGTCTTCGGCAGCTACCGGATTGCTGCTAGATATATATAAAGAGTACGGACCTGATTCGTACCTTGGTTTTCTTGCATCAGTACTGATGAGTTGTTCTGAAACTATATTTTATACAGTAAGTGTATATTATGGTTCGGTTGGCATACGGAAAATACGGTATACCGTATGGGGTGCGCTCGCTGCAACACTTGCAGGTATAGCTGCAAGTGTATTAATTACTTCGCTGGTGTTTTGAAAACAGGTGTATATCAATATCTTCCTGTGGGGTTATTATATTGAAGGGCGTAAGTTACGGATTATAGTATTCGGTAATACAGCTGTAAATGCTGCTGTCAAGCTTTGTACATTCCTTAAGGGCTTTTTCCGCATCTTTTTTATCATCAAATATTCCAAAGACTGTTGGGCCGCTTCCGCTCATAAGTGAACCTGCAGCTCCATTTTCCAGCATGCAATTTTTGAGTGAGTCAATTACCGGATAAGCAGGGATTGTAACGGATTCAAGAATGTTGTCAAGAAGTCTGCCTGTACGTGTAGTGCTTTCAGGCAGGGCTTTAATGATTGCATCGATATCAGGGTGTACAGTATCCTCATTAAGCCTGAGATTGCCGTATACAAAGCCTGTTGATACGCCGGCCTGTGGCTTGGCAATAAGAATATGTGCGGCGGCAGGGGCATCGATCGGTGTAAGGATGTCTCCTATACCCTCGGATAATGCGGTACCTCCAAGGATGCAGAAGGGTATGTCAGCACCCAGCGTTACGCCGTACCGCATAAGGTCTTCTTTTGTTAAACCAAGCCTGAATATATCATTCATTGCAATAAGGGCTGCGGCGCCATCTGTGCTTCCACCGGCCATTCCGGCAGCAACCGGGATATTTTTTTCAAGATGTATATTGATATTTTTATGAATGCCGTATCTGTCTGCGATAAGTGAGACTGCTTTTACAACCAGATTACGTTCGTCGCATTCAAGTTCCGGATTGCTGCAGGTCATGGTTACCGTATCTCCGTCTGATACTTCAAATGTAAGTGTATCGTGTAATCCTATAGTCTGCATGATCATCCTAAGATCATGGTAGCCGTCAGGACGCTTGCGTATAACGTCAAGACCAAGGTTGATCTTTGCATGGGCATTAATTGTATAGGCCATTATTATAAACCTCCGGTTCATTTATATTTATATGTATAATTCTGTCTGTAACAGGCAAGAATCAGTATAACAGAATCGTTATCAATTCACAAGCTGTCAGACAGGGAGGAAATGCTATGAATGGAGTATTGAAAATGATAATTTGTATGCTTGTTATAACAGGTGCCTGTATTACATATAATAACATTAATAAAGGGGATGGCACAGGGAAGATAACGGCGGCAGCCGGCGAAAATGTGTATGGGGATGTGCTCAGGTTTCATGTGCTTGCAAACAGTGATTCGGATGAGGATCAGGCTGTAAAGCTCAAGGTCAAAAATGAGGTTGTTACAAGACTTGCAGATGACATGAAAAATGCGGGGGTTGCAACTAAGGATGAGGCATACAGATATGTGCAGGATAATATGGATGTATATATAAAAGAAGCTGCCGGCGTATTGAGGGCGGAAGGATATGATTATGGTGTAAGGGGAGAAATTGGCAGATGCTGGTTTCCTGTAAAGGTGTATGGTGATCTTGCATATCCTGAGGGGGAGTATGATGCGTTCAGAATATTGATCGGAAAGGCAGAGGGTAAGAACTGGTGGTGCGTACTGTTCCCATCTTTATGTATGGTCGATGAGGCATACATGGTACAGGCATCCCCGGTGCCGGAGGATGATGGGCAGGATGTGAAAATAAAGTTCCGTATTGTTGAATGGTTTCGTGAAATGTGGTAAAATATTAATAATTATATGGAAAATCAGAAAGGAAGATATTATATGGATAAGAAGAAGGTTGCCATTATATTTGGCGGGGAGTCTTCTGAACATGAGATTTCGTGTATTTCCGTCAGGACAATTATTAAGAATATAGATAAAGATAAGTATGATATTGTACTTATCGGAATAACAAGGGAAGGCAGCTGGCTGTTGGTTGATTCAATTGAAGCCATTGAAGACGGCAGCTGGAGAGCCGGCGGTAAGCCGGCATGTGTGCTTCCGGATAAGAGGTATCATGGAATTATGATATCAGATGGGGCAGGTTTTGAGCTTGAATACATAGATGTTGTATTTCCTGTCCTTCATGGATTATATGGTGAGGATGGCACTATTCAGGGGCTTCTTGAGATGGCGGGGATTCCTTATGTCGGCTGTGGGGTGCTCGCCTCTGCGGCAGGTATGGATAAGCTTACTACCAAGAGGATTGTTGAACCGTTAGGTATAAGACAGGCTGATTATGCAGCAGTATTAAAGAGTGAGCTATCTGACATGGATAAGGTTGTGCAAAAGGTAGAGGCAAAGCTCTCTTATCCTGTATTCGTCAAGCCTTCTAATGCAGGCTCATCAAAGGGTGTATCAAAGGCGCATGACAGAGCCGGGCTTATAACAGCCGTGAAAGGGGCAGCGGAGTATGACAGACGTATCCTGATTGAGGAGACTATTACCGGACGTGAGATTGAATGTGCTGTAATGACAAAAAATGGAAAGACAGAAGTGGCAGGAATTGGCGAGATAGTTGCAGCGGCTGATTTCTATGATTTCGATGCAAAGTACAACAATTCAGAATCAAGTACGGTAATTAATCCCGAATTGCCGGATGATGTTGCAGACAGAATTAAGGCAGCGGCGGTCAGTATATTTGAAGCAATTGATGGTTATGGACTTTCGAGGGTTGACTTCTTCCTTGAAAAAGGGACTAATGATATTGTGTTCAATGAGATTAATACAATGCCGGGGTTCACTGCGATAAGTATGTTCCCGATGCTGTGGAAGGCAGCAGGGGTTGATATAGAAGAACTTATTACAGAACTGATCGGAAGTGCCCAGATGAGGTGTATATATGAATAACGCGCCTATAGGAGTTTTTGATTCGGGAGTTGGCGGGCTTACTGTTGCAGGTGAGATAATGCGGCAGCTTCCGGGAGAAAACATAGTATATTTTGGGGATATGGCAAGAGTGCCATATGGCAGCAAGTCTAAGAATACTATTATCGCATTTTCAAGGCAGATAATAAGCTTTCTCAGGACACAGGAAGTAAAAGCCATTGTCATAGCGTGTAATACGGCAAGCGCATTTGCGCTTGACACTGTTGCTGCAGAATCTGACATACCGATAATAGGAGTGATTGAGCCGGGGGCGGCGGCAGCCAACCAGGCAACATGTAATGGAAGAATTGGAATTATTGCAACTGAAGGTACTGTAAGCAGTGGCAGTTACAGTAAGGTGCTTAAGAGGCTGAACCCAATGCTTCAGGTATTCTCAAAGGCGTGTCCGTTATTTGTGCCTTTGGTAGAAGAGGGCTGGCTTTATGATCCTGTGACACTAGAGATAGCTGACAGATATCTGTATGACCTGCTGTCATACGATATTGATACGCTTGTTCTCGGATGTACGCATTATCCGCTTATAAGAAGGACGATACAGAAGGTTGTCGGGGATGATATCACACTGGTAAACCCTGCATATGAGACGGCTAAGTCGCTTGAAAAGGTTCTTGAAAGAGATGATATGCTGGCTGATATACAGGCTCCATTACATAAGTTTTTTGTAAGTGACAGTGCCACAAGATTCAAAAAGCTTGCAGGCAGCATACTTCCATGTGACATAGATTATGTTGAACTGGTCAATGTGGAAAAATATGGAATTTAATTTTGCCCTGAAATGAATTAATTTGAAGTTGTGAGGTTAATTACAGATGAATAAAAATGTGCTTGTATCCGTTTCGGGAATACAGCTTACAATTGATGGTGAGAATCCTGTTGAGATTATTTCAAGAGGACAGTATTATAAGAAAAATGGAAAATCATATATAAAGTACAAGGAGCTTGATGAGAATAATGAGGCGACTGACTGCATGCTCAAGCTTGAGAGTTCAAGACTTGAGATAATTAAAAAGGGTAAAGCGAAGACATGTATGCTGTTTGAGCTTGACCGCAATTGCATGACACCGTATGAGACACCGTTTGGTGCACTTATGATGGGGATAACTACAACGGACATGGTAGTACTTGAGGACGATGATGCCATTGTCTGTAAGGTGAAATATATGCTTGATATTAACTATTCCTTTGTGTCGGAATGTATGGTTGATATTAAGATCATATCACAGGCAGGGTAAGATAGGACTCATATATGTGTATGCGGAGTATTGCGTATATACATATCCGGTAAATGGAAGGAAAATTATATGTCACGGTTCTTATTAGTTGGGATTAATGCCAGGTTTATTCACAGTAATCTGGCAATACGCACCCTGAAAGCCAATACAAGGGAATATGGGAAGTATGTTGAGGCTGTTGAATATACGATTAATAATCAGCGTGAAGACATACTTGCCGGAATTTATGGGAAAAAGCCGGAAGTGATCGGCTTTTCGTGTTATCTGTGGAATATAGATTATGTTAAGGCTGTTGCGTGTGATATTAAGAAGATTATGCCTGGTGTCAGAGTTATTGCAGGGGGACCGGAGGTTACCTACAGCCCGGTCAGGACTTTGGAAGAGAATGATTACTTTGATATTATTATGACAGGAGAGGGAGAAGCGACATTTTATGATTATGTAAAGCATGCCGTCACGGCAGATGAACCTGAAAATGTATGGCTTTCTGATATTGCCGGAATTGTATACCGTGATGGCAGGAATATCAGGCAGAATGGCCCGCGTGCCGTATTGGATATGGACGAGCTTGTATTTCCATATACCGATGAGGATATGGGGCAGCTTGAACATAGGATTGTGTACTATGAAAGTATGCGTGGATGTCCGTTTTCATGCAGCTACTGTCTGTCATCTATTGATAAGACTGTGCGGATGAAGTCTGAAAAGAAGACAGAGGAAGAGCTTGATTATTTTCTAAGGCACAGGGTTCCGCAGGTTAAGTTTGTTGACCGCACATTTAATTGCAAGCATGATTATGCTTATCATATATGGAAATATATTGGAGAACATGATAATGGTGTTACGAATTTTCATTTTGAGATAAGCGGGGATCTGTTACGGGAGCAGGATTTTGGGCTATTGGCAGGGTTCAGACCCGGGCTTGTGCAGTTTGAGATAGGTGTTCAGTCCACTAACCGTGATACGTTAGCAGCGATACGGAGAACAATGGATCTGCAGAAGCTGAAGAACAATGTAGCCAGAATCAGGGAACAGCGGAATATCCACCAGCATCTGGATCTGATAGCGGGGCTGCCGTATGAAGATTATGAAAGCTTCCGTGTCTCGTTCAATGATGTGTATGCTATGAGACCTGACCAGCTTCAGTTAGGTTTTCTTAAAGTTCTTGATGGTTCTTATATGTATGAATGCAAAGAAGACTATGAAGTGTGCTGCAGTGGGAGACCGCCATATGAAGTTCTGTCAACAAAATGGCTTGCTTATGATGATGTACGCCGCCTGAAGAACATCGAAGAGATGGTAGAGATATATTATAATACCCTGCAGTTTCAGGCATCGATGGCATATCTGGAGCATTTTTTTGAAACACCCTTTGATATGTATATGGAACTTGCCGGGTATTATAATGAGTGTGGTATATCAGAACTTAATCACAGCCGTATTCAGAGATACAGAATACTTGCTGACTTTGTGTCAGATATTGTAAAGCCGGATGACGTGGATGCCCTGATATTCAGGGAGATTATTACATATGACTTTTACAGGCGTGACTACGTTAAGAATCCGCCTGATTTTGTGCTGCAGACAGATGAGGAGTGTAAATTGTTTATAAGGAGTTTTTTTGAGGCGGAAGCAGATAAGCCGCAATATATAAGCGGTTATGAGGGATATAATGCAAGACAGCTTCACAATATGCTCTATATGAACAGATTTACAGTTGATTTTAAGCATCTGATGGAAAATGGGGAGGCAAGGCAGGGAAAACCTGTGTATCTTTTATTCGATTATGGCAGGAGAAATCCCCTCGATTATTCTGCAGAGGTTATAAATATACATGATTAAATGAATATATACAATTGTTGTTTGGCATTGCAATGATATTGTGTTACAATGTCAGGGTAGCTGAAAATGTGTGGCAGCACATTAAGTAATACAATATCATAAAGCCATGCGACGTACGTGTGGTTTTGGAAAACGGAGGAGAAGATTAATGGAAGAAGCAGTTGAATATGTACCACAGATGTATTCTACATTCTGTGCGTTGGTACCGCCGATTGTAGCTATTGTACTGGCTCTTATTACAAAGGAAGTATATAGCTCGCTTTTTGTAGGAATTGTTATTGGTGGTCTTTTCTACGGAGATATCTTTTGCGGAACGTTCAGCATAGAGCGTTCAATAAAGCATATTTTTGAGGATGGAATTGTTGGTTCGCTGTCAAATCCTTACAATGTAGGAATTCTGGTGTTTCTGGTAATTCTTGGTGTAATGGTCTGCATGATGAATGAAGCCGGAGGTTCGGCGGCCTTTGGAAAATGGGCAAGTGTGCATATTAAAACCCGCGTTGGGGCACAGATTGCTTCAATAGTACTTGGAATGCTTATATTTATTGATGATTATTTTAACTGTCTTACCGTAGGAAGCGTTATGCGCCCGGTAACAGATGGCCATAAGGTATCAAGGGCAAAGCTTGCTTATCTTATAGATGCAACAGCGGCACCGATATGCATTATTGCGCCGATATCATCATGGGCGGCAGCAGTTACAGGCTTCGTAGAGGGTGAAGATGGCTTTGCTATTTTCATAAAGGCTATTCCGTATAATTATTATGCGCTTCTTACTATTGTTGCGATGTTTACGATAGTTCTCATGAAGGCTGATTTTGGTCCTATGAAGATTCATGAACAGAATGCTGCGAACGGAGATCTGATGACAGTAAAGGATGCACAGTATGAGGATGTGGAATATAGCTTTACCAATGAAAAGGGAAAGGTTATTGACCTCGTATTCCCGATTGTTATTCTTATCATAAGCTGTGTGATCGGAATGATCTATACAGGCGGATTTTTTGGTGGCAAGAATTTCATTGAAGCGTTCTCTGACAGTGATGCATCCGTAGGTCTTATGCTTGGAAGCTTTTTCGCACTTATAATTACGATAATCTTCTATATGCTCAGGAGGGTTATCAGCTTTAAGAAAGCATGTGACTGTATTCCAGAGGGATTCAAGGCAATGGTTCCGGCAATACTTATCCTTGTATTTGCATGGACACTTAAGTCAATGACGGACAGCCTTGGTGCCAAATATTATGTAGCAGACCTTGTTGACCAGATGTCTGGAAGTCTTGTAAGTACATTGCCGGCGATTATATTCCTTGTTGCTGTATTCCTTGCGTTTGCGACAGGTACATCATGGGGAACCTTCGGAATTCTTATACCTATCGTAGTTGACTCGTTCCAGGCTAAGAACCCTACACTTATGATTATTTCAATCTCGGCATGTATGGCAGGGGCAGTCTGTGGGGACCACTGTTCACCGATATCAGATACTACTATCATGGCATCAGCGGGTGCGCAGTGTAATCATGTAAGCCATGTATCAACCCAGCTGCCATATGCTATTGTAGTTGCGGTTATATCATGTCTTTCGTATATTGTTGCCGGTTTTGTCCAGAACCCGGTTGTACCGCTTATTATTGGCATTGTTGTTGTCATTTTGACATTCTACTGCATAAAATATGTTACAGGATCAAAGTATACAGAGTAGGTTGTTTGCATGAAAAATTTAAAGGGAAGTTTAATATTATTTACGGCCGCTTTCCTCTGGGGCACAACGTTTGTGGCCCAGGTAAGCGGTGCCGGCCACATGGGGGTATTCACATATAATGCCAGCAGGTGCTTTGTCGGATGTTTGTTTTTATTAATTGTTTCGCTGGCTAAGGATAAGGTTACAATACATAGCAGTATTAAGAATAAGAACGCTGCCGGGCATGGTAATACGGAACATACTGATAAAGGCCGGGATTTAGGTCATGAGCCCGGTGGATGGCCGGTAAAAGGAGGAATTCTTTGCGGCATTGTTTTATTCCTGGCAATGTCCCTGCAGCAGGCAGGAATATCACTTTATCCTGATGATGTTGCGGCTGCAGGACGTTCGGGTTTCCTTACAGCTATCTATGTTGTAATTGTTGCGGTAATTGTATCAATAGCCGGACACAGGATCAATAAGCCTGTGCTGCTCTCTGTTATAGGAACGGTTATCGGAATGTATCTGCTCTGTATGAGAGGAGGTTTGTCAGGTGTATATACCGGGGATATCCTGAGTCTTGCCTGTGCATGCTGTTTTGCAGGACATATTCTTGTTGTGGACAGATACAGGAATACTGACAGTATAAAGCTTTCATGCATACAGTTTCTGGTATCCGGAATACTGGCACTTATAATGTGTCTCATTACAGAGAAGGTTGTTATTGTGGATATTATATCGGCGGCTGGACCTATTCTGTATGCCGGCATACTTTCGAGTGGTGTTGCATATACGCTTCAGATGATTGGACAGAAGTATACAGAACCTGCAGTTGCTTCTATTGTAATGAGCCTTGAATCTGTTATTGCAGTAGTTGCCGGTGCAGTTGTCTTAAATGAGGTGCTTGCCGGCAGGGAGATAGCAGGGTGTATTGTTGTGTTTATCTCTGTTATTATTGCGCAGCAGGGATGAAAAGCTTATA
>CAKSBI010000013.1 GCA_934437985.1 uncultured Lachnospiraceae bacterium
AGTAATGTATGGAGCTGACTGTTACTAATAGGTCGAAGGCTTGACCAGGGACGGAAGTTCTTGGACATGGACGGATGAAAGTGGTTCTGGTTCAGTGTGTAGTTTTGAAGGTACATTGGTAATGTGGTCTGTGTTGTATGGCATGGGCTTTTTTGCTTTATGGCAGGCCATATGGTATGGTGCAGGGAGAAGCCATAATGTACTTGACAAATGGAAAGATACTTGTTACTATAAGAAATGATGTGTGTGTAGCTCAGCTGGATAGAGCACTTGGCTACGGACCAAGGTGTCGGGGGTTCGAATCCTCTCACGCACGCTGGTTAACCAAAAGGGATAGGCTTGATGGCCTATCCCTTTTGATTGTCCGTGTCCGGGTCGGACACGGACGGGTTCGGGTCTGCGTTCCACTACGGTCGGCGCAAAGCGAATGTCCACCGGACATTCTGCGCCCTCTCACGCACGTTAAGTGTTTTTGGCGGCAGGCCTTGATATATAAGGGTTTGCCGCCTGTTATTATCCTTAAAATTTTTGTTCACATTGGTTCACATTACGGAATAGCCCGGTTTGCCTATGTTCCAGCCGTTTTCCTGCGTGTAATGCAGGGGCTAAAGCATTTCAAGATAGTTTTGTATATCGTCACCGTCATTGACAACCCTTATGTATTCCATGGTCTGTTTTAAGGAAGAGTGCCCTGCATATTCCTGGATCTTCTTTAATGGCATACCATTCATATACAGGTTCGTCAGCACGCCTTTATATTCCCTTATGAAGATAAAATTATGCATTCCCATCGGGTAATGCATGCTGGTGTTAATATCCATGATCTCACCAAATATCCGGACGGCTTTTGAGTTTAACAGAAGTTTTCTGTTGCCGGCGGGTGTCTTTGGTTCTATATCAAGAAAAAGTACAAGTTTTTTTCCAATACCTCTTTTCATATTCATTAGGTGAAATATATTCGCAATGACTATATATCGTCGTAGTGTTATAAAACGCCTCTATATATTCAAATATAAGTCGGTAATCATGTTTATAATCTGTTATCTTGAATCTGTTAATCCATTCTCTTTTTAATAATGAGAATGGTGTCGCAAGCCATATTTCATCGTAAAGGAGGCGTCCATATGGACAGTAAAAGTTTATCACATACAAGATGGAAATGCCAATACCATATTGTATTCATACCAAAATATCGCAAAAAACAATTGTATGGAAGATTGCGAGAAGATGTTAGGAGTATAATAAAATCGTTATGTGCTTATAAAAATGTTGAGATAGTTGAAGGAGCAGTGTGCAGTGATCATGTTCATTTATGTGTATGTATTCCGCCTAAAATGAGTGTTTCAAGTTTTATGGGATATTTAAAGGGTAAAAGTGCATTGATGATATATGATAAGCATCCTGAACTTCAAAGTAAGTGGAGTAAAGCCTTTTGGGCAAGAGGGTATTATGTTGCAACTGTCGGCAATATAACCGAGGATGCAATTAAGAAATATATAAGCGAGCAATCAGAAGAGTCCCGAAAAGAAGATAGTGACGGAGCTGCTTTTTAGCAGCTGCCAGTAATAGTGCTTACGATACCCGCCTTTTAGGCGAGCGGTAACATAGCCCTTATAGGGCTAATAGCAAACCACCACTTGAAGTGGTGGTTGCTGACTTATGTAAAAAATGTGTTATTCGTCAGGAAAATATGCTGTTTATCAGAAAATAATAAATATTAATACAATTTATAATATTATAAGCCTGCATATAAGATGCAGATGGGCATAGCTCAAAAAAACTTAAAGAAAGAGGGTAAAAGGTATGAAGAAGCAGTTATTAATTATTCTTGCTCTTGTCATGGTGCTTACAGTGGCGGGAGCAGGTAAAGGAAAAACAGTTCAGGCAGCGGAAGTGGATGCCAGAAATACGGCGGAAACATTGGCTTTTAGCGACAGCTGGGGAAGTGAACGGTGGTTCACGAATGATAATTCGGAGCATTGGTATAAGCTTATTATACCATCAGATGGCTGTGTAGAGCTAAAGATAATGTCTTATATCAGTGGTACATACTATGAGCTGTATGATCAGGACTTATCAAAGGAGTTATATAGTGAGCGCATATATGACGGAAGTGAGGTGCAGCCGGGTACAAAGTACACAGATTATGTATTGAGCCAGGGTATTTATTATATGAAAATTAGTTCTGGTAATAGCGGAAGATATAAGCTCAGTGCAGGATATAAAAGCTATGGAACTAATGACGGCTCTGCCCTGTCTTATGATTCTCCGCAGAATTATGAATTAGGCAGTCAGATTGTGGGTGCAATTACGGCAACTGATGGCGAAGACTGGTATAGGCTTGTGATTCCACAAGCCGGCTATTATATCATGAATATAAAATCATATATTGGTTACTGCATGCACTATGATTTGTATAATCAGGACTTATCAACGGAGTTATATTCGCATGAATTATATAGAGGAAGTGAGCTGCAGCCAAAAACAGATAATACAGAATATATATTGAATGAAGGCATTTATTATTTGAAAATTAGTCAAGATAGTTCTAATGCTTCAAATCGTGGGAAATATATTTATACCCTATCCGGGCTTTCGGAGGAAAATTGTAATCATGATTACACTGAAACCCTGCATCAGAGTACATATCTGACAAAAGGATATACGCTCCATGTATGTAAGAAATGTGGAAAATCTTATAAGGATAATTACCAATCTAAGAAGGTACTGTCTCAGGGCTATATCTGGTCATGCGTCTTTTCACCTGAAAAGAAAAGGATTACAGTATCTTATCATACTATCTCTGATGTAAGCGGTTACCAGATCCGTTATAGTACAAGTAAGAAGTTCAGGACATCTGTTAAAACCGTAAGGGCAGGTAAAAGTACTACGGCTAAGATATTGAAGGGAATGAAGAAAGGTAAAAGATATTATGTACAGGTAAGGGGATATAAAAAGGTCAGGGGAAGAACCATCTATGGAAAATGGTCTGCAAAGAGAAATGTAAAAACTTATTGATGCCTTACAGGTAATACCGGATACATGGCTGTATTTACGAGGGAGGTTGATTATTATGGGAAGGATAAGGTTGAAAAAAGCTGTCAGGGCATTATGCTGTTTGTTGACAGCAATGGCAGTTATATTGGCGGATGCCGGCATACCGCTGTTTCGGATGGCTAATGTTGCCAAAGCGGCTTCGCCCATTGTAGAAAGGGCTATTTCATGGGCAATATCAATTGCAAATGATAATTCTCATGGATACAGCCGGAGCAACAGGTGGGGACCGGATTATGATTGCTCATCTTTTGTTATTTCTGCATTCAGGAACGCGGGAGTAAATGTGGGGGCGGCTACATATACGGGCAATATGCGTGCCCAATTTACCCAGCATGGCTTCCGGTGGATTCCATGGAGCCAGCTTGGAGGGGCTTCAAACCTGCAGCGTGGGGATATTTTATTGAATGAAGTCCAGCATACAGAGATATATCTTGGCAATAATCAAAATGTGGGCGCACATTCTAACAGGGGTTACCCGCAGACAGGGGATCAGACCGGAACGGAGATTTCAGTATCAGGTTATTATTATCATCCATGGAATGGTGTATTACGCTACACAGGAAGCAGCGGGTGTAACTGTTCTACAGATTATGCCGGGGATTATTATGTATCGACGAACAGCCTGCCATTAACAATGCGTAGTGGCCATGGTACCGGATATTCGGTGGTAACATCCATTCCAAAAGGCTCTAAGGTATATGTCAGCAGGGCAGATGGCAGCTGGGCACATGTTCAATGGAACGGTTATAGCGGATATTGCAGCATGGGTTATCTGACAAAGATTACGGAAAAAAGCTACAGGCTTCACGTCTGGGTATCCGACACCAAGATGGGTGATATTCCATCCGAATACGTTAAGGGGAGAACATATTATATATGCTATGAATTGATAGACGAGTCCACGGGAAAAAGGGCAAATGAAACCGGTAATATTAATTATGATGCAACAGAATCAATTAAATATCCTGATGGAAGGGTCTGGGAGTATACTTATAATAACAGTGATAATAACTGGATCAGAGCAGAATGCAGTTCTGAAGGTACATATACCGGTACAGTAACGATCAGTGGAGATGTGGGGATTACCTGCACCGTATCATTTGATATTAAAGCAGACACCTGGCCGCAGATGGATGTGTGGACGTGGAATGACGTATATACAAAAGAAATAACTACGGCATATGTAGGGGAAAAGGTGTATTGCAGCTGTAAGCTTATAGACAAGTATACCGGGGATTATTTGAATAAAGTTAATTCTATCTTTGCGCAGAGTGGGGATGGTTACACTGTCACCATAAAGGTGTATGATCCAAGCAATTCGCTGATAGAAACCGGATCGTATAAGAATAATGATTACATGTGGTTAACATTCGTTCCCGATAAAATTGGGGATTATAAAATAAAGGCGGATATCACGGGTAATCTGACAGGCGGCATGGACATAACATTAAAGGCTGTAGAAAAGGAGCATAAATATGGTTCATGGTCAATAACTGAAAATGCCACCTGTACACAGGCAGGCACAAGAACAAGAACATGTTCCATATGCGGCACCAGACAGAGTGAAACAATTCCCGCAGCCGGACATAAGTCTGTAACGGATAAGGCTGTTGAGCCAACTGAGACAAGAACAGGCTGGACAGAAGGAGCGCATTGTTCCGTATGCGGAAAGGTTATTATACCGCAGATGATTATTCCGAGGATAAGCCCGAAGCCAAGCCCGACACCAAGTTTAACGCCGGTTCCGACAGCAACGGCAGACCCGACAGCGAAGCCGACCGTGAAACCGACAGCAACGGCAGGCCCGACAGCGAAGCCAACCGTGAAACCGACGGCAACGGCAGGCCCGACAGCGAAGCCGACCGTGAAACCGACGGCAAAGGCAGGACCGACAGCGAAGCCGACCGTGAAACCGACGGCAACGGCAGGCCCGACAGCGAAGCCGACCGTGAAACCGACGGCAACGGCAGGTCCGACAGCGAAGCCGACCGTGAAACCGACAGCAACGGCAGGCCCGACAGCGAAGCCGACCGTGAAACCGACGGCAACGGCAGGTCCGACAGCAGACCCAATGGTAAGCCCGGCAGCGAAGCCAACCATGGAACCGGTGCCGACACCAGCCATGACGGCAATCCCGGCAGTAAGACCTACAGGAAAGCCGGGAACTGTGAATACGCCTGCTGTGGCACCGACTGAGGCACCATCCTCCTCATCCGCCGTACCGGATGCTGTGTCAACAGGTAATCCTGCGGAGGCAGAGCTCAGGGACATTGAAGAATATTCTAATACATATGATGACAGTGAGCTGGATGAGGAACATGAACCGGTAAAAGGAACGATACTGTATAGCAGAAAAAGCGGAGTGTCTTATAAGGTACTTAAACAGGGCGAAACGGTTGAGTTTTACAGAGTTAATAATAAAAAGGTGGAGAAGGCTGCCGTTCCTGATATGATCTCAGTGGATGGTGTAAAGTATAAGGTGACAGCCATATCAGGTAACGCATTTAATGGCTGTAAGAACCTGAAGTACGCATTTATAGGCAGGAATGTGTCTGTGATTGGAAACAAGGCATTCTACCAATGCAGGCTGTTAAAAGAGATAACGATACCGGATGCCGTTGTTAAGATAGGAAGAAAAGCTTTTTGTGGCTGCAAAAAGCTGGAAAAGGTCGTGATTAAGTCCGGGCAGCTGGAGGGCTATGCGGTCGGAGCACAGGCATTTGGACATACGTATAGAAAAATGACGATTAAAGTGCCAAAAGACCGTAGAAAAGCATATGCCAAATGGTTACGGAAAAAAGGTGTTTCCAAAATGGCGAAGGTGGAAGCCTGACTTTTCTGCAATAAAATACCGTCTTATTCAGTAAGCAACGGCTGTGGAAGAAAAATGTATAGATAAAAGGACGGCAAAAAAAAGATAAAAATGCTTGTTAATTGTTGACAAGCATTTTTCTTTGTGGTATTATCCTACTAAATCGATAGGAAAGGTAGGAAGAAAAACAGAAAGCCTGGTAGCAGATAAGATATGGAGTAAAAGATATGGAGGGATATAACATGGCAGACATTAAAGAGAGCGCAACAGAGTTAATTGGTAACACACCACTTTTGAAGCTGAATAATTATCAGAAAAACGCAGGGGCTTCGGAGGCAGCGATTCTTGCAAAGCTGGAATATCTGAATCCGGCAGGTTCAGTTAAGGACAGGATTGCCCTTGCGATGATAGAGGATGCTGAGAGGAAAGGCCTGATAAAGCCGGGAGCAACAATCATAGAGCCTACGAGCGGTAATACCGGAATAGGGCTTGCATCGGTTGCAGCAGCCAAGGGCTACAAGGCAGTGCTTACACTTCCTGATACAATGAGTATTGAAAGACGTAACCTGTTAAAGGCATATGGAGCACAGATTGTACTTACTGAAGGTGCTAAGGGAATGAAGGGTGCCATTGCAAAGGCAGAGGAGATACAGAAGGAGACACCGGGTTCATACATTCTTGGACAGTTTATTAATCCAGCCAATCCTAAGATGCACAGGGAGACTACGGGTCCTGAGATATGGAACCAGACTGATGGAAAAGTAGATATATTTGTAGCAGGTGTTGGAACCGGTGGAACGGTCACAGGGATAGGTGAGTATCTGAAGTCACAGAACCCGGATGTGAAGATAGTTGCAGTAGAGCCGGCCGGAAGCCCTGTTTTATCAAAGGGTACAGCGGGATCGCATAAGCTTCAGGGAATAGGTGCCGGATTCGTACCGGAGGTTCTTAATACCAGGATATATGATGAAGTAATAACAATTGAAAATGATGATGCATTTGAAGAGGGAAGAAGATTCGCAGTATCAGAAGGAATTCTGGTTGGTATATCTTCAGGTGCAGCACTTAAGGCTGCCGTGATACTTGCATCCAGACCAGAGAATAAGGGTAAGACAATTGTTGCCTTATTACCGGATTCAGGTGACAGATACTTATCAACATCACTGTTTTCAAAGTAAATGAACAATAACCTATTATAATGGCAGGGTAACGCTGTAAAGATACTTGATAATTATGTGCTGCCTGGGGATGAGGTTTTCATGTAATGAACGGATGTGCAGATGAAAGGCTGATAACAGTAATAATATGACAGAAGAGGTGTCGGGATGAGTGATATACAGATTGAGAAGATAGAGACTGACGTGCTGATAATAGGTGGCGGAACAGCTGGCTGCTACGCTGCGTATGTGCTGGGACAGAGTGGAAGGTATAATGTCCTGATAGCAGAAAAAGCTAATATTAAAAGAAGCGGATGTCTTGCGGCAGGTGTGAATGCAATTAATGCGTACATCACAGATGGCAGGGTTCCTATGGACTATGTGAACTATGCGAAGCAGGATGCAAAAGGGATAGTAAGGGAAGACTTACTTTTATCAATGTCCGAGGAACTTAATGAAGTGACAGGGGTGCTTGAGGATAATGGACTTGTTATTTTAAAGGATAAAAATGGAAAATACGTTACAAGGGGCGACCGTAACATTAAGATAAATGGTGAAAATATCAAACCTGTTCTTGCAGATATGGCGGCAAGGCATGGGAATGTCCGGGTTTTGAATCATGTGAATATTACAGATTACATAGTAGATAATAACCGGATACTTGGAGCTGTCGGATTTGATGTCAATGAGAGAAAGGCCTATGCGGTATATGCAGGGGCGGTCCTGGCAGCAACCGGGGGGGCAGCAGGTCTTTACCGGCCGAATAATCCGGGATTCTCAAGACATAAGATGTGGTACTCCCCGTTTAATACCGGAGCCGGATATGCAATGGGAATTAATGCCGGGGCTGAGATGACAACATTTGAGATGCGCTTCATTGCGCTGCGCTGTAAGGACACTATTGCTCCGATAGGCACGATTGCACAGGGTGTCCATGCCAAGCAGATGAATGGCTTTGGGGAGATATATGAGACCAGATATGGCACGGCAACGTGTGAGAGGGTATATGGAACGACAAGGGAGATCCTGGAGGGAAGAGGACCATGTTACCTGAAAACAGATGAGATCAGTAAGGAGCAGGAGGAAGACTTGTATAAGGCATATCTTAATATGGCACCAAGTCAGACTTTAAAATGGCTTGAGGGCGGTCAGGGACCTGCAAGACAAAATGTTGAGATTGAAGGAACCGAGCCGTATATCGTCGGGGGGCATACCGCCAGCGGATACTGGATTGACAATAACCGTTCAACAACAGTAAGGGGTCTGTATGCAGCCGGTGATGTTGCAGGGGGCGCACCGCAAAAATATGTGACAGGTGCTATTGTTGAAGGAAAGATAGCAGGTGAAAGCATTGAAAGGTTTCTGGATGAAAAAGGATTGGAAGAAAATAAGCAAGGCTTTGATTCCATGGCACGGCAGTATATAGAGTCTTATAATCATTATTTTTCAAATGAGGGTTCATTTATCACGATAGAACAGGTTGAGGAGACTATGCAAAAGATAATGGACGCATATGCGGGCGGAATTGGAAGTAATTATCAATATAATGAAGCCGGGCTTGACCTTGCCAGGGAGAAGCTGGAAGGCCTGATTCCCGTTATCGAAGCATTAAGGGCAGACGATATGGATGAGCTTTTACAGATATATGAGGTAAAAGAAAGAGTTACGGTATGTTTTTCGGTAATAGAGCATCTGAAAGCAAGGAAGGAAACAAGATGGCACAGCTTTGCCGAGAATATGAATTATCCGGACGAGAGCAGCAGCTTTAACGAATATGTGAATTCATATAAGGAAAATGGTGAGATACATATCGTTGAGAGGGAACTTGTTGATGCAGCCCATAAGCTGGTATTTAAGTTTGATGATAATAACAGAATAATAACAGGGGGTGGGACAAGGTGAGTATAGCAATTAATGGTAACAAATGCGCCGGCTGCGGAAGGTGCGTCCAGGTCTGTCCCGGCAGCCTTATCAGGATTCAGGATGGCAGGGCGGTCATTAAAAGGGAAAAGGACTGCTGGGGTTGTACCTCCTGTCTTAAGGAATGTAAGGTGCAGGCAATATCATTTTTTCTTGGGGCAGATATGGGTGGAAAAGGTTCTGTCCTTTTTGTAGAAGAAAACGGTGATGAAAGGATCTGGACGGTGACGACCCCGGATGGCGGCAGGAAGGCAATCGTGGTTAATACAAAGGAGTCTAATAAGTATTAAAATATCAGATGAGTAATGAAGATCAAATAAAAAATGAGGAGAGATTTTTATGAGGACAAAGACACATTTAGACGAATTAGAGGCAGAAGCAATATACATAATGAGAGAAGTTGCGGCAGAATGTGAGAAGCCTGTAATGCTCTATTCTATCGGCAAGGACAGTTCGGTAATGCTTCATCTTGCATTAAAGGCATTCTACCCGGAAAAGCCGCCATTTCCATTTTTGCATGTCAACACAACATGGAAATTTAAGGAGATGATTGAATTCAGGGACCATGTGGCAGAAAAATATGGGTTTGAAATGCTTGAGTACATCAATGAGGATGGCGTAAAAAAAGGTATTAATCCATTTGACCACGGCTCAGCATATACAGATATCATGAAGACGCAGGCATTAAAGCAGGCACTTGACAAATATGGTTTTACGGCTGCATTTGGCGGTGGAAGACGTGATGAAGAAAAGTCAAGAGCAAAAGAGAGGATATTTTCTTTCAGGAATTCAGCCCATGCATGGGATCCTAAGAACCAGAGACCTGAAATGTGGAAGCTATTCAACACAAAGCTGTTCAAGGGTGAAGAGGTTCGTGTATTCCCGCTTTCAAACTGGACTGAAAAAGATATCTGGCAGTATATCCAGAGAGAGAATATTGAGATACCATCTCTTTATTTTGCAAAGGAAAGACCGGTTGTGGAGCGTGACGGCAATATTATTATGGTTGATGATGACCGTATGAAGGAACGCCTTCTTCCCGGCGAAAAGATTGTTAATAAGAAGGTCAGGTTCAGGACGCTTGGCTGCTATCCGCTTACCGGTGGTGTTGAGTCTGATGCGGACACACTTGAGGCAATTATTGAAGAGACGCTCAGTGCGGTATCATCAGAGCGGACAACCAGGGTTATTGATAACGAGGCGGCAGGCTCTATGGAACGAAGAAAAAGAGAAGGATATTTCTAGGAGGTACTTAATATGCAGTTACTTAAATTCATTACATGCGGAAGTGTTGATGACGGTAAATCAACCTTGATCGGACACATTTTATATGATTCAAAATTATTATATGCAGACCAGGAAAAGGCACTGGAGTTAGATTCCAGGGTCGGAAGCAGGGAAGGGGCAATTGATTATTCACTGTTATTAGATGGACTTATGGCAGAGCGTGAGCAGGGTATTACAATTGATGTTGCCTACAGATACTTTACGACCGACAACAGGAGCTTCATCGTTGCCGACACCCCGGGACATGAAGAGTATACAAGAAATATGGCTGTCGGGGCATCATTTGCAGACCTTGCCGTCATCCTTATAGATGCAAAGCAGGGAGTACTTACACAGACAAGAAGACATGCAAGGATATGCTCACTGATGGGTATTAAATACTTTGTATTCGCAGTTAATAAGATGGATCTTGTTAACTATGATGAGAACAGGTTTAAAGAGATAGAAGCGCAGATTGAAGAGTTAAAGAATGAATTAGGGCTTGAAAATGATGTGATAATTCCGGTATCAGCTACAGAAGGTGACAATGTTACGGCTAAGAGTGGGAATACACCATGGTACACCGGTCCGTCACTTCTTCAGTACCTTGAGCAGGTTGACATTCAGGAGAGCCGCAGGGAACAGGGCTTTTATATGCCTGTCCAGAGGGTGTGCCGTCCCAATCATACATTCCGTGGCTTCCAGGGACAGATTGAAGCAGGAACCATAAAGGTCGGGGATGAGGTCACTACTTATCCAAGCAATGAAAAGGCTCATGTCAAGAGCATATATTTTGCAGATGAGAAGGTAGATTACGGACAGACAAGGGAGCCTGTTACAATCCAGTTAGACCGTGAAGTGGATGTGTCAAGGGGCTGTGTCCTTTCCGTAGATTCCAATATTTCAGTTACATCCTCAGTAGAGGCAACGCTGCTCTGGATGGATGATGTGGAGGTAGAGGAAGGAAAGAACTACTTTGTCAAGCTTGGAACCAAGCTTATCCCGGGTGTCCTTAAGAATATCAAGTATACTATTGATGTTAATACAGGCGAAAAGAAGGACGCTGACATATTGAAGAAAAATGAGATTGCTGTATGTGAGATTGTTTTTGCAGATGCGATAGTAGTTGACCTGTTTGAAAAGCATAAAACACTCGGGGAACTTATCCTGATCGACCGTATTACCAATATGACTTCTGCGTGCGGTGTCGTAACAGCACTCCTTGCAGATTCCAATGATTCGGCAGACAGTGTTATTGACCGTGAGGCAAGAAGTAACTTCAAGGGCCAGCGTGCGATTACGATAGAATTCAATGCAGGAGAATATGACAACACATTAGAATATGTGCAGAAGGTTGAAAAGGAACTAGCAATACTTGGAAGACACACATATCTGTATGCACCAAAGAAAGGTGAAGATATTAAAAATGTTATAAAACATCTTAATAATGCCGGCATATTGGTTCTCTTATATGCCGATGGTGTGGACACATCTGTTTTCAATGAGAACCGTTCTTATATAAGTAACTGGCAGAATGAAAAGCTTACGGCAGGTGAAGCGGCACAACGTATATATAAGTATTCAGGAATACACAGTGAAGAGGTTATGGGTGGAGCCTTTATCTGATTATTTAATATTAACATATAAAACCTATTGACTTAGTAGGTTAAGAGTGGTATTATAAGTCCAACAGGCGGTCAGATAGGCGGCTGCATGAAATGACCATTTATATACTGTACAGGATTAGAGGTGTACATATGACAGACAGAGGGTACGGTTTTAATACAGCATTATTACATAGTGCAGATGATGATAATCCATATGGGGCAACGCTGGCTCCGATATATCAGAGCAGCTCATTTAAGCAGGCTGACGCTGAGACACTGGAGAAGATCTTTAATAACAAGGCAATGGGATTTTCGTATACAAGAATTAACAATCCTACGATAGAGGCATTTGAGAAGAGAGTGAATAAGCTGGAAGGCGGTATGTCTTCGGTAGCATGTGCATCAGGAATGGCTGCTATATTTAATGCGATGGTCAATATATTACAGGCAGGTGATGAGATCGTTGCTGCGGCAGGGCTTTATGGCGGTACGGTAGAGCTGTTTGATGACCTTGAGGGCCTTGGTATTACAACAAGATATGTTCTTGATAATGAGCCTTCTGATTATGAAGCACTGATCAATGATAAGACAAAGCTTATTTTTGCTGAAACAATAGGCAATCCCAAGCTTGACGTTACAGATATAGAAGCTGTGGCAAAGCTTGCACATTCACATAACATACCTCTTATTATTGATAACACGGTTGCCACTCCGTATCTTGTAAGGCCGATTGGGCTTGGTGCAGATATTGTTGTGAATTCCTCATCAAAATATATGAATGGACACAGCAATTCAATTAGTGGTATCCTTACATGGAGCGGTAAGTTTGCATGGGATTATGAGAGATATCCGGGTCTGAAACCATACAGGAAGTTTGGGGCAATGTCCTACATCGTTAAGCTTCGGAATGGGTTGTTCAGAAATACGGGCGGGTGTCTTTCACCACAGAATGCCTTTTATAACACATTAGGCCTTGAGACACTCGGTATCAGGATGGAACGTGAGTGTGGTAATGCGCTGGAGCTTGCGGTTTTTTTGAGGGATGAGATGAAGCTTGATGTCAATTACCCGGGACTTCCTGACAGTAAGTACCATGAGGTAGCGGGCAGGCTGCTTGAACATGGATATGGAGCAATAATTACTGTAAGGGTAGGCTCTAAGGAAAGGGCATTTAAGATAATTAATGCACTTAAGATTCCATACATACTAGCCAATATCGGAGATACCAAGACACTTGTAATACATCCGGCATCAACAATCGCGGCACATTTGTCTGATGAAGAAAAGGAGCTGTCAGGTGTATATGATGACCTGATAAGGATAAGTCTTGGAATCGAGGATATTGAAGATTTAAAAGAAGACTTTAGACAGGCAATACAGAGTACGGAGGGATAGAGAATGGCAGTAGATTACAAAACACTTAAAAAAGGCGGCTTCATGAGACAGAAGCAAAAGAACAACTTTTCACTTAGGTTAGCAGTTGTCGGCGGAAAGCTGACAGCCGGGAATCTTGCCAAGATTGCAGAAGTTGCAGAAAAATATGGTGACGGATATGTCCACCTGACTTCCAGACAGGGAGTTGAGATACCATTCATTAAACTTGATGACATTGATGCAGTAAAAGATGCACTTGCAGAGGGCGGATGCCGCCCGGGCGTATGCGGACCAAGGGTACGTACTGTTACAGCCTGTCAGGGCAGCCAGATATGTCCAAGCGGCAATATTGATTCATATGATATTGCAGTTAAGCTTGATGAGAGATATTTTGGAAGGGAATTACCGCATAAGTTCAAGTTTGGGGTAACAGGATGCCGCAACAACTGTCTGAAGGCGGAAGAGAATGATGTTGGAATCAAGGGTGCAATGGATGTTAAGTGGAAAAAGGAAGCCTGTATTAACTGTGGACTTTGTGCAAAGGTCTGCAGAGAAGGCGCGATATCAATAGAAGCCGGGGAGGTAGATGTCGATTATGATAAATGCAACTATTGCGGACGCTGTGTAAAGAGCTGCCCGACAGATGCATGGGATGCGGAAAGTGCTTATGAGGTATCATTTGGAGGAACATTTGGTAATCATATTGAAGCAGGGTATACACCGCTTCCACTCATCAGATCAGAGGAACAGCTGTTCAGGGTAACAGATGCTGCAATTCAGTTCTTTGAGGATAATGCAGATGCAGGGGAACGTTTTAAGTTTACACTTGACCGTGTAGGAAGAGACAAGTTAGAAGAGGTATTAAAGGAGGCATATGATGGCTGATATTAAGATTGATGATAAAGTAGATATTACGGATGTTGTCTGCCCGGTAACATTTGTTAAAGCAAAGGTAGCTTTAGAGGAATTAGAAGATGGTGAGATTCTTGCAGTCCGTATGAATGACGGCGAACCGGTACAGAATGTTCCAAGGAGCATTAAGGAAGAAGGACACCAGATTCTTAAGCTTGAGGATAACGAAGATGGTACTTATACATTAATTGTTAAGAAGGTGGAGGAGTAATATGGCAGTAAGGGTTAATGCAGAAAACTTTGAAGAGCTTGTTTTGCAGGCAGAGCTTCCTGTGCTGGTAGACTTTTACTCTGATACATGTATTCCATGCAAAAAGTTAAACGGACCACTTGGAGATATTGAGGATGATAACGAAGGCAGGTTACTTGTGTATAAGGTGAACGTCAACTATGATGAAGCACTTGCAAAGCAGTATGATGTGTCATCAGTTCCAACATTGGTTTTAATAAAGGATGGCAGGGAGGCTGCACGTACTATTGGAGCTGTGGATTATGGACAGATAGATGAAATGATTGTTAGACACCTGTAGAATAAATATGTCTGTTAAGACAGATAATTCCGGTCTGATATGCCGGATGATACATAATGTAAGTTAACAATATAAGCGGAAGATTAATAAAATGATGACGGAGGTAAGATAATATGATTATCAGCATTGCTGGAGAAAAAAAAGAATATGCTGAAGGAACTACGGTTACAGAATTAATTGAGAGAGAAAACGTTGATAATCCTGAATATGTAACAGTAACTGTTAATGATGAATTTGTAGACCGTGAGACATTTTCAGCCACAGTATTAAAAGAAGGTGACGAAGTAGAATTCCTGTATTTCATGGGAGGGGGAGCAAGATAATGGCATTTACAAATGAACAGCTAGAAAGATATTCCAGACATATAATTCTGAAAGAGGTCGGCGTGAAAGGTCAGAAAAAGCTCCTTAATGCAAAGGTTCTGATCATCGGGGCCGGAGGACTTGGGGCACCGGCTGCATTATACCTTGCAGCTGCCGGAGTTGGTACAATCGGTATTGCAGATGCTGACGAGGTAGACCTGTCTAACCTTCAGCGGCAGATTATCCATTCTACTAATGACCTTGGAAAAGCAAAGGTGAAATCTGCCAAAGAATCAATAGAGGCGATTAATCCGGATGTTACGGTAAAGACATACCGCATGTTTGTTGATTCAACTAACATCATGGAGCTGATCAGTGAGTATGATTTTATCTTAGATGGAACAGACAACTTCCCTGCCAAGTTTTTAATTAATGATGCCTGTGTAATGGCCGGAAAACCATTCTGCCACGCAGGGATCATAAGATTCCGGGGACAGCTTATGACCTATGTTCCGGGAGAAGGACCATGCTACAGGTGTGTATTCAAGAATCCGCCGCCAAAGGATGCGGTTCCTACATGTAAGCAGGCCGGTGTAATTGGAGCAATGGCAGGTGTTATAGGATGCTTACAGGCAATGGAAGCTATCAAATACATTATCGGCCAGGGAGAGCTGCTGACAGGAAGACTTCTGACTTACGATTCACTTAAAATGAATTTCAGGACAATTAAGGTTCCAAGAGACTGCAATTGTGCAATATGCTCAGAACACAGGACAATTACACAATTGATAGATTATGAGCAGGCTGAGTGCGATATGAAGCACTAAGGAGGGTAAAGAAGTGGCAGCGATTATTGTTCCATATCCTGAAACCGGAGAAAAGATTATTATAAAAAAAGAAGATTATGAGCTGATTCTGAAGCACTGTACAGAAGGAATGCCGGAGGAATCCTGCGGCCTGATCGCCGGACGCAGGGAAGGCAGTGATAACATTATTGAAAAGGTATATCTGCTTACCAATGAGGATCATTCTAATGAACATTTTACAATGAATCCCAGGGAACAGCTTGCGGCAGTTAAGGATGCAAGGGCTGGTAACCTTAAAATGTTAGGGAACTTTCATTCACATCCTGAATCACCGTCAAGACCATCCGGGGAGGATAAAAAGCTGGCGTATGATCCGGGGGCAATATACATGATTCTGTCACTGATGGAGCCCGGTGAGCCGGTACTCAGGGGATTTCGTATAGACAGGGACAGAAATGTTACTGTTCATGAGTTAGAGATAGTGTAGTACAGGAGTAAGATCATGTCATATTTTCCTTTTATGATAGATATTAAAGATAAGGACTGTCTTGTAGCAGGCGGTGGACAGACAGCAAAGCGGAAGGTTATGGAGCTGCTGCGGTTTGGTGCGCATGTGACTGTGATAGCGCCGGATGTATGCCGGGAGCTTAAGACTGTACGTGAAATAGATATTGCAGAAAAAGAATATGAAAAAAAAGATATTGATGGCAGATTCTTAGTGGTTGCCGCAACTGATAATGGTGAATTAAACCGCAGGATATCAGCAGATTGTAATGAACGGCAGATTCTTGTTAATGCAGTGGATATAAGGGATGCCTGTTCATTTATTTTCCCGGCTATAATTAAAAGGGACGAGCTGGTGGTGAGTATATCTACCGGCGGTAACTCTCCTGCAGGAGCAGCGTATCTGAAAGAGAAGCTCAGACAGGGCATTCCTGACAATTACGAAAAGAATTTGGAGATACTTGGACATTACAGAAGCGAAATTATGGAAATGATTACGGAACCATCGTTACGTAAAAAAGTGTATTACAGCCTGCTTGAGACTGCATATAAAGAGAACAGGATTCTTAACAGTAAGGATATACGCAGTTATATTGAAAAGTATTCCGGTATGTAGAAAGGGTGTACGGTATGAAGATTTCGTCAAAATCAAGAGGGGCAATTTTATTTATGGTTGATTTGGCTAAATATAATACAGGGGAACCGATACGGCTGAAGGAGGTAGCTAAGAGAAGGCACATTTCTGAAAAGTTTCTGGAGCAGATAATCAGTGTCCTCAATTCTTCGGGGCTTGTGCGCTCGGTAAGGGGGCCGCATGGCGGTTATATATTAAATGGTGATCCGGCGGAGCTTACGGTTGGAATAATACTCAGGAAGATGGAGAGTAATATGTTTGTCAGCGAGTACGTGCCTGCGGATGACTACGATGTTACGGTAAAGATATGTGAAAAGCTTGAGGATGCTATAAATGGCGTGATAGATGGGATAAGTCTTCAGGACCTTGTGGAATGGGAAGAAAGCATGGTCTTGAATTATTGTATTTGAGGTGGCCGGAATGTATGATATAATAATAATCGGCAGTGGTTCTGCAGGACTTACTGCAGCAATATATGGAATAAGGGCAGGTAAAAAAGTCCTTGTTATAGAAAAAGAATATGAAGGAACAGGGCAGATAGCACTAAGCAGTAAGGTTGACAACTACCCTGGTTACTATAATATAGATGGATATACACTTGGGGAGCATTTCAGGGAGCACGCACTTTCCCTTGGTGCAGAGATTAAAAATGGAACAGTTTTGTCGATCAGGAAAGTATGCAGCAATAAGATATCTGACACCGGGATATCCGGTTCAGGTATAGAAGCTGACGGCTTAGGGGAAGTATTTGAGGTGGCAATAAAGGTCCGCAGGAATGAGATACTATACAGGGCAGCTGACATAGTATACTGTGCTGGGGCACATCACCGTATGTTGAATGTAGATGGTGAAGAGAGGCTGCAGGGAAAAGGTGTATCATACTGTGCAACATGTGATGGCAGCTTCTTTAAGGGTATGGCTGTAGCCGTTGTAGGTGGCGGTGACACGGCCTTAGATGATGCACTGTACCTGTCGGACATAGCAAAGCATGTGACACTGATACACAGGAGGGACAGCTTCCGGGGCGCATATACGACACTGGAAAAGCTGCGTGGCAGAGAAAATGTAACCATAATTACAGGTGTTAATGTTAAGGCGGTTGCCGGTAAGGATAAGGTGGAAAAGCTTGTCCTTGATAATGATAATGAGATTGATGTGGATGGCGTTTTCATTGCAGTAGGAATGGTGCCGGAATCCGGGCTGGTAAAAGGACTGGCAGAGTGTGACGCTGCCGGGTATGTAAAAGCAGGAGAGGATGGAAGGACAGACTGTAAGGGCTTATACGTTGCAGGAGATGTGAGGACCAAGGAGCTGAGGCAGGTAATCACAGCGGCAGCTGACGGTGCTAATGTCATTAATTCAATAATACAGGATGACAGATAATATGTGAGGATTATATAATATGCATTATGTGATAGGAACGAGAGGTTCTAAGCTTGCACTTGCACAGACGGAGAAGGTTAAGAGAACTCTTGAATCAGCATATCCGGAGGATACATTCGGGATTAAGATAATACGTACGGCCGGAGATAAGAATCCTGCCAGTGCACTGGAGATGATAGGGACAAAAGGGATATTTACGGATGAGATAGAAAGAGAACTGTTGTCCGGGGAGATTGCAATGGCAGTACATTCTATGAAGGACATGCCGGGTGATATAGATGAACGTCTGGTGTTTTCAAGGGCATGGACAAGGGAGGATCCCAGGGATGTATTAATACTAAAGGCTGCGGATAGTCTTAAAGAACTGCCGGAGGGTGCCGTTATAGGGACAGGAAGCAAAAGAAGGGAATATCAGCTAAAGAAGCTGAGGCCTGATATCAGGGTAGTCGGTATCCGTGGTAACGTAGACACCAGAATTAATAAGCTGTATGACCCGGAACAGGGGCTTGACGGTATTATTATTGCCGCTGCGGGGATAAAAAGGCTTAAGCGTGAGGCTGAGATTACGGAATATATGCCGTGTGATGATATTATCCCGGCACCGGCACAGGGTATACTAGCCATTGAAGTGAGAAAGGACAATACAGAATTACTTGATAAGCTAAATGCGTTTGCTGATAGGGAGGCTGATTATGCAGCAGGGATAGAAAGACAATTCCTTGCAAAAATTGGTGGTGACTGCCATTATCCTATCGGTGCATATTATGATTCAAAAGGTATATTTTATGCGCTTTTTGGCAGACAGGATGGAAGTAAGCTTGTGTCTGTTAAGAGAGTTATAGTAGACAAAAAAGCTGATATTGATAAGATTACAGATGAGGTTGTGGCAGAGATACTATCGAAGCTTAAGGATTGACTGATAAGCTGATTGATGAAAATGCCTGTCTGGATAACAGGAATTGACCGGGGAACAGAATATGAGTGGAAAAGTTATATTAATTGGGGCGGGTCCAGGGGATCCGCTGTTAATTACATTA
This sequence comes from uncultured Lachnospiraceae bacterium, assembly GCA_934437985.1. GTDB lineage: Bacteria > Bacillota > Clostridia > Lachnospirales > Lachnospiraceae > V9D3004. The sequence continues at coordinate 19,302 of CAKSBI010000013.1, forward strand.
AGGGGAAAACAGTATATTGGGCAGGCTGACTGCATAGTGTATGACAGGCTTGCTTCAAGTGAGCTTTTAGCTTACGCAAGGTCTGACTGTGAATTAATATATGTTGGAAAAGAGAATCATCATCATACGATGAAGCAGGATGATATTAACGGGCTGCTTGCAAAAAAAGCAGGGGAATATAATATGGTCGTGCGTCTTAAAGGCGGAGACCCTTACGTCTTTGGCAGGGGTGGGGAAGAAGCACTGTATCTGAAGGAGAGACAGGTTGAAGTTGAGGTTGTGCCGGGAATCAGTTCGGTTATTGCAACTCTTACGGATGCAGGGATTCCAATAACCCACAGAGGCTTATCAAAGGGCTTTCAGGTTGTGACTGCACATAGCAAAAGAGATGAAATGGCAGATATTGATTATGCCGGACTGCTTGATGATTCTGTTACGTATCTGTTTCTGATGGGATTATCACATACAGAAGAGATAGCAAATGGACTGATGGCAGCCGGAAAGCCGGCAGATACCCCTGCGGCAGTTATATCTAACGGAACAACTGCCAGACAGAAAAAAGTGGTCGGTAACCTTAGTAACATTTATCAGATGGTACTGGATGCAGGACTTGTATCACCGGCTATAATTGTAGTTGGAAATGTGGTGACACTTGCAGGCAGCCTTGATTTCTTTGAATCAAGACCATTATTTGGCAGAAAATACATTGTTCCATATATTGAGAGATTCTGTTTTTCATATGACAAAGGAATTATTCCTGTTAAAAGACAGGGACATTTTGATTCTGAATTAGAACAGGAGCTCAGGGAACAGGGCGCAGAGATATGTTCAGTTAAGGTAGGTGCAATTGTTCCCGTAGAGGTGCCGGAAGCTGCATTTTTTAACAGCTTTAAGTCAGACTGGATAGTATTCACAAGCCAGAATGGTGTTAATACATTTTTGTGGAACCTGAAGAAAAGAGGGCTTGACATAAGGGCTGTATCAAATGCGAGGATAGCCTGTGTCGGCAAAAAGACGGCAGAGACCCTGGAAAAGGCTGCCCTGCAGGCAGACCTTATACCTGAGATACAAAACAGCAGGGAATTGTACAGAAGTCTTATTGATGAGATTGAAAGCTCCGGGAATACTGTTAATACAGAGCATTCTGATGAAGCATCCGGTGTGGTCAGGGTTACCTTATTCGGAGCCGGAGGGGCAGATGAAGAACCCGGTGGATATCTGGGTGGAAAATGCAGCTTTGAAAAGCTTGTATGTTATGAGAATGCCGCAAACGATGATTTTGCCGGTGAAGACGGTGAAAACAGATGTAAAAGCTATGATAAGGCTGACTGGAGTGACTTTGATGGTATAATATTCACCAGTGGCTCATCAGTAAGGAGATTTGTAAAGTTGTCAGAAGGCGTACTTCCTGATAAAATATATTCTATTGGGCCAACGTGTTCAGAAGCAATAAAAGAAGAGACAGATAGGCCGTTTGAAGAAGCAGAAACCGCAAGCTATAAGGGCTTATTGCAGCTGATAAACGGTAACCGGCAGATGGACATGTGACATATAGTCATAAGTGTAAAAAAATGAGATTACTAATTGCCAATAAAAGAATAATAAAAGAGGAAAATAATGGATAGAACAAGAAGATTACGAAAAAATGAAAATATGAGAAGTCTTGTCAGGGAAAATTCTATATCTGTAGAACAGTTGATATATCCCATATTTGTGACAGAGGAAAAAAACGTAAAAAATCCTGTTGCATCAATGCCGGGTATATACCAGTTTTCACTGGAATGCTTAATTGATGAGGTGAAGAAAGCTGCAGACCTTGGTATAAATGCCCTGCTTTTATTCGGGATACCGGAGCACAAGGATGAGACCGGAAGCGGTGCATATGCCGTGGATGGAATAATTCCAAGGGCAATAAAGCTGATCAGGAAGGAATATCCCGATATTATTATAATTGCAGATGTATGCCTGTGTGAATATACGGCGCATGGACATTGCGGGCTTGTCAGGAATGGTGAGGTTTTAAATGACGAGACACTGCCGCTGCTTGCAAAAGCTTCTGTATGCTATGCAGAGGCAGGAGCGGATATTATTGCACCAAGTGATATGATGGATCTGCGTGTTGCGGCAATCCGTGAGGCACTGGACAGGGAGGGCTTCACCAATATTCCAATATTGTCATACAGTGCAAAGTTTGCATCAGGTTATTATGGCCCATTCCGTGATGCAGCACATTCGGCACCGGGATTTGGTGACAGGAAGAGCTACCAGATGGATCCTGCTAACGGAAGGGAAGCGCTACGTGAAGTTGAAGAGGACATACTTGAGGGGGCAGACTTTGTTATTGCGAAGCCTGCGCTGGCTTATATGGATATTATCAGGGATATTTACCTTAACTACAATATTCCGATAATAGCATACAATGTAAGCGGTGAGTATGCTATGGTAAAGGCAGCAGCGTCAAACGGATGGATTGATGAAAAGAAGATTGTTATGGAGAATATGATAGGCTTAAAACGTGCGGGGGCTGCTGCGATCATAACTTATCATGCTTTGGATGTTGCCAGGTGGCTGCTGGAATAACTGTCAGCCGGAATGTATTAATTAATTGCTTTGAAGGGGAATTATATGTCGTTGATTGGTTCGGGGGAAACGTGGATACTGCTGTTTGTCATGACAGGCTGCGTGGCATTTGGCGTGTGGCTGGAAAGCAGATTCAGATGGGCAGCCAGGATATCTGCGCTTGTTATTATATTGCTGCTGGCGATCATCCTTGCAAATATACGCATAATACCGGCGGAAGCACCTGTATATGATTTTGTATGGGATTACTGCCTGCCATTATCACTGCCACTGTTGTTATTTAAGTCAGATATCAGAAAAATATGCAGTGAATCCGGGCAGCTGCTTGCAGCCTTTTTAATCGGGGCAGCCGGAACTGTAGTGGGTGCGCTGGTATCGTATCTGATATTTAAAGGTGCCATCAATGAACTTCCTGGGCTTGCTGCCATGATGACCGGAACGTATATTGGCGGAAGTGTTAATTTTGCGGTGCTTGGTTCTGTTTTCGGGGTATCATGTGAAAGTGTGTCTGCGGCAACGATTGCAGATAATCTCAATATGGCGGTATACTTTCTGGTTCTTTTAGCCATACCTGTTAATTCAAAGACCGCAGGCAATACAATAAAGAATGTTGATACGGCATGTGCTGAAATAAGTGATTCAGGAAAACCGGGCTCCGGATGCGGTGTCACAGGGCAAAAGAAGTTGTCAGTAAAAGCCTTTTCTGTTGGAATTGCGGTTTCAGTTTTTATAATTGCAATATCGGATATGATATCAGGTTTTTTAGGAAAAAGTATTCCGGATTCAAATGGGGTGCTGATGGCGCTGAATTCATTAGGTGGTAACAGATATCTGTGGATCACAACATTTTCTGTTGTATTTTCAACAGTTTTTTCAGAAAAGATCAGACAGCTGGCAGGGCTGCAGGAAATAGGGACATTTTTTATATATTGCTTTATATTCGTGATCGGGGCACCGGCATCAGTAATGGGTATTATTAAAAATTCTCCGTTAATGCTATTGTTTGCACTTGTAATTGTTGCTTTTAATATGCTGTTCACCTTTGTTTTTGGATTTATTTTTCATATGGACAGAAAGACGCTTATTATTGCATCGAACGCAAATGTCGGGGGACCGACAACAGCAGCGGGAATGGCAATTGCCAAAGGCTGGGATGAGCTTGTAGGTCCGGCACTTCTGGTCGGCTGCCTAGGTTATGTCATTGGTAATTATATGGGTATAATTGTTGGAAATATGCTATTGTAGAGGAGATGTTTGTATGAAGATATCGACAAGAGGACGTTATTCGTTAAGATTACTTGTAGATCTGGCAGAGAATTCTGATGGGTTTGTTACACTTAAGGAAGTGTCAGAGAGGCAGGATATTTCAAGAAAATATCTTGAACAGATCATTCCTTTCCTGAACCGGAGTAAGCTGCTTATCTCAAACAAGGGGCATGGCGGTGGATATAAGCTTGCAAGACCGGCATCAGAGATCACAGTGAGGGAAGTACTTGAAAGTGCTGAGGGGAGTCTTGCACCGGTAAGCTGTATGGAAGATGATATTAATCAGTGTGATAAATGTGAAATATGTAAAACCTTACCGGTATATAAAGGGTTATATAAGGTAGTTACTGATTATCTGGGCAGTATTACCATACAGGATGTATCTGATGGTAAGGATATTATGCAGGTATAGATAAGAAAAACTGCTGCGAGGTGTACTTCGCAGCAGTTTTTTAAATAGAATTTACTTAAAATGGGAATAGTAATCAGGTAACTATATTTCAGTGAACATCTAAATATAAAAATGTTATTGCAGGCAGTAATTTAAGGGCTGGCCATATTAAAAAGACAGTGACATCATCAAGAGAAAGGAAATGGGTGTTTTTATGGAGAAATATACCGGAAAAGCTGTATATAAAGGAATTGCGATGGGTGAGATCATTGTATTCAGAAAGGATGATGACCAGGTAAAAAGGTACAGGACAGAAGACAGTGATGCAGAGCTTAAACGTTTCAACAAGGCAAAGGAGGAAGCCATGGGGCAGCTGGGGGAGTTGTATGAAAAGGCCGTAAAAGAAGTGGGTGAATCAAGTGCAGCGATATTTGAAATACACCAGATGCTGCTAGAGGATGAGGATTATCTTGATGCAATCCACAATATGATTTTGATTGAGCACGTTAATGCTGAATATGCTGTTGCCAAGACCGGTGAAAACTTTGCTTCGATGTTTGCCGGAATGGATGACGACTATATGCAGTCAAGGGCTGTTGATGTCCGGGATATATCTAACCGTGTTGTCCGGCTGCTTGGAGGAAAAGGCGGTGGGGATGCTAAGCTTAATAAACCTTCTATCATTATAGCTGATGACCTTACTCCGAGTGAAACAGTGCAGATGGATAAAAGTAATATTCTTGCATTCGTTACAGTTCATGGTTCTACCAACTCACATACAGCGATTCTTGCACGGATGATGAATATACCGGCAATGGTGGGTGTGGATATGAAGCCGGATGGGCTTGAGGATGGTACCCTGGCGGTCGTAGACAGTATTAATGAACAGATCATTATAGCTCCCACCGCAGAGGTTCAGAAGGAGGCAGAAGCCAGGATAGAGGAGGAAGCCGAAAAACATAAGCTGTTAGAAACCTTAAAGGGGCAGGAGGATGTTACCATTGGTGGAAAACGGATCAGTATCTTTGCCAATATAGGGAATGTCAGTGACCTTGGCTATGTAATAGAAAATGATGCTGGCGGAATCGGACTTTTTAGAAGTGAGTTCTTATATCTTGGGCGTGATGATTTTCCAACGGAGGAAGAGCAGCTTGCAGCGTATCGTATGGTTCTGCAGACAATGGGACAGAAAAAGGTTATCATCCGCACACTTGATATAGGTGCCGACAAAAAGGTGGATTATTTTAAGCTTGGCCGGGAAGAAAATCCGGCAATGGGTTACCGGGCAATACGTATATGCCTTACAAAAAAAGATATATTTAAATCGCAGCTTCGTGCATTGCTCCGTGCTTCTGTAAGTGGTAATCTTTCTATAATGTATCCAATGATCATTTCTGTTGAAGAGGTAATGCAGATCAGGGATATCGTTAATGAAGTAAGTTCAGAACTGGAGGATGAGGGAATTCCATACAGACTGCCGGAGCAGGGAATCATGATTGAGACACCGGCAGCAGTTATGATCAGTGATGAGCTGGCACCGCTTGTTGATTTCTTCAGTATCGGTACTAATGATCTGACGCAGTACACACTGGCAATTGACCGCCAGAATGAAAAGCTTGATGCATTTTACAACCCACATCATAAGGCAATACTAAAGATGATAAAGATGGTTGTTGACAATTCACACAGGTTCGGGAAATGGACCGGTATCTGTGGAGAGCTTGGTGCAGATCTGGAGCTTACCCGGGCATTTGTTGAGATGGGTGTTGATGAATTATCGGTGGCACCATCGATGGTGTTGAAGGTAAGAAAAGAAGTCAGGGGGCTGGATATATAGGAGAATGCCACACAGGTATATTTATTATTTATGTATACAGACATTAGTATCTGAAGATTAAGCAATATTGGTGGATATTCTGACAGATAAGGTATGGATAAATGGTATATGTTAGTGTATAATGAAATAGTATTGTGATATGCATGGAACATAATATCCACGCATAGTATGGAGTAAATGTGGGCAACACATAGAATACATTTTGGAGGAAGAAGATGTTATGAAGAGCAAGAACCCGATTATTACATCGAAATATACCGCTGATCCTGCACCAATGGTCTACGGAGATACATTGTATCTCTATACATCCCATGATGAGGATGAGCTGATAAATGATTTTTATACTATGTTTGACTGGCACTGTTTTTCAACAAAAGACATGGTAAACTGGACCGACCACGGAAAGGTATTCTCATTAGATGATATTACCTGGGCAGAAGACAGGGCGTGGGCTCCGCAGGCGGTTGAACGTAATGGTAAGTTCTATCTTTATTGTCCGGTCCATAAAAAGGATGGTGGAATGGCAATAGCAGTCGGCGTATCTGACAGCCCTACGGGGCCATTCAGGGATCTTGGGTATCCACTGCTTGATGAGGGAGACTGGAACGATATTGACCCAACGGTATATATAGATGATGATGGACAGGCTTATCTGTACTTTGGTAATCCGGAACTCAGATACATTCTTCTTAATGAAGATATGATTTCATATAATGAAGAAGTCGGAGTTGTAAAGGTTCCAATGACAGAAGAAGCATTTGGTAAGGGCGGTCACATGACCGGGACATCATACGCCGAAGGACCATGGTTCTACAAGCGTGGTGACCTGTATTACATGGTGTACGCTGCATTTGCAATACAGCCTGACGAGAATAAGCGCAAAGAACATCTTGCGTATTCAACATCAGCATCACCAACAGGACCATGGGTATATGGTGGGGTCCTGATGACAGAGGAGGGAGGTACATTTACCAATCATCCGGGAATTGCCGACTTCAAAGGACATTCATACCTGTTCTACCACACAGCCGGGCTTCCTGGTGGAAGCCTGTTCCACAGGTCAGTGTGCGTTGCTGAGTTTAAATATAATGAGGATGGTTCAATTGATACTATCGCCATGTGTGATGGCGTTGAGGGAATATAAAAAAAGATAATTCCACGATATGCGAATATTGGGTAGGATTGTGGGAGTGCGAAGCACGGAACAATCCGCAGGCATCAAGGCGGGGGCTTTTGACCCCGATACCATAATATACGAAAAACCCTTTTTATAGACATATTTAACAAAGAATGTTAGAATATATAAAAAGATATGGTAATGGGTGCGGCTTACTACGAGAGGAGAATATATATGAAGATACAAGACTTTACTGACATGAATAAGTTCCATGAGATTATGCATAATTGGGCAAAAGCAACAGGACTTGCAACAGTCGCGGTAGATATAGACGGTAACTATATATCTGATTGTTATAATTTTACTGATTTCTGTATGAAATATACACGTAAGAGCCCTGAAGGAAAAAAGCGTTGTGAAAAATGCGATAAGGAATGTAGTGGAGTTTATCATTGTCATGCAGGGTTGATTGATTTCAGTATAGATTTGATGTTAAATGATGTAAAGCTGGGTGCTGTTATTGGTGGACAGGTACTTCCTGCTAATCCGGATGAGGAAAAGTTCCGTGAGGTTGCAAGAGAACTGGATATCAATGAGGATGAGTATATAGATGCATTAAGAAAGGTTAATGTCTTCACTGAAGAAGGTATCCATGCTGCGGCATATCTTCTTGGTGATGCATTGAATAACTGTATCAATGCAGGCTACAATGAAAAGTATCGTAACAACCTTCTTGATAACCTGTCAGATGGTATTGCAAGCTGTGAAAGTCTTGTGAAGAAGATAGAATCTAATGTAGATCAGCTTAACCGGATTCAGAATAAGCAGAAGATACTTGCGCTTAATGCAAGCATTGAGGCAGCAAGAGCCGGGGAGGCCGGACGTGGTTTTACTATTGTTGCGAATGAGGTAGAGCATCTTTCCAGGGACAGCAGTGTATTAAACAGTAATATTTCAGAGACTGTTAAATTGATTGCAGATGTAATTCGTGAACTTATGGATGCACAGCAGGTCAGATAGCATTTATATCATATAAAAAAGCTTGCAGCAGGTAAAAAGGCTTGTTGCAGGAAGCAGCATTCAGTATGTAAGCTGGCTATAGTGGAGTAAATTCCCTGAACCTAAGAGGCATATTCTGCTTCTGCAGGTCAGGATTGTGGCGTTCCTTTATCTCTATTGAGGCGATAAAGTTATGCCACAATTTTTTTAACAGCTCTTCATTCGCAGAGACTGGCAATGCGATATTCTCAAAGTCAATATCGGTTATGGCATAGCGGATAATGCTGCTCTTGCTGATTGCTACAATATGTCTGGATACGTCGGTGATCATAACATTTTCTTCGGGAAACCTGTCAGCAAAGTGGGAAATTACTTTGCTGATTATATTGTTATGGGGTCTGAATCTGGCAAATAATGTTCCGTCCCGTAATTCTTCAAATCTTATGAAACCAAGATAATGGTGGTATTCATTCCATACATTTTTCTGAATCTTCATTATACGCCGGATAGATGGAAAAGCAAGGTATGAGACGGCAGACGGACCGACTGCAAAACCCAGTATAATAAGTCTGTATATATCATCTGCCCGTGTCTTTTCATTAGACATAAGACAATCTTCCACAAGGCTATAAAAACCGCCGGAAATCTTTTGACGGATTGCCGAGGCAATGTTCTGTGCTTTGGCAAGGTCTGGGCTGGTTTCAATATATTCATAAAACATATTAATGTCTCCGGAGGAATAAAGCTGTATATAATTGTGTGAGTGGCCATACCTTCCTGTCCATGCATCATATATGGCAGAGAGAATTCCCTCAGGGCTGTCATCGCACAGGTATACCCTGCGTGGTTTGTCTGCAGGATTCTCATAAGGTGTTATTGCTGCTGATATAATACCGCTGTCAGCTGTACCGATATATGCTGTGAGTTTCTGTACTGTAGTGTTATGTGGTGTGTTATTATCTGGATTATTGTTCATTGTAATATTATTTTCCTTGTTGTTATCTTGTTGCTGTCAGTTGTTCAATACTGCTGTCAACTATGTCTGTGACGTCAAACAGTGACAGCTGCGTATATATCTCTTCTGCTGTCAGGTTCTTTGGAATGGAATCCTGTAATCCAACAATATTGGCTAATATAAAGCTCTGCGTAAGCTTTAGTGGTATCATGCTTTTGCCGCTGCAGGTTATAAAATACTGGGCGCGTTTGAGCACAATACCAAGCTTCTTAAGATCAGTAAATGTCAGTCTGCCGGATGGGGCATGGTTTCTTGCAGCTATAATCCTTCTTGCAGAGGTTACCCCTATACCCGGAACACGTAACAATGTATGGTAAGAAGCTGTTGTAACTTCTACCGGAAACAGACCAAGATTGTTAAGCGCATAGTTGCATTTGGGGTCTATTAGTGTATTGAGTACAGGATGTTCAGGTGTAAGAATCTCATCGGCACTGAACCGGTAGAAGCGAAGCAGCCAGTCAGCCTGGTATAACCTGTGCTCACGGAGCAGTTCCGGTCCCTTCTCTGTATCAGGAAGGGCAGGATCATGATTGACATTCATGAATGCTGAGTAAAATACTCTCTTAAGGTCAAAACGTTCATACAGTGATTCACTTACCTTGATGATCTGATAGTCAGTATCATCTGTCGCACCAATTATCATCTGTGTACTCTGTCCGGACGGAACAAACCGCTTATCACCGGCACGCATAACGGCAGGCTTTGTAAACCGTCTGCGTGAATTGGCAGCCGGTGGCTGCCGGTCTGCTGTGGCAGGTGATATAGTGTGGGCAGAAGAGGATAGTGCATGGTCTGTGGTGGATGTTGAACAGCATGTCTGGACGGCTGTGTGGGCATCCGGGGCAGCTTCCAAAGCAGTGCCGGTGGTTTCAATCTTCATGGTTCTGTCCCGGCTTCCATCATATGAAGGATGCCCGATCATAAGCTCTCCGTGATATTCTCTGTCATGGTCTCTGAGCAGCTGGATACTGCGCATGGGTGTGAGAATATTCTTACGGTTCTTATGAGGGGCAAGCTCATTCAGACTGTCAGCCGTAGGAAACTCAAGATTAATACTCATCCTGTCAGCAAGCCAGCCTGTTCTCTCAATAATGGCTTCATCCGCACCGGGGATAGTCTTTACATGGATGTATCCGTGAAACTGGTACTTGCTGCGCAGAAGCAGAATAGTCTGATATATCTTGTCCATTGTCTCATCAGGAGAATGCGTAATACCTGAGCTTAAAAACAATCCTTCTATATAATTCCTTTTATAAAAGGAGATAGTAAGGTCAGCAAGCTCCTCAGGGGTAAATGAGGTTCTTGGAACATCATTGGAACGTCTGTTAATACAATACCTGCAGTCGAATACACATTCATTGGTAAAAAGTACCTTGAGCAGGGATATGCATCTTCCATCACCTGAAAAGCAGTGACAGATACCGGCACTTATTGAGTTGCCAATGCCTGTTCCGATGCCGGATCTTGCTACACCGCTTGATGTGCAGGCAACATCATACCTAGCGGCTGCTGACAATATGTTGAGCTTACTAATAGTTGTTTCAGTGACCATAATAATCCTTCCATCGTTAATTGAAAATAAAGTATCTTCAATTGATTGCAAACATATGTTCTGATTAGATAATAGCACATATGTTCGGGTGTGTCAACAGGTAAAATAAGACAGCATCAGACATATGCTGCACTCTGTGTATGCAGCGGATAGAAAATGTCTGATGCTGTCTATAATATACGGCACGTTTTACGGTAACCGAAACCGGGTTGTTTTCTTTGATTGTTTTAATGATTATTAATCGTAAAGTGATACTCCGTATTTTGCTTTTCTATATATTTTATAAAATATAGTTCCCAAAAATGTAAGTACAAATGCCAGTATTGAACCTCCGCCTACTATTACGTCAAGTATCATAAATATTATTACAAAAAGATTCATTATATTTTTCCTCCGATATCTATTAAAAAGTGTACACAAATAAGCCTATCTGTATATAGGCCATACTGATTAATAAATATCAGATCTTTTTTTTACCGTCCTTATCGTGGATATACTGCAGGATATCAGTAACATTTGAAATGTCTGACAGATTAAAATGACAGACAGATGTATAGAAATAAAGTGGTGACGGCAGTGTCTTTGCATTATAATGCAGTGAGAAGCCGGAACCAGATTTATCCTGTTTTCTTTGAGAATTATTACGTAATAGTGAGGTCTGGTTATTCTGGTTAAGCTGGTTTATGTATGAGCTGCTTAACATGTCAAGAGTGCATGCATCCTCATCTGTGATGCTGCATGAACTGGATATGCAGGTGGAAGAAGCCGGATAAACGGTATCATTAACAGATGACATGTTGTTAATCCTGATATTATCAAGACTGATGCATGTCATTATTAAGCATAATATAATGAATATACAATTGTATTTACGCTGTATTTTATGCAATTAAACCACCTTTTTAATTTAATCTATATTTCTCAACGTTACTCTTAAGTGTATCAGAGCATGACATAAGCTTGTCAGTGTATGTGTGATATTCATTGGTAAGTGCCGCGTTACCGTCACTGCATTTTGCCGAATTATTCAGTGCGGAGTCAATGTCTGAAAGCTTCTCTGATAAGGAAATAAGAGTGGAAGATATCTCTTTCATCTGTGCTGCCATGCGGGTATTGTCTTCAAGGGACTGAAGCAGCGTCTGCCGTGTTTTCTCAACCGTGGCTATTCCTTCATTAATATATGTATTATTAGTCTTAATTGTCTGTTCAATTTCATGATTGACTTTCATCGTATCTTCACTGAGCTTACTTATCTCTTCAGCTACTACAGCAAAACCCCTTCCGGATTCACCGGCCCGGGCAGCCTCAATGGAAGCATTAAGTGAAAGAAGCTGTGTCTGGGAGGATATATCACCGATCATCTCTATAAACCCTGAAATACGTGAGCCGCTGTCATTAATATTCTGCATTCCTTCTGAAAGATTTTTCATTTCGGTTTCGCCAATCTGATTTAGTGCTTCACTGTTTTCTGTAATTGCATTTCCGGCTGCAATTATTGTCTCATTTATCCGTTCCATTTCATTGCTGAACCTGATGAAGCTTTCACGCAATTCGTTGATTGAATCTGACTGTTCAAGGTTGTTTTTCGCCATCTCATCAGCAGTAACAACTATCTGCTCAGAGGAGTGGTTAAGACTGGTGGATACTGAGTTGATCTCTGAAAGTATACTCCGGACCTTATCGATTATATTGTTAATCGAGTCCTGGATTGCAACAAAGTCACCATGGTATTCAATATTACTTTTAATACCCAGATTGTTGGCAGATATCTCAGAAAGGATTGTGTCTATATCGTGTATATAGCTTCTGAGCGTAACAGCCATATTGTTAAGGGAATCCTGAAGCTCCTTGATATCTGATATATTGGTTTCGTCATCGAACGTCATATCAAGATTACATTCTGCAAGACGTAGTATTTTCTTTTTAATATTCTCAAATGGTACAAAGCCCTTTGTGACAATTGAGGCAATCTTTTTTTTCATAATGATTATAGTCAGGATAATGATCACTACGTATACTGCCAGGAGAATCAGCAGTTCTATACAGATATTGCCTGTGCTTGTGCCGCAGTAGAGACTGTATGGGATATTACTAAGCTTTTGTACTGATGAAAGAGAAAAGCTGATACCCGAAGTACGGATAAGCCTGCTGCCTGTCTCACTGGCCCTGCCAAACGGTGTAGCTGCAAATTCAGTTGAGCTTTTATCTGAAAGTGTGTATTCCTCATAAGGGGAGGTTACGATCACGCCGTCTGTTGATACGAGCATAACACTTTGGAGCCCTGTGCAGAATGAATCAATAGTCTGCTGAAGTGTTGTAAGGTCGATATCGATTGAAATAACAGCGTCAGTTCCATCGATTGGTTTTGCAATTGATATACAAAGTATATTGTAAGTGGCATCAACATAAGGCTCTGAAATAAATACCCCATTAGCAGCCATGGCACCCTGATACCAGTCACGGTCTTCAACAACATAATCATCCTCCGGAATCCATCCGTCGCTGCATATCATCTTAGATGGAAATGATGGTGAGCCGATATATGCGGACAGAATGGTGTCTTTTCCGGCAGCATTTTTTTCAAGATACTTCCGGGTGGCATCATAATTGTTAAGTACATCTGTATCGTAGGTTATTCCGGAAGTTATTGAGTCAAGAATATGTATCTGGTCACTGAACCATGAATTAACATTATTATAGCTGACTGATTCAAGCATGGAATTCTCAACCATGAATCTGTCAATCTCAAGCCATGCTGCAAGAAGCAGGGACAAAGTCAGTATTATTATGACAATCAGCCGCAGCGGTCCTGTTATTTCTTTTTGAAACTTGTCACTATAACTCTCCATGATAGTGTCCCCTTTCGTCTGGTATAGATTATAACATATAACATATAATCATATTCTATCACTTTTTTTATATTATTACAAATTAATAATTATATGATGCCGGGGACCTTTGCCGCTCCTTATGTCCGGTATATGAAGGATGGTATTTGTAACTTGCTATGTTATTTTATATGTGATAGAATTAACAGCGGAAATTGTGTGTTGAGAAGACAGATTGGAGGATAATTACATGGCTAAAATTAAGATGACAACACCACTCGTAGAGATGGACGGAGATGAGATGACACGTATTCTCTGGAAGATGATCAAGGATGAGCTGCTTATTCCGTTTATTGATCTTAAGACAGAGTATTATGATCTTGGACTTGAGCACCGTAATGAAACTGACGATCAGGTTACAATAGACTCTGCGGAAGCAACTAAGAAGTATGGCGTTGCTGTAAAATGTGCAACAATTACACCTAATGCGGCCCGTATGACAGAGTATAATCTGAAGGAAATGTGGAAGTCACCTAACGGAACGATCAGGGCTGCACTTGACGGAACGGTATTCCGTGCCCCGATTCAGGTTAAGGGAATCGAGCCATGTGTTAAGAACTGGGAGAAGCCTATTACACTTGCACGTCATGCATATGGTGATGTATATAAGAATACTGAGATTAAGGTTCCGGGTCCCGGGAAGGCTGAACTGGTGTTCACTGATGAGGACGGCAATGAGACACGGAAGACTATCATGGAATTTGACGGCCCGGGAATCATTCAGGGAATACATAACAAGGACAAGTCAATTGCAAGCTTCGCAAGGGCATGCTTTAATTATGCATTAGATACTGACCAGGATCTCTGGTTTGCAACAAAGGATACTATTTCAAAAATATATGACCATAATTTCAAGGATATCTTCCAGGAGATATATGATGCTGAATATAAGGATAAGTTTGAAGCAGCAGGCATTGAATATTTCTATACTTTAATAGATGATGCTGTTGCGCGTGTTATGAAAGCAAAGGGTGGATTTATCTGGGCATGTAAGAACTATGACGGAGACGTTATGAGTGATATGGTATCTTCAGCATGTGGTTCACTTGCGATGATGACTTCAGTTCTTGTATCACCAACAGGTGTGTATGAGTACGAAGCAGCACACGGAACAGTACAGAGACACTATTATAAGTATCTTAAGGGAGAAGAGACATCTACTAACTCTGTTGCGACTATATTTGCATGGACAGGCGCACTGCGTAAGCGTGGTGAGTTAGATAACATTCCGGAGCTTAAGACTTTCGCTGATAAGCTTGAGGGTGCAACACTTGGAACAATTGAGTCAGGTAAGATGACAAAGGATCTTGCCCTTATTACAAGCCTTGATAATGTAACAGTTCTTAACAGTGGGGATTTTATTAAGGCAGTACGTGAGACATTAGAAGCATCGCTTTAATTATACTATAACAATAATAGAGATACCGCTTTATTCCGGCGGCTGCACACAAAAATAAAGCTGTGGGTACACGATTGATATAATGTACCCACAGCTTTTGCTTACGAAAATACGTTACTCGCTCAGTTTTCCCAAGAATTCATTCATTCTTTCGTTATCGGAATTAAAAACATATTCAGGTGTTCCCTCAACTGCAATCACGCCTTTATCCATGAAGATGATATGGTCGGCAACATTTTTGGCGAAGTTCATCTCATGTGTTACAATAACCATTGTCATATGCTCTGCGGCAAGGTCTTTTATTACCTTGAGAATCTCGCCTGTGAGTTCCGGGTCAAGTGCCGATGTTGGTTCATCAAAGAAGAGTATCTTTGGGTGGAGGGCCAGGGCCCTTGCAATAGATACACGTTGCTGCTGGCCGCCTGATAATTGCTGTGGGTAGGCTGATGCTTTGTCGGCCAGACCCATTTTACCGAGCAGCAGCATTGCTTCTTCCATTGCCTTTTCCTTTGGAATTCCTTTAGTTCTTACCGGTGCATCCATAACGTTCTGTAGTACAGAGCGGTGTGGAAACAGGTTAAAATTCTGGAATACAAGACCGAAATATTCACGTATCTTTTTTTTCTCTGCCTTATCTGCCGTAACTGCATCAGGAAGGCCGTCATATATGATTTCACCACTGTCTGCTGTCTCAAGCATTGTTGCGATGCGCAGGAGGGTAGACTTGCCGGAACCGGATGGACCGATGATGGCAAGTACCTCACCTTCGTCTACCTTAAGTGATATATCCTTAAGAACCTCAAGCTTATCAAAGCTTTTTTTGATGTTATTGATCTCAAGTAAACTCATATCAGCGGACCCCCTATCTGTAATAGCTCATACGTTTCTCTAGTTTTGAAAAGACGCCGGCAACGATGAGGTTGAATATATAGTAGAATATACCGGCAATTATAAATGCGGTTACTGTCCTGTCTGCTGCAGCAATCTGCTTTGCCATTGTAAACATCTCGGCAACTGACAGTGTGAAAGCAAGGGAAGTATCTTTTATAAGTGTGATTGTTTCGTTAGTTACAGGCGGTATGATGCGTTTTACCACCTGTGGCATAACAATATATCTGTAAGTCTGCAACCTGCTGTATCCCAGCAGCTTGGCAGCTTCATATTGTCCGACCGGGATGCTCTCGATTCCTGAACGGTATATCTCTGCAAAATATGCAGCATAATTCAGGACGAATCCTATGAATACTGCAATAAGGGTGTAAGAAGGAGGCATTGCTATTCCGAATATGTAATATGGACCAAAATTAACTACTAACAGCTGAAGCATAAGGGGTGTTCCCCTCATGACTGATATGTAAGCCTTGGCAAGCAGCCTCACTACAAAAAATCCTGACATCCGCACAAAGCACAGTAACAGTCCGAGTATCAGTGAACCAACAAGTGTTACTACGAAGATTTCGAGCGATACAAGTGCTCCATCCAGTAATTTCTGGATTATCAATGAAATATCCATTTGAAATGACTCCTCCTCAGGTAAAAAAAATCATATATGCAGTTATTATTTTCCGAGACAGATTACATCCTGCTGGTCCCATTTTTTAGCGATATCTTCAAATGCACCATCATTTACCATATCCATAAGTACTGCCTGTACTTCATCACGAAGGGCTTCGTTGCCTTTTTTGAAGCCGATACCATACTGTTCTGAAGAAAGCTCTTCATCTAATACAGTAAATGTATCTTCCTTATCTTTTACATAGAAGGCAGCCACTACCTTGTCAAGTGCAACAGCATCAGCTCCGCCGCTTTCAAGTGTCATAAGGGCTGTATTGTAGTTGGCAACCTGCTTAAGCTCTGCAAATGAAGCTGTGAGCTCCTTGTGGTCATCTGATTCAAGTGCGCTGAGGGCTGCTGAATCAGCCTGTACAAGAACTGTCTTGTCTGCAAGGTCTGAAAGGGAAGCAATACCTGAGTTATTTTTTACGATAACAACCTGTGAGTTGTCTACATATGGCTCTG
The DNA here is from genome assembly GCA_934437985.1 of uncultured Lachnospiraceae bacterium. Lineage (GTDB taxonomy): Bacteria > Bacillota > Clostridia > Lachnospirales > Lachnospiraceae > V9D3004. The sequence goes on from CAKSBI010000013.1 coordinate 36,365, forward strand.
ACCATGTGTAATCGTCCTCACGGCCATTAATCGTGAAGCCGTTCCAGATACAGTCGATAGAACCTGAGTTAAGCTGCATATCCTTTGTGTCCCAGTCAATAGGAGTTTTAACTAACTCCCAGCCTTTTCTTGAACATACCTCTGCAGCAAGGTCAAGGTCAAATCCGACATATTCCCCGGTCTCTTCGTCCATATATCCATATGGTGGGTATTCAGCATCAAAACCAACAGTAAGCTTTGTCCTTGCAGCTGTGTCGGAATTATCCGATGTATCAGCTGTTTCGGCATCTGTCTTTCCTGCATTGTCGTCCTTTGATCCACATCCTGTAAATGATGTTAATACACATGTAACGGCAAGTCCGAGTGCAATAAGTTTTTTCATTTTCATACGATTTTCCTCCGTTTATTCTTATTATGTATTTGCACATACTTATTTATTATAGCATATATTGTTTAAAGTATGCAATGTATTGTTTTACAAGTTATATCACGTTATAATATGATGTAAATGACATAATGCCGGACACTGGCAGGAAGCAAACGGCCTTCAGGATATGTGGAACCGGAGGTTATATATGCTGCATATTGAGGGGCTGTGGAATAAGATGGAGGTTTTTTTATGGTTAAGACACTGATCGTGGTAGATGTACAGAATGATTTTATTGATGGTTCACTTGGAACAAAAGAGGCTGCCGCTATTGTAAATAATGTAAAGAATAAGATAGAGGAGTATAAGGCAGCCGGTAATGAGATTATATTTACAAGGGATACACATGGGGCAGATTATCTGAATACATATGAAGGAAAGCATCTGCCGGTAGAGCACTGTATAAAGGGGACAAAGGGCTGGATGATACCGGAAGAACTTGATATTCCGGATGCTGTCCATATTGACAAGACATCCTTTGGGTATATGGGCTGGAAGGATTATAATCTGGAGGAGGTTGAGATAATTGGCCTGTGTACAGATATATGTGTTGTCTCAAATGCGTTGATCATAAAGGCAGCATTTCCCGGGATTAATGTCTGTGTTGATTCAAAGTGCTGTGCAGGAGTTACGCCTGAAAGCCATGAGGCGGCGCTCACAACGATGAAGATGTGCCAGATTGAAGTAAGGTAAAATAGTGCGTTTTTTTAATTTTTTATAGAATTGTGTTGCTTTTTGTAATACTGTGTGTTACAATCTGTTTACAATTAATTATGTGGGAGGACAATATGGATAATAATGTTAATAATAACGGCAATGGCGGCATGAATAATAACAACATGTACAATAATTATGGGAATGGTGCAGATAACAGTGGCATGGATAATAATTATGGCATGAATAATATCCCGCCACAAAAGAAGTCTTCAAAGTTAATGAAGATTCTGATCCCGGTGATAGCGGCAGCTGCAGTCCTGGCTGTAGTATGCGTGGCTAATGCATCGGGTATTAAGAGGTTTTTTACAAAAATATTTGGTTCAGGGACAGAATATTATAAGTCCATTGAGCGTGATAACCTTGAAATGATTGCTGACAGGAGCGCAATGGCATACGACAATATTAAGTATGTACTGGGTGACCTTAGTAATAAGACATATTCATACAATATGGATGTCAGGCTTGAAGATGGTGCACAGCCATACATGGGCATGCTCGGCTCATATACCGGTTATGATTTTGGATGGGCTGAGCAGGCAGGTATTACCGCTGATATCATTTCAGATAATGGTGTGTATGGTATTAATGGCAGGATTAATATTAATGATGTGGACATTGCATCTGTTAATGCTGTTTATTCATCCGACAACAGGGAGGCTTATTTTGGGATTCCTGAATTATCAGATAAGCAGGCAGTAGTTCCTGCAGATGCAGGGGTTGATGTTAAAGGTGTTGTGGATACAATTGACTCACTTTTCAATGAGCTGCCTGAGGATAGTACTGTAAGGGAGCTTATTGTAAGATATGGTACTGCTATTCTTGACAGTGTAGAAGAAGTTAATACCGAAGATACGGAGCTGGCTGCAGAGGGTATTTCACAGGCATGTACAGCTTATACTATTGAACTTGATAATGATACACTTACCGGAATGTGCCTTGATGTCTTTAACACCCTTAAGACTGATAAGGATGTTGAGCTTATACTCACTAAGAATGTTGATGCGGTACAGAAGATACTTGCCGGTGCAGATGCTTCGGTATTTGGTGATCTGTCAGAATCAATGAAGGGTATTTCGGGTGCAGAGGTATATAATAATTTTATATCATCACTTGATGAGCTTATAAAGGCTCTTGAGGAAAAAGATGGAGATAACGAAGTTCAGGGGAAAATAGTAACTTATATCAATAGTGATGGGGCAATTACCGGAAGAACTATTGATGTTGCGGATATAAAGGTTGAATATGCTATGCCGCTTGATGGTAAGGACTTTGGTCTTGAGTTTGCAATGTATACATCGGATACAGGAATGGATACTCCGCTTATGAAGGTAACCGGGAAAGGTACAATTTCGGATGGTATAATGGATTGCGAGTGTGAAGTCTCAGGCACCGGGATGACTGCAGTAGCTTATTCCATGAAAGATATTGATCTTAATGCGGCTGCAAAGGGTGAGACTAAAGGAACAATAAGTTATGACCTTGGCAGTATTATGAGTGAAGCCGGTGTATCAGGAATGGAAGGTCTTGGTGTAGACCTTGTTATGGATTGCAACAGGGAGAAGTACAATACAGATGTTGTAATACATCTCAACAGTACTTCCCTTGCAACTGTCAGCATATCGTGCGGGATAGGAGCTGCTAAGAAGCTGGAAGTTCCTGCATCAGATGATACGGTTACACTTAATTCTGAAGAAGAGATCATGGAATGGGTATCAGCAATGAAGTTTGATGAAGTTACTGCTTCTCTTGAGAAGGCTGGAGTTGACAGTAAGATAATGGATGTTATTAATCAGTATACTGCGCTGCTTTCAATGGGAATGTAGCATGAATAAAATAATATGAATGTGGATTTAAGTGTTGAAAATGTGTGCAAAAGCTACAGGCACAAAGAGGTATTAAATAATATATGTTTTTCGGCTAAAAAAGGGGATATTATCGGAATCATTGGCAGCAATGGTTCCGGTAAGTCTACTTTATTGTCTGTTTTATCAGGTGTTCTTAGTGCAGATTCGGGTTTGTTTTCTTATAATGGCTGTAATCTGTTCGCTGATTCTAAAATCCGTACTGATATAATCGGATATGTTCCACAGGGTAACCCCCTGATAGAGGAGCTTACGGCTTGGGATAATCTGTTACTGTGGGCTGACAGGAGAATGGTTCTTGGGGAGCTTGAATCCGGGGTGCTTGGGATGCTGGGGATTAATGAATTTATTAAAGTTCCGGTGAGAAAAATGTCAGGTGGAATGAAGAAGAGGCTCTCCATAGGATGTACTGTTATTAATAGTCCAAAGGTACTGCTTCTTGATGAGCCGTGTGCAGCCCTTGATATAGTCTGCAGGGAAAAGATATATGATTACTACAGGGCTTATACAGGTAGTGGGGGCATAATTATTATGGTAACACATGAGCTGAGTGAGATTGCGATGTGTGATACATGTTATATTCTGCGCTCAGGGGAATTGAAAGAATATCAGTATGATGGTGATGGCCACAGGCTTGCAGGTATGTTGTAACCCATAATAGAAGATGTATCTCTCATTTTTTTAAGCGGGGTAGATGAATTGTTTCCGGAAAGGGTATCATGGAAGGTTTATATCGTTATTATCTGATCAATATGAAACGGATGTTGAAGCTGCTGCCTGCTATTATTGCAGGTGTCATTCTCTTATGCTGCTGTGTGCTGTCCGGGATATATGTATTGGTTCAAAACAACTCAGCCGAACATACTAAGCTTAAGATAGGTGTTGTTGGGGAGATTGGGAATTCTTACCTTGAATATGGTATTACAGCATTGCAGTCAATGGATTCCACAAGATATATTGTCGAGCTTACAGAGGTGAATGAAGATGAAGCAGCTTCAATGGTAAAAAAAGGAGAGCTTACTGCATATATGGTAATTCCCGATGGCTTTGTGGATTCTGTGATGTATGGCAGCAATGATATCAGGGTGGATTATGTATGTGGTGAGGGGGATTCCGGTCTTATTGGTATGGTTATGGAGGAGATTGTTGATTCTTACTCCGGTTATGTTACAGGCTCACAGTCTGTTATATATGCAGCAGAAGCTGTTAACAGGAGTGTTAATGGTAAAAATCATCTTTCAAAGGAACAGCTTGTTGATATTAATGCAAGATGTATTAATTCTGTTCTGACACGCGAAAGGCTCTCCAGGCTTGAGTTTTCAGGTATAAGCTATAATTTGTCTGCTGCTGCATATTATCTGTGCGGTATATTCGTTGTATTTCTTTTGTTATCAGGGATTAACAGCTGTATGTATTTTAATGGGAGAAACAGGGATTTTCAGAGGATAAGCTTATCACGGAATGGTAAAATATGGTGGCAGATACTTGGAGAATATATTCCATTTTTATTATTGTCATTATGTACAACATTATGTGTATGGATATCACTGACCTTTGCATTCTTACTGAAAATAATGTATATAGACGAGTGGTCCGGTGATGCAATTTTAAAACTCTGGGGGATGTTTTTTTATATAATTCCTGTTGTTGTATTTATTACTGTCATTCAGATGCTTATATATGAAATTGCAGATAATCTGATTGGAAGCATATTGCTTCAGTTTATTTTAGGTATATGCATCGGATATGTGTCAGGATGCTTCTATCCGGAGCAGTATTTCCCGGAATCAGTCAGGAATATCAGTAGTGTGATGCCACCTAAGATGGCAGTAAAATATATGGCATCTTTTTTTTCAGGAAAGACAGATATGGTCAACAGTATTGGGATGCTGTTATATGCAATATTATGTGTAGCAATAATATATCTGGTCAGAGGACACCGGCTAAAAAAACAGCCGTAGGAGAGTATGTATGGAAATAAGGAGATTACCGGTATGGTATATAATGCTTAACAGGAGGCTTCTGAGAAAATGGAGCTTTGTTCTTGTACTGTTTGCTGCACCATTAATGGTAATAGCAATGAATGCTTTATCGGGTGGCAGCAAGGGTGTGCTGCGTATTATATTATGTAATGCTGCCGGAACGGAGATATCATCGCAGATAATTAATGACCTGCTTGGCAGTGAGACTGTCATTCAGTATGAGAAGGCTGAATCGGAAAATGCTGCAAGGGATATCCTGGAGCATGGAAATGCGGATGCAATATGGATATTTGATGAAGATATTGGTAATGTGCTGTCCGAAGCCGCGGCTTCCCACAGGGTTAAGCCGGTTGTAAATGTGGTTGAGAGAGAAGATTCCATACCGCTTATGCTGGCAAGGGAACGTTTATACAGTGTCATATATCCTTATTACAATTATCAGATATATGTTAATTATGTACATGATGAGATAGCAGGAAATGATATTACTGACGATGCCCTGTATAAAACATATGAGGGTAATAAGGCAGAAGAGAAGCTGTTCCGGAGAAAGTATATTGATGGTCAGGACGCAGAGGGGAATAGTGATTATCTCCTTGCGCCGATAAGGGGAATGCTTGCGGTGTGGCTTGTGCTGTGTGGACTGGTAAACTGCATGTATTACATGCTCGACAGGAGGAATGGGATATTTGACAGGGTAAGCAACAGGCATGGGGTCTTAATTGAGCTGGGATATCATATGGTTGTTATCATTATTGCAGCTGTTATTATGATGGCAGGGTTAATCTTTTCGGGCATAACCACATCATTTATTAATGAACTGGTATGTATGCTCGCATTTATGTATGTTACGGCAGCATACTGCTGTCTGGTAAGGCGTTTATGCAGGACACCCGGGCTCATGGCAGTTGTTACCCCATGTCTTATTATCATGATGCTTGGGCTGAGTTCAGCATTTATAAGTCTCAGGGTATTTTCATATTTCAGGTTTTTACATCCGGTATATCTGTATTTAACAGCTGTATATTCCTCTGAAAAAATAATCGAAATGCTTGTGTTTGGAACGGTATTGAATATTATATGTTATGTTATTGATTGTTCACATTTTCCCCACAAAGTTAATATATAGTATGGTATTAGAGCGTGGACTCAAATGTTAAAAGGAGGACTAAAAAGTGATTGAAGTAAGAAATCTTGTTAAAGATTATTTTGGACATGTCGCAGTTAATGACCTGTCCTTTACGGTAGAAGCCGGTGAAGTTGTGGGCTTCCTCGGACCTAATGGTGCCGGTAAGTCTACAACAATGAATATTATAACAGGTTATATATCCGCAACTTCAGGCCAGGCAATCATCAATGGGCATGACATATTTGATGAGCCTGAAAAGGCTAAGAAAAGCATTGGATATCTTCCGGAGCAGCCGCCGCTTTATCCTGATATGACGGTAGCTGAATATCTGAAGTTTGTTGCAGAGCTTAAAAAGGTTAAGAAGTCTGAACGTGCAAAGATGATAAGTGATATTATGGAGCTTACAAAGGTTGATAATGTTAAGGACAGACTTATTAAGTTCCTTTCAAAAGGATATAAGCAGAGAGTTGGTCTTGCAGGTGCGATCATGGGTTACCCGGAGGTGCTTATTCTTGATGAGCCGACAGTCGGACTTGACCCTAACCAGATTATTGAGATAAGGGAGCTTATCAAAAGCCTGAGTACAAAACATACTATATTACTGAGTTCACATATTATGCAGGAGATAAGTGCGGTTTGTGATAAGATTATCATTATTAACAATGGCCGGCTTATGGCATATGATACACCGGACAACATTGCAAGGGTTATGGAGGAGTCAAAGGAGCTTTATGTGACAGTTAAAGGAGATATGGACAGAGTAAGGGAGTCAGTAGAAGCAATCTCGGGAATCAGCTCTGTAGAGTATGAACCGGGAGAGAATGATTCGGAGATACGGATGGTTATAAAGACGCATGACAATCTTGATGTGAGAGAGCAGTTATTTAATAAGATGGCTCTTATGAATACCCCTATTATAGAGATGAGATATCATGAGGTTTCACTGGAGGAGATATTCCTGTCGCTTACAAAAGGCGGAAGTAACCAGAATATAAGACGTAAGACACTGAATAAGGAATTAAAGGAGAGTGTTGAATAATGGGAGCAATATATAAGAAAGAATTAAAAGCTTATTTTTCATCGATGATTGGCTGTGTGTTTCTTGCAATCATATTGTTTATTACGGGAATATATTTTTTCGTTGTGAACCTGCTTAATATGGTTGCAGATTTTTCATCAGTACTTAGTTCAATATCATTTCTTGTTATACTTATAATCCCGATTATTACTATGAGAATAATCGCAGAGGAAAACAGACAGAAGACAGATCAGCTTTTGCTGACTGCACCAATATCCATAACAAAAGTTGTTTTGGGAAAATACCTTGCGCTTCTTACATTATTTGGAATTGATATTGCCGTGATGTGCGTATATCCGCTTATTATGTCGCTTTATGGTGATGCTGAGGTTGTCCGTTCATACAGCTCTATTGCAGGCTTTTTCCTGATGGGCGCTGCTTATATTTCCATCGGATTATTTATCTCATCACTTACAGAAAGCCAGGTAATTGCAGCGGTTATTTCATTTATCGTAATGATACTGACTTATATTATGACAAGTGTTACGAGTATCCTGCCAAATGATAACCTTTCCGTATGCATTATTATGGGAGTTATTGTATTGCTGATCGGAGTTATTGCACATTTTATGATGCATAATTTTGTAGTAACTGCCGTTATTGTCGCAGCCGGTGAGGCTGCATGTGCACTTGTTTATTTCCTGAAACCATCACTTTATGACGGATTGATCGGTAGTATTGCCGGCTGGTTTTCGGTTGTAGACCGGTTCAAGAGCTTTTATTATGGAATTATGGATATATCTGCCATGGTATATTATATCAGCGTTATATTCGTATTTTTGTTCCTTACTGTTATGAGAATCAAAAAGAAGAGATGGAGTTAATATAGAAAGGAGTTGGCCAGGTTGGAAGATAATAAGAAAGTGAAAAGGTCTTTGGGCAGGAATTTTAAACAGGGTATGTATTATTCAATAGTAACTGTTTTTGTAATAGCAATGGTTATTATAATCAATATGTTTGTGACAAAGATGGATATTAAGCTTGATTTTACAAAGCAGGATTTATATACGCTGACAGACGCAACGAAGGAATATGTATCAACATTAGAGGATGATATTACAATATATTTTCTTGCAAAAGAAAATGATAAGTATGAGGTACTTCAGAACGTTATTAACCAATATGGTAAGCTTTCGCATATATCGGTTGTCTGGAAAGATCCTGAATTGTATCCGCAGTTTGCTGCGCAGTATACGGACAGCGAGGTTACGGGTAATGACGTTATAGTTGTTAATGAAACTAAGAAGACAAGTAAGTTTATTGCATTTAGTGATATGTACATTGAAGATTATTCAATGAATTATTCGACTTATAATTATGATTACAGTACAACACTTGATGCAGAGGGACAGATTACTTCAGCTATACAGTATGTTACAACCGGTGTACTGTCGAAGATATATACCATATCTGTTCATGGAGAGACTGCTATTGATGATGAGGTTGAGGAGCTTATCAAAAAAGGTAACTATGAGCTTGTAGAGTTTGATGCAAGGACAGAGACTGCGGTTCCTGATGATTGTGATGTCCTGTTAATTAACGGACCTACAGCAGACATCAGTGAGGATGAGCTTAATATGTATAAGTCATATCTTGATAATGGCGGTAAGGCAATTTTTACAGTTGCATATACGACTAATGATATGACTAATTATTATAAACTGATTGAGTATTATGGAGTAAATGTTGAGAATGCCATTGTATGTGAGCCTAAGCAGTTTATCATGAATTATCCGACATATATTATGTCTACTTATGAGTCAGTTGATTCAGAAGGAATCTCGGCTGATTTTGAGCTTAATGATTTTGTAATTGCCCCGGTATCACTTCCGTTGACAATCCAGGATTCATCTGAATACAGAAGTACATTAACGGTTAATCCAATTGTAAGATCAACAGAGGATTCGTATGCAAAGGTTAATCCGGAATCAGAAGTGGTTGATAAAGAGGATGGGGATCTTTCAGGTCCGTTTGATGTTGTTATACAGGCTTCAGATACTTATAAGGATAAGTCATCAAAGGTAGTTATCTGTTCAAGTCCGTTCATGTTTAAGAAAGACTGGATTGATTTTTATAATAATACTAATATTGACCTTCTTATAGACACAGTTGACTGGATGAGCGATAAGGAACAGTCAGTTACTATCCCTAAGAGAAGCCTTGATTCGGTTCTTCTTAATGTAGATACAAAAGAGGCGACAATGTGGGGCGTCCTTGTAATATTTGTCCTGCCGGTTACAGTGCTTGGAATTGGAATCGTATTATGGATTCTCAGGAGGAGACATTAATGAAGAAAAAGCAGATTATCACTATGGCACTTATGGCCGTACTTCTTATTGCCATGGCAGCAGGCTATATGTTATTTAAAGGATACCAGGAGGATAAGCTTGCCATGGAAGAAGAGCAGGAAGAAAAGGAAGATACGATTCCTTTGTTTGAGATGAATTCTGATGATATTAATGAGATTTCATACACATATAATGGTGAGACGACAGACATGGTATCAAAGGATGATATCTGGATAATGAAGGGTACAGACAGGCCGATGAACAGCGGTTATATCGACGATATAAAAAGTGCAATGTCATCTGTTGTTGCAATAAAGGTGATTACTGAGGATACATCAAATCCTGCAGAGTACGGACTTGATGATGAGTCTGTTACGCTCAGCTACAGGGTCAGCTGTTCTGACGGAACTGCACATACATTGAAATTCGGTATTAAAGTCACAACTGAAGATTCAGCGTATTATGCGATGGTTGATGATGATAAAAAGATATATTCAATGTCAGCAAACTATTATGATATTTTGGAGTACTCCCTTGCAGAGATGACAGAGATCGTAGATGAAGTAGGTATCAACTCTGATTATATTACAGAGGTTGATGTTAAGTCTAAAGACAATGGAGAGTTTTCAGCACGTTATTTTGGGGATAATGCTGACAATGGTTATTATACATGGGAGATAACCAGGCCATATAAAAATGTGCTTGCAGATACCGATAAGTGGAAGGCAATGCTTACCAAGTATGGTTCAATGGAATTAAAAAAATGTGTTGCATTTGGAACTGACGATTATTCAGAGTATGGTCTTGATGATCCGGAAGCAACAATCAGAATTAAGTATTACACCGTTACCGGTGTGGAGGAAGAGGATTCCGGTGATACGGATGACGCCTCGTCAGAGGATAGTTCGGCTTCGTCAACACCTGTGCCTGAGGAGCAGCGTGAATATGACGAATTAACATTATATATAAGCGAACCCCAGACAGAAGGTGAAGAAACATTTTTCTACGTACGGCCTGAAGGCTCATCCAATGTATATACTATGGATTCTGATGCGCAGGGATTATATGCATTTACCCCGTTTGAAGTAGCTGATGTATGTATATACTCCAAGCTTATTGACCAGATTAAGGGATATGATGTTGAGTTTGGGGATAAAAAGCTTGTAATTGAGCGCAGGGATGAAGAGCCGGAGGCAACGGCAGAACCGGGTTCTGTGCCAAAGAAAAAGGATACCATTAATGTATATTATGCGAATGGCAAAAAAGTTGAAGAGGATGATGCACTTAATCTGTATTCATTTGCATACCTTTTAACTTACTCCGGGGAAGCTGATAAGAATAAAGCTGATGATTCAGATATTCCGGCACTTACAATAACATATCATCCTGTAGAGGGTGAGGATGTAGTTGTAAAATATATGCCATATGATGGTGCAAACTTCTACCATGTAGATAAGAATGGTATGAATTATTTCCTTACTGATAAGAGAGGAATAGATACACTTATTAAGAATTATGAGGAGTTTATTGAGAAAAACTCACTGTAGAAAGAAGAGGGATGGTATATGCTGACATATCTTCATGTTAAGAACCTTGCTGTAGTTGAGGATGTAGAGGTTGAGTTTGGGGATGGACTTAATATTCTTACCGGTGAGACAGGTGTTGGCAAGTCTGTTATCATAGGTTCAATAAACATGGCTCTTGGTGCCAGGATGGGGCCGGATATGATACGTGCAGGTGAATCATACGCACTTGTAGAGATGGCTTTTACACCGGGGACGCAGGAATGGGAATTACTTAAGGAGTTTGATATAATTCCTGAAGATGGTCAGCTTATTATATCCAGAAAGCTTGTTAATGGGCGGAGTACATGCCGGGTTAATGGTGAGACTGTAACCGTAGGTGTTCTGAAAAAGATAGCAGGTATTCTTATTGATATCCACGGACAGCATGATAACCAGTCACTGTTATATCCTGATAAACATCTGGATATAGTAGACAGATATGCAGGCAGCGAGGCCCGGTCAGTCAGGTCTGAGGTTGCGTGTCTGTATAATGAATTTTGTAAAACAAAGCGTGAATATGAGAATATGTCAATATCAGGTGATGACAGGCAGCGTGAACTTGATTTTCTTGAGTATGAAATAAGTGAAATTGAGAATGCTAATCTTGTGGAGGGCGAAGAGGAACGTCTTGAAGAAGAGTACAAAAGGTTAAGTAACTCAGAACGTATTCTTGGTTCGATGGGTAAGGTGTATGCCCTTACGGGAAATGATAATAACGCTGCGGCAGGTCTTATCGGAGAGGCAATGATGTATATTAATGAAGTTGCTTCACTTGATGATAAAATGAGCCAGTACCAGCGTGCGCTTACTGATATTGACAGCATTCTTGCAGACTTTAACAGAGATGTATCAGATTATGTGAATGATTATTCATTCGATGAAGAGGAATACAGGCGTATTGAAGAGAGGCTTGATGCGGTGCGGCGTCTGTACGCTAAGTACGGTGGGACATATGAGCTTACTATGAAGCATTATGAGGAAATATGTGAGAAGCGTGACAGGTATATATATTATGAAACTAATATGTCTGCACTTAAAAGGCAGCTTGACACATCCGGGGAAAGGCTGGCTGCAGCTTCAGGACAGCTTTCAGATATCAGAAAAAAAGCCGTTGATTCATTAGTTGTGCTTATCAACAAAGCACTTGAAGAGCTTAATTTTCCGTCTGACTGTTTTGATATTGCTATGGAAGCAGATGGTGATTATTCTGCCAATGGAATGGATTACATTGAGTTTATGATATCTGCCAATCAGGGTGAACAGGCAAGACCTCTTGCAAAGGTAGCATCAGGCGGTGAATTATCAAGGATAATGCTGGCAATTAAGTCTGTTCTTGCGGAATCTGACTCAATACATACCCTTGTATTTGATGAAATTGATACAGGAATAAGTGGAAGAACCGCACAGAAGGTATCAGAGAAGCTTGCACAGATTTCAAAGACCCATCAGGTAATATGTATAACTCATCTCGCACAGATAGCTTCAATGGCAGATGATCATTTTATCATTGAGAAAACTGTAAATGAAGGACGTACAAGAACGGATATCAGGCTGCTTGAGGAGTCACAGATAACCGGAGAACTTGCAAGGATACTTGGCGGTGCTGTAATTACAGATGCAGTTCTTGACAGCGCATGTGAAATGAAACAACTTGCCATAAAATGGAAAGAAGAGAATCTTTAATTTTACTATTGGTATCTGACTTAACAGGTACAGATATTTATACGATGAATACATAATCACCTATAAGGGCATAATATTGAAGATTATTATGCCCGAAAGGTGAGATGGTTCATGGACCGACTTAAAATATATCGTCGAACACTGATTGTTGTTCTGATAATTAATCTTATATTTCTAGGATATTTTTATATCTATAGTATTACATCAGAAATTCCCGATTCGATTAAGGTATACGTTGATGATGAAAATAAGCTGGATCTGGATGTTCCGGCCACAGCAGAGATTAACTGCCCAAAAGAGGTTATTAATATCAGTAATGCGCGTAATGCAGATAATAAGAAAATACATTTTTCACTTATGGAGCCGTTTACGGTACAGTCAGATACTAAGGGCAGCTATGAGATGTCATTGAAGCTGTTTGGGTTGTTTGATGTCAAAAAGGTATCGCTTGATGTTATTGATTCAACTTACCTGTCACCATGTGGCAACGCTATTGGAATAAGGCTTGACACTAATGGGCTTCTTGTTCTTGGTACAGGTACTGTAGAAGGGATTGATGGTCTTGAATACGAACCGGCCAGTCAGATTATCCGTACAGGTGACTACATTGTTGCGGTCGACGGTAAAGAAGTGGATTCAATAAAGAAGATGCAGCAGCTGCTGCAGAAGGTAAAAAAAGATGAAGTTGTCATAAAAATACGACGTAATGACGTTGAGAGCAGGATAAAGCTTCCGATAGTGAAATCAGAGGATGGCAGCAATATGCTTGGCGTGTGGGTGCGAGAGAATACGCAGGGCATAGGAACGCTTACCTATATTGCAAAAGACAATACTTATGGGGCACTCGGGCATGGGGTGACAGATTCTGATACAGGTGTACTTATGACGCTTGGAGAGGGTAACATATACAATACTGAAATCCTGAAGATAATAAAAGGACAGAATGGTGCGCCCGGCGAACTAATGGGAATGATCCTTGAGACTTCAGCACAGCGTATAGGAAGTATAGATAAGAATACAGAGCTTGGGATATACGGCAGGATCAGTGAGGATTGTGACACAGCGGAATTTGCCGGAAAGCCAATACCTGTGGCACTCCGCCAGGAGATAAAAAAAGGAAAGGCATCAATTATATGCCAGCTGGAAGACGAGATATCTGAATATGATGCGGAGATTATTGATATAGACCGTGGAAGCAATGATAATAAAGGGCTTATTATTAAGATAACGGACAAAGAGCTGTTAGAGCGTACCGGAGGGATAATACAGGGAATGAGCGGCAGCCCGATCATTCAGGGAGGAAAGCTTATTGGCGCTGTTACACATGTATTCGTAAATGATCCGACAAGAGGGTATGGGATATTTATAGAAAACATGCTGGAGCAAAAATAAGAGATAATTACAAATGTAAAAATGGTTGGTAATGCGGATAAAGAAATTGCCTCCATTGACGAAAAATAAATTAAGGAAAAATTCCCTAAAAAAGAGTTCTTATGCATCAAATAGGATAGAGGAAAATCCACTTACGGAAGAACAGGCAGACTTATGTCCGGATATATACTTGAAATCCGGGTAAATTACTTTCTGCGTATGGTGGAACTGTACTCAAAAAAAGTCTGTGAATTGTCAAAGGGAGTGGCAACGGATAATTTAGAAGAATAAAAAAGTGTTGCTCCTTACCTGACACATGATTGAGCGGCAACCAGGTCATTCAGGGAGGAAAGCTTATTGGCACTGTAACGCATGTATTCGTAAATGATCCGACAAGAGGGTATAGGATATTTATAGAAAACATATATATGTTATATTGAACTCATCAGGTGGAATTGCTGCAATTATATTCTACAAATATGTATGGAAGAAAACTAACCATAATAATTGCAGGGTTTTTGACAAAATAAATCATAAATCTTCAGATAATGTGTAGGGTTTTTGACTTTATAATTGTTGTATATATTGTAACATTGTTTTTTGAATAAGTTGTTTTATTACAAAATCAAGATCATCAATGGGACTGGCTACATTGGCACTTGTTTTAGCCACAGCAATAGCTGGTTCCAACATACTTCTTTTATTTTCTTATCAGAGCCTAGTATAACGATTTTTAATTAACTGGACTTTATTACTTGTCTATTTTCGCGATTGTACTATCCTAAAAGCCTCAGCGTAGCCCGCTACGCCTGCGTTTTTAGAATAGCACACTCACAAAAATATTCAGCGTAAAAAGTCCGGTTATTAAGAAATCGTTATACTAAGGTTTCAGAAAAACTGTTAAGAAAATAAGATGATTACTTTGGTCATTGTTGTCTCATGATTGTATGCAGGAGGATTTCGCGTAAAAAATATTTTTAAATGTATATTGTTATGCTTGGTATTACAGTTATTGAAGCATTAGTATTTTCTGAACTGTGAGAGTATGCATGTATGCTTGTTATAATAATATCTTTTGTAATATTAAAGCTGATAGCATTAATAGAGAATGAGAATAAACTATTATTCGAGTTATTCTATTATTCAGGCTATTCTATTAATAATGTATATCGTTCTATATATTAATAGTTTTACATTTTATTTTTCTATATGTTATTATGCTTAGCTTTCAGTTTGTCTGAAAAGAGCATAACAATAATAATAGCATAACATGAATTATAAAATAGTGATAAAGGGAGAGAACTAAAATATGAGGAAATAAATTAAGAAAGCATCTAAGGGAACAATGATGTTAGTGGTGGCAATGGCAGTTGCAGCGGCACCTGTTGCTTCAGAGTTTTGCAGTGGAATATTTTATGAGGAAAAGAAGCCTGAAGGAATAAGTAAGTTGAGTGAAAGAAAGGGGAAATAGTACATGAAGATGAAGATGATTACTAAAGCAATAGCTTTAACATTATGTGCATCAATGATTATGGGCACGCCTACAGAAAATTTTGCTAAAGCGCAGGGTAGTGCAGCAGAAACTAAACAGGATGAGAAGAAATATGGTGCAGAGGTTACATGGAATCTTAAGGCTATTGAAGCTGATAGTACAGATAAGACAGACGGCAATCTGGCCGGTCAGGGTAACAAAATCAGGATTGCAATATTAGATTCTGGAGTTGATTACTCGGAAAGTGTTAATGTTGTTGAAAG